>CANOLA010000013.1 GCA_947566705.1 uncultured Lachnospiraceae bacterium | reverse complement strand
TACCCCTATAACCATACCTATTCCCCCTCTGCTTTCTGATATTTCTCTTTAAATACTGATTATATATAAAATAACGCTTATTCCTTTTTAATTTTATTTACAATGTTTATAATTCAATTATATACTGATATGTTCTTATAATCAACAACAAAATTTGTTTAAGCCGCAGTTTTCAGTATTTCGTAAATGCCCAATATAAAAACTGGCATAAGTACAGCCTGCCAGACATTGCCGTGCCATATTTAAACTAATATAATATGGACCATATTACACTGAGGGTAAACTTCTTATCCCCCTCAGCAGTAATTACCAGAAAACAAAAAAGGGGATTATACATGACATATAATTTAAAACAGGACTGTGCGACAGAACACATCGCAAAAAAACCGGAGCAGTTCAAGCTGAGCTGCTCCAGTCTTTTATCTCATTGCAAATTCCGTATCTCCGATAACAACACTTTCCATGTTATCCAAAAGTATCATATTCCCATAAACTCCGTCTGACCTCCAGGACCAGGTTCCATCATCATTATCCTCAGGTCCGCATCCACCACAAAGTTCAACCACATCTCCATTTTTTAAATGAATTTCCATTGGCATATCAATAAAATCGCTGTCTGACAGCGGATCTGCTGTTGTAACCCTGACAGAATATCCTATAGGGGATATCATAAGTTCATCCATTGTTCCTTTACTGTTACCATATTCGAACTCCTGTCCTTTAGCAAGATTAACAAATAAATCCTGTGTTTCAAAAGGAATATCAAATTCCCATGTTCCTGAAATATCTGTCTGCGCATCACCAGCCCGTAACTGCATATCTTCCAGGGATATAAAAACATGGTCTTCTACACTGTCTCTGTAAGTAAATGCAATATAATATTCAATGCAGTTTGCATTATTACTGCCATCAACATTTCCAGTTATACCATGGGACCATGAATCATCACTGTCATTTATTGGATAAAAATCAACTGCCTCCGGCACTTCGCCATTATCCAGTAAGGTACTGCCGTCAGATTTCTCAATCTTAAAAGCGATTCCTATGTTTTTACCATCGCCGATAATTCCTTCCGCAGAAATCTTATAGCCATTATCTTCAGCCACAATATCTGTAGATGTTCCCATTTTACCGGCCACCTCTAATTCATCATCTGTATTAATTCTAAATATTGTCTTAATAGAATCTGGTACCGGCAGCCATCCTGCCGCCACGCTGACAGTTCCCATTCCTAATATTACACAGACACAGGCGGCGGCTGCAACTGTCTTTTTCCATGTTTTTTTACTGTTTTCCATTTTCCGAACTTCCTTTAAAATCTGCTTTTTAGCAATTTTACTTTCGTAATCGGATAATTTCTGGTTTTCAAACTCTTCCAGATCCATTTTGGCATGATTCAGTAATTCAAAAATATCTTCCATAATTATACTCCTTTTTGTGTTCGCAGTTTCTTTTTTGCCCGTGAAACCCGGTTGTAGATAACTGATTTTTCAATATTCAAATCCCGGCTTACCTGTTCCACCGGTTCCTCATTTGCATATATTCTTATCAGAATTTCCCGGTCTTTAGGTTTAAGTACTGACAACAGTTCTTCCGTTCGTGCCGAAATTTCATGATCAAGAATCTCCACTCTGTCTTCACTTAGTAATTCATAATTTTCCATTTCGTCATAAACGATCCTGTCAGTCTCATACCTGTGCTTTCGCATATAATCAATTGATTTATACTTTGCAATTGCTGCAATCCAGTTTCTGAAACTGTTATTTTCAGGTTGAAAAGAATCTATATGCTCCCAAATTGAAAGAAGCACATCGTTAAAACACTCATCCTGCTTCAATTTAAGACACGACATATTTTTCCTGATTACAGCCTTAATAAGACCTCCGTATTCATCAATTACATACATCAGTGCATCCTCATTTTTCATATGTAACTGATAAATAAAATTATCTTCATCTATCTTCATCGGGTATCCTTTCTCCTGAACCTCGGCTCGTGTAAATCTTTCCGGAAATTTCGCTTTACACTTAAGTATACGAATGAGGTTTCCCATTTCTATCAAAAAAATAGAACAAAGTGGACAAGCCCACTTCAGCTCCCCATACCCCTCATTCATGAGTGGCTTGAACACTTTGCCGCGCCGAGCGTGGTCAGCTTTTGCTGACATATTCCATTCACGCGAGTGCGCATAAAGTTTTTATATCATAGGAAAGTCATACACTTTATCACTTCACATCAGCAAGGTCTTTCCTATGATATAAAAAAAGTGTCCGAAGACACTTTTTTATCTCCCCTGCACCTGAAACCTGCAGTACACTTTTTTTCCAGTAAAAAACAGCAGCACAATAAGAAAAATATACAAAAACGGGACAAACTGCCACGATGTAAATTTCAGTCCAAAAATTGACAGCAGACGCATATCCGTAAAGCCAGCATCCAGCTTTAACATGTTAATCGGAAAGAAATTCACTGCCTGTAAAAGCCTCCAGTCCGGCGGAACCGGTATGAGTCTTGCCAGAAATAAAATTGCCACAACTGTTGCCATGGTTCCGATACTGCTTTTTGTGATTTCAGAAAGCACCATGGCAAAAACTCCGGTCAGAATACATGCCAGAAGATGTATTCCCGCCATAACGAAAAACACCTGCCCCAATGTCATCGGATAGGAATAATTCGGAGCAATCAGCTGCAGCATTGCTGAAAACCCTTCGATCCCAAACGAAATAAAAGCACCCACGGTAACTATTGCAAGAAACAAAAGTCCTGTCACAAACGAAAAGACAGACCCCGCGAGAATTTTCGCAAGATACGTCTGTTTTCTTCCCAGACGGGTGCAGAGAATTAACTGGTCGGTCTTTCTCCCGTGCTCTTCTGTAAACACATTACTCATACAGATTGCAAGCATAAAGGAAACCATTAACAGTACCATGTAAATACCGTTCATACTGTCCAGATAACTGTACGCATCTGCATACTGGTAAGTAAAAGGCTTCGCCACTTTTTTTTCTTTCCCCCGCCAGTATTCTTTTTCTGCTTCTGATAATTTATAATCATCCTGGCTTTCTTTTAATGCTGCTTCCCTCGCGGCGTAAAAATTTTCTTCCGTCACAGACGAAAGCTCGGAAGTAAGACGGATAATGTCATATATCCCACTATACGGCCTTACACTGCTCTGGTACTCCTTAGTCAGGAAATACTTTATGTCCTTATCCGCAGCCAGCGCATACGCATTTTTTACTTCAGTAAACAGCGTATCATCCAGTTTTCTTCCGGAAAGCACGAGCCCGTTTTCCCGGTCAATGGCAAACCCCTCTTTTTTTGTTTCCAGAAATTCACCGTCAATATACGTGGAAGCCAGCTGTCTTCCTGCAATCAAACCCAGAAATAACACCAGCAAAGCGCCGAACGTAATCCATGTATTTTTCCGCTGTGAGATTTTTTTCATTTCATAAAAAAACAATGTACGAAACTGTCCCATTTTCTGCATCTTATCCTTTCTGTCATTTTTGTGTTTTTCAGTTTTTACCATCCCCGAACTCCTTCAGATAAAACTCCTCCAGATCCTCCGTGATTTCTTCCCTGGCACCCTGGAAAATCATCCGGCCGTCCTTCATCATTAAAATTGTATCCGCAATATGCTCCACGTCGGACACAATATGTGTGGATAAAATAACAATACTATCCTTTCCGGTTTCTTCAATCAGATTGCGAAACCGCACTCTCTCTTTTGGATCCAGTCCGGCGGTAGGTTCATCCAGAATCAGAATTTTGGGATCGTTTAACAGCGCCTGGGCAATCCCAAGCCGCTGCTTCATTCCCCCGGAATAGGTCTTTATTTTTTTCTTTGCCATTTCCGTAAGTGAAACAAGCTCCAGAAGTTCTTTTGTCCTGCGTATGGCCTGTTTTTTGCTGATTCCCTTTAATGCCGCCATATACATAAGAAAATCCCAGCCGGTAAAATTAGGATAATACCCGAAATCCTGCGGCAAATAACCCAGGCATGCCCGGTATTCCTCTGTTTCTGCCGGAATCCCGTCAAAGGACACCTCCCCGCCGGTCGGCGTTAATATTCCGCAGAGCATCCGCATAAATGTGGTTTTCCCTGCTCCATTTGCACCTAACAGCCCATATACCCCTTCTTTAAAACGAAAGGATATCCGGTCTACGGCAATCTTGTTTTTATACTGTTTTGTTAATCGGTCTGCTTTTAATTCCATACGATTTCCTCCAGATTTCGGATGTTGCGTTTACTTTCCACAAATGTCAGACACAGCAGAAAACAGACAGCCAGAAGCCAGAAGCCGGTATACTGCGCCTGGTAGAGCCAGCTAAGCTGTAATGCACTAAACGATGCAGCAATCCCTACCGTAATCCCAAATGCAGCACATGCATAGACTCCGTCCCTTCCGGAAATTTTTCTTACCAGAATCAGACTTCCGTATGCACTTATCAGAAACGGCACCAGCAGATACAAAACATTTTTGCCAAAATCCCCGCCCGCCAGAAAAGCAAATAACAATTCCAGAACAGCGTTTACAATTCCTGCGACAACCATTCTTGCCAGTACAATACTTTTTAAAGAAAACCTTGCCGACATTTCCAGCTCACTCATTCCCCATGTGACAGAACGCACGCTGTCCGATACGCCAATCACTGCAAAAAGCGGTACAACGGAAAGGAGTATTCCTAACACATTTTTTCCGTAAAAAAATTCCAGTATTACAGTTCCCCCAAGAACAAAAACTGACAAAATCCATTCCCACCATGAAATATAACGGCACTGCATCCACAGGATTTTTCCTGTATTTAAAGGCTTTAGTTCCAGTCCGCGGAAAAACGCCCTTTTACCGGTGGGTTCCGGCGCTTCATACAGTTTTTTCAGCTGTTCTTTATTTATCCGGTTCATCCGAAATCCTCCTTTCCAGTTTTTTTAATACTTTTTTTGTTTCCCTGTACAGTGCAAAGCGGGAAATTCCATACATTCCTGCGAGGTCTGCAACCGGTACTTCATTCACATACCTAAGAAGCACCAGCTCCCGTTCCTGTTCAGTCAGCTCATGCAATGCCTGCGCCAGTATGACAGAATCCACCATGGCTCCTTCCGGATTCTCGCCCGGCAGCTCCTCTGGCAGTTCCGAAAATTTCCGCTTCCGGTATTCATCAATACAGAGATTTCCAGCAATGGTATACAAAAATGCCAGCGGCCGTCCGGCATCTTCTGTACCCCTGCTTTCAAGGTAACGAAGAAAGGTCTCCTGTGTAATGTCTTCTGCCAGCTGGGTATGACGAAGCTTATAGTAACAGTACCGGTAGATTTTGTCATACTGCTCTTCCAGATCAATTGACATACAAATTTGTCCTCCTCCTTTTGGTATCGCCCCTTCGCTCTGCTCAGCGGCATGCGTCGGAAGGCATTTTAAGAAATGCTTCGCATTTGCCTTCCTCCTTGAACATCAGCCCATGCTAAATTTGCTTCGCAGGACACCTTCCATAATGTTTAACGAATGAATAGGGGAAATGTGCGGGGATTTTTAAAAAATTTGAAAACTTTTCAGACATGTATAACGCAGACGGTTCTGGAATTATATTCCATATAGATTTATTCTTTTATTAACCGCAGTAAATATTCCGCAAACTCTACGCTGTTTTCCCGGTGCAGCTTTTCTTCCCTACATAGTTTTAATTTTATCTTTAAACTGGCAGTATCTTTCCCAGACAAGATCCACTAACATTTCTTTGCTGCTTTCCAGCCGCTCCGGTGAAATCCACAGGGCATCCGCCACTTCTTCTTTCTGCAGCTTCAGTTCTATATTTTCATAATTCTTTTTGCAAAGATAGGTTTCCACAATGTAATCACTTTTTATGGTGTCACCAAGATAAACCAGCTCCCCGCAGTCTGCCTTTATCCCGGTTTCTTCATACAGTTCCCTGCAGGCGCCTTCTATGCTGCTTTCCCCGGCAGTCACGGCCCCTCCACTGCATTCCCACAGCAGTCCGTAATGTTTATTGGGATGCCTTTGTGTCAGCAGAAGTTCCCCTTTGCTGTTTTTCACCCAGATATCCACGGAAAGATGGTACATTCCTGCAGGAACAGGATTCCCCTTTTTTCTTTCGTGTATGATTCCTGTCTTCTTTTTATTTATATCAACCAGTTCCCAGAATTCTGCCATTTTTAATCTCCTTTTAATTGCTCTGTAAAAATCTGATGCATCCTTTTGTTATCAATGACCGGTCTGAGCTTTGATTTATCTGTGAGACGCTCCTGCGTAAGCAGTGTTTCTGCTGTCGGCATGGCATAGATTTTATTAAATATGTCCATCTCCTGCGGATATATCATATACGGTTTCAGGATGATATCAGAAGTATTTATTCGCCACTGCGCGTATTCCTGTAAAAAAGCTTTATGCTCCGGCATTTTTATACTGGCAAATTCCTCTTTTGCCAGCCAGCTTTTTGCAATGCAGTAAAGTCCGTGTGCCGGAATACAGATATCCTTAATTGCCTGCATTGGCTTTTCTATCCTGCCATAGCCTTTGCATACATTTAACAGATTACCATTTGCTGATTCAAAATCCCCGTTAAGGATATCCAGAAGAAACTGAACCACAAGGCGTTCAAATTTGGAAGCCCTGCTTTTTGAGAATTTTTCTGCCTTTTCCACTGCCTTTTTTAACATATCCCCGTCATGATAATATTTTGCGATTATGAGGTTGGAACCGGCCACATAAAAAGGATATCCATTTTCTGTAAGCCCCAGTTTATATGGATATATTTTTTCCAGTACATGCTCTGCATTACATGCATAAGCTTCCATTGCCTGATAAAAATAAAAACAGTGGTCGTACCCGCCCCCTCCGTCACTCATCGGAACCAGCCAGTAACACATCTCCTGATATAAAAAATCATTTACTGACTGCCAGTCCTTCTGCGACACTGCTTCATAAAATCCATCCTTATATTCCTCCGGATTAAAAAACAGAGGCTGCATGCCAAACAGCTCCAGACTTCTTCTTTCCACATCACCAAAATATTCCTGGTTTTTGTTTGTCATTTCAATTATAAATTTCTGGTACTCCGCTGATTTTTCTTTAAAATACTTTTCTTTATCCATTTTCCCTGTCCTGTTTCTCTTCTAATATGTTACGGTTTTCTGTCTGCACTTTGCAATCAGTTTCTTATAAATCCATTCCACAAACCACGGCTCTTCTGACACCTTCAGGGCATCCTCAAACGTCCACCATTTTACTGCCTGGTTTTCTGCTTCGTTTACGGTAAGCGTTTCATTCTCATCCGCCTCTGCCAGATATGTAACATTCATATGCAGATGCCCCGGTACATAAATTCCTTTTCTTATATGCCCGTTTACTGTCAGTAATTCCAAACTGAAAATTTCAGGATTTACCAGAAGTGCATTTTTAACGCCCGTTTCTTCCTGCAGCTCCCGCATTGCCACTAAGCGTAAATTTTCCTCTCCGTCGGCGTGACCGCCAATCCATGACCAGGAATGATAGATGTTATGGTATACCATTAATGTTTTCGTGCACTCTTTGTTTATGGTCCATGCGGAAGCTGTAAAATGTGCCGTCTGGTTTTCGCGGGACAGGTAATCTATGTTATGTTCCATATAGAAAAGCATCTGCTCTTTGTCCCGTGCTTCCTGCTCATTTGCGGGGGGATAATTTTTTATATCAGTAAATAAACTCATACTGTCACCTGCTCCATCTTATAAGATGATATTACTTCCTCAAATCCCGGCAGTATTTCTTTCAACACATACAGAAACCGGCAACACCCCGTCCATCATACCAGCCATCCCCTGAATCTGAATATTTTCATCTGTAATTTTCAGTGTTCCTGTAAAATCATTATGCTCCATCATATAAAGTGAAATGTCATAATCATAAAGATTACTCTCATCAATCACAATACATTCACCATCATACGGCACGCTGCGGAAATAAATCCGTGGCGGATATAATGCCCAGCCCCATCTGCTGTTTTCCTCCCCTGCCAGCTCATCCAGTATCTTTTCATTTCCGTTAATCTCAAGATTAACCAGATTATTTTCAATCGAAAAATGAACATTTCCTACGCCAAATTCTGTATCCCCTATCTTAAATGAATTCATGTCTTACCTCCTGTAATTCAAATGATTCTGTTGCAATTTCGACCTTTTTTCCACTAAAAGCCATATCCAGCTTTTGAAAAATTTCCTTGTTATAGACAAAAGAAATTTCCCTGTTTGGCAGGGCAACCTCACACATAAAATCATATTTATCTGACTATCATTCCGAACAATGCTGCATCTGATTATCCAAAAAACTCTTCCATTGCCTTCATCATTTCCTCTTCCGGCATATCCTCGGACATTCCCGGCAGCAGCGTTTTATAAAATGGTTCTCCGTTCTCCACCCCCATTACAATCCGCACGGAAAGATCATCATAACTGCTTGCAATCTTATAGTCCGCCGGCTCTGCTTCCATAATCAGCTTTGCCAGTTCAATGGCTGCCCGTTCCCCGGTTTCGCTGTCCTCCACGCCAACTGACGGTCCGCCGGAACCGTAATATATCTCCAGATTTACCTCACTGCCATCTTCCTCCAGTGCTTTTATGTAATAGGAATACAGAGCCTCATTGTCATCACTGGTGCTGTACGGCTCGCCGAATAATGTCTTACACCGTCCTAAAAATGCAGCCTGGTACATTTGTGTATCATCAATATCAAGCAGATCCGCAATATTCAATCCCCCGCCGTTTTCCAGCATTGTTTCTGATTTTTCAAATTTAAACACTGTTTTTCCTCCTCCGATATTTTATTCCGCCATTGCCGCAACTGCTTAAAATATGCTGCAGACAATGATGCTGTAATTTTCTTGATTATATCATTTTGGCATGTTATTGACAACAGTCCATCTGTTTAACATTTTTCCCTTGACATTACTATATCGCAGTGCTATACTGCACATATCGAAGTTCGATATATAGCAGTGCTGAGTAAGGTGGTATCATGGATAGTCATATTAAAAAAGTATATGTACCAATGACCGAAACAGGTTTTTACATTTTGCTGTGTCTGAGGGAAGAAGCACATGGATACGGTATTGTAAAAAAAACAGAACAGTTAACGCACGGAGAAATAAAAATCAGTCCGGGAACGTTGTACGGAAGTCTGTCAAAAATGGAAAAAGACGGTCTGATTCAATTTATCAGGGAAGAGGAAAACCGCAAAATTTATTGCATTACAGAGCTTGGAAAACAAGTGCTTGATTTGGAAATGAAGCGGATTGAGCGCTTATATGAAAGCATGGAGGAGGCAAAATAATATGGAAAATTTCAAAACCGAAATCAGATTTTTCTCTATTCCCGAATGGAAGAAAGAAGAAAAATATTTAAGGGAACAGCATAAAAAAGGCTGGGAATTTGTCGCGGTTAATGGTCTTTGTCTGTACCATTTTAAAAAATGTGAACCAAAAGATATGATCTACCAGTTAGACTACAATCCGGACAGCATTTACCAGAAATACGAATATATTCAGCTCTTCAGCGACTGCGGCTGGGAATATCTGCAGAACTATGTAGGTTACAGTTATTTTCGCAAGGCAGCTTCTGAAATGGAAAAAACAGAGGAAGAAATCTTCTGTGACGATGCTTCCCGGCTGGATATGATGAAACGGGTTTTTGCGGGGCGTATGATACCTCTTGTTGTAATGTTCTTTTCGATAATTATCCCGCAAATTATTATGCAAAGCCGGGTTCATACACCTTTCAACTATGGTTTACTGGTGTTTTTCTGCGTAATGTTTGTAGTATATCTGGTAATGTTTATAGCATTCGCAATTCCATACTGGAAATATTATAAATCAGCCCATAAAAAATAACCCAGCCCCTGCGCGGGGAAATACAAGTTCAACCAGAAACCTCCCGTCCTCTGCCCGTGCTTCCATGTTCCCGTCCATCCGCAGCGCCAGCTCCTTTGCAATGGACAGACCCAGTCCGCTGGAAGATTCCCGGCGGGCGCTGTCCCCTTTATAAAAACGTTCAAACACACGCTCCATGTCGGGTTCCCCTGCACTTTGAAATCCGTTACAGCACCGGAATAACACTCCGTCTTTTTTCACCTGATAGCGTATTTCAATCTCCCCGTCCCCATGCAGCATGGCATTGCGCAGAACATTGGTAAGGATACGCCTGACCGCCGTGTCATTACATAAAACCATTACCGTATCTTCATCCACAGACAGCACGGGGGAAATTCCTTTTTCCTTCCACTGACCGTAAAAAGAAAACAGACTGTCCAGTACCAGCTTTGTAAAATCCTGCTGCTCAAGCTGCAGTTCATAGGTTTCATTCTGCAGTTTTGTATAGGTGAAAAGTTCCTCCAGCAGAACTGTTAAATCATCCATTTTTTCCCGGATTACCTGCTCAAAATACTCCTTTTTTTCCGGTTCTCCTTCCTGCGTATATAACTCAAAAAAACCTTTCATGGATGTGAGAGGTGTACGGATATCATGCGATATATTTGCCAGCGTTTCCTTTAACTGCTGCTCTTTACTCTTAATGGAAAGACTTTCTTCTTCCTTTCTGTCCGCCATATAGTTAATCTGCTCCGCAAGATTTATAATTTCTTTTCTGGACAAATCTGTCTGGATTCTTTTATTTGTTGTTTCTTTCTGCATAAAGTCCAGCTGGCGGCAGATTTCATGAATCTGCCGCCGGTAAATGCAGTATTTCAAAATAAAAACAAACAGTAAAAAAACAGTTCCGAGACAAAACCATTCCATAAAATTTTCCGCCTTTAATCCACATCTTTTTTAGTAAAATAAACCGCTCCCAGCACTTCATAAAGAATGAAAAAGAAAAAACCTGCACCCAGTGCAAAATAAATATCTTTTTCCGAATATCCAATCCATTCATTATATATTGTCGCAATCCGCATATTGTGTACATTGGTTGTTATCAGATATTTTACCAGCTCCACGTTGTACGATTCCTCCATCATACCCAGAACACCTCCCGGCAGACCCAGAGCAGTAAATATTCCTACAATACTGCCTACTGTTGTACTTCTGGATAACATGGTAAGTAACACAATTCCTCCTGCAAACGCCAGATGCAGGATAAAATTTCCTACCAATATAAATGGGATTGCCGGCCAGCATTCTGATGCAAACCGCAGCGTATATTCTTTGGGAAACAGCAGCTTTAGCCCAATAAACTTTGCTATGCCATAAAGCAGCATCATAAATAAGGTAAGGAGTATGGTGAAGATAACCTTTGACCAAAAAATATCCGTCTTATCTCTTGTCTGCCCCGTAATATTTTTCAAAAAACCGCTTTTTATTTCCTCTCCGTAAAAGATGGCACAGGCGATAGAGAGGAACACAAGAAGAATCCCGGATGATAAATCGGAACTATAAAACTCCAGAAAAGAAGCAGCCTCCCCATACTTACCTGCCGGCGGAGAAAAGAAAAGTCCAAAACCACTCTCTGACTCTTCATAGTCCGGCCAGAGAGGACCTGTAATATCCAGAGATACTATTTGCATACAGCTTGAAAAAGCACAGCTCGCAACCATGATAACCATAACTATCCATAAACTGATTGATCTTGCCATCCGGTATAAATGCATTCTGATTAAATTCAACATCCTGACACCCCCTAATCCCTTGTCAAATTCAGAAAATACTCTTCCAGATTACCGGAAACCATATGCATGGACTCTACCATACAGCCCTCATTTACCAGTTTCATATTCAGTTTTCCGGGTTCCGGTATCACGTCAAAAATACGAATACTGTTATCAGGCATTACCTGGTAATTCCGGCAGCCCGTCTGCTCAATCACCGGACATGCTTTCTTTGCATCTTTCGTGAGGATTTCGGTGTAGTCGCTGCATTTTTCATCCAGTTCTTCCTTTGACAATTCCTGAATCAGTACTCCATTATGGATAATGCCAAAGGTATCCGCCACTTTATAAAGTTCCTCCAGAATATGGCTGGAGATTAAAATTGTCATATTTTTCTCGGCTTTCAGTTTTAATAAAAGCTTTCTGACTTCTGCAATTCCCTGTGGGTCCAGTCCATTGACCGGTTCGTCCAGAACCAGCAGGTCTGGTTTTCCCACCAGTGCCATGGCAATTCCCAGACGCTGTTTCATTCCGAGGGACAGTTGTCTGACACGTTTCTTTCCTGCGTCCGCCAGTCCAACGGTGGCAAGCAGCCTGTTCTCATAGTCTTCTTCATGGATTCCAAGCGCAAGGCATTTCATGTGCAGATTTTCCCATGCAGTCATCTCGCTGTACAATCCGGGCTGTTCAATCAGGTTGCCGATACGGCTATGGTACTTTGCAGCTTCTTTTCCTGCCGCACCAAACAGTTTCAGTTCTCCTGACGTCGGTACAGAAAGCCCGCATACCATCTTCATAAAAGTTGTTTTTCCGGCACCGTTTCTTCCAATAAAGCCGTAGATTTCCCCTCTTTTGATATGCAGGCTGATATTGTTTACTGCTTTATGCTTTCGGAACTGTTTTGTCAGCGCGCAAGTGTCTACCACATATTCCATAAGTTCCTCCTTTATCACTGTTATTTTCATCTCTGCAGTAACAGATTAACAGGAAATGGTTAAACATACGTCAAAAAAGGGTTAAGAAATGTTAAAGTTTACAGCAGCCTAAATCCCAGTCCCCAGACCGTTTCAATACATTCTCTCTCCGAAACCTTTTTTATTTTCCCGCGGATATTGCTGATATGGACATTGATTGTCTTGTCCTCCCCGATATAATATTCTTCCCAGGCATATTCATACAGCTCGTTTTTGGAAAAAACTTTCTGGGGATATTTTAAAAATAATTCCATAATCCGGTACTCCCTGGCGGTCAGGGAAACAGGCTTTTCACTTACAAACAACTGTTTCTTTTCTGTATCCAGGCATAGATTTTTATATTCCAGCAGGCTGTTTGTTTTGTCCCGCTGTGCATGGTTACGAAGCTGTACGAGCACCCTTGCCTCCAGTTCCTTTAACTCAAAAGGTTTTGTGATATAATCATCCGCACCAAGCGTCAAAAGGTCAACTTTTGTATCCAGTTCATCTTTTGCGGACAGTACAATTACCGGCATGGCGCTGCTTTTTCTGATCTCTTCTAACAATTGTTCCCCGGTTATTCCCGGAAGCATTAAATCCAGAATCATCAAATCAAATGAGCGGCTTTCCAGCAGTAATTTTGCTTCCGTGCCGGAAAACGCACTGACACATGAATAACCTGCTTTTGATAAACCAGTTTTTATCATCTCATTAATCCTGCTGTCATCTTCCACAATCAGAATCTCTTTCATCGTATTTATTCTCCTTAAATTTTCCTTCTTGTATTATATTACAAAAAGGGTCACCATAAAAGTACCAGTTCCATTCGTCATTGATGCTTTTACCATGAAACAGCAGGATTGCAGACAAAAATACAGACATGCAGAAACCGCATGTCTGTATCAGAAATATTTAATTTATCGCGCTGTGAATTAACATGGGATTTGCTCCGCAGCCATCATTCTGGCTAAATCACTCTGCATGTCCTTTCTGCCGCCGGAAAGAGCTACGGCTTTTTTCATGTTCTTAATACCGTCCTGTACATCTCCCAGTTTAAAAAGTGCAATGGCATACCCGCTTAATGCGTCAGCGTTTTCCTCATTCAGTGCTAACGCTTTTGCATTATCCTCTTTGCATATTTCATAATTGCCGCACATATATTCCGCATATGCCTTTGCCACCAGTGCTTTTTCATGCTCCGGTTCCAGCTCCAGCAGGCGCGACAGAACAATGGCGGCTTCCTGGTAAATTCCCAGCTTAATCAGGCCGTCGGCCTTTTCAAACAAGCCCTTTGATTCTGTTATTTCCTGCTGTTTCGCTTTCATTTCTTTCAGCTTCAGGTTATAGGCACAGTACTGGTTTTCGGAATGAATATCTCCATTCATGGTAAGTCTGGTATTCGGACATCCTCCCAGACATTTGCTTCCATAAATGCAGGTTTTGCAGTCGCCCTTTAATTCCTCTTTTTTAAAGTTTCTGCGCCATTCAAAACATTTTCCATTCTCCCAGATATCCCGCAGGGAGCGTTCCCTGACGGACTCTTTTTCAATAAACTCTTCATTCCGTATGGAAGTACAGCCAAGAATCCTTCCGTCATGTAGAATTCCAAACCCCCTGATTCCGGCATTGCATCCGTCCCATAAAGAAACCATGTCTGTTTCGTAGGAAATCTTTTTGATTTCCAGTTCCTTTTTTGTGTAGTAACCAAGACAGTCCGCCGGATAAATTTTGATTCTTCCCTCTTTTGCTGTTTCATAGCAGAAATCTATAATATCCTGCACTTTTTCAGGTGAAAGAACCCAGTCCGGTCTGTCTTTTAAATTCCCCATCGGAAGTCCCAGCTGCACCTGCCATGTTTTTACACCCATGCAAATCAGTTCTTCTTTTAATTCACCAAGAATCTGTATGTTGCGGTTGGTTATGGTCGTAACGGCTCCGGTTCTGATTCCCAGTTCCTTCAGATTCTGAAAGCTTTCTTCGGCATGCTCAAAAGCTTTTTCTTTTCGGATATCATTATGGATTTCCCTTGTTCCGTCAATGCTGATTGCAACTGTTGCAATGCCATTGTCTTTTAATCTTTCCGCCATGGCTTTATCAAGAAGCCACCCATTGGTAATGATATTAACAGAAACGCCCTGAGAGGACAGCCGTTTTACCAGTTCCGGAGTATCCGGTCTGGTAAGAGGTTCCCCGCCGGAAAGTGTCACCCATTTCAGCCCAAGCTTTGCAATCTGGTCACATAAATCCAGTGCCTCTTCTGTGGTAAGTTCCCCGTCCAGAGGTTTCGCACAGGAAGAGCCGCAGTGTCCGCAGTGCATATTGCAGCCCATGGTTACTTCCCATACGCAGGTAATTGGCTGATATTTCATATGCCTTTCTCCTTTCCTCTAATATGGAAAACCATACGGGCGTGTTTCTTTCGTGTATTCCATGCATGGATAGCCGTATGCCACGATTGTACCCGGTGCTCCGCACGGATAGCCGTATTTCAGCACTGCATCCTGCGCTCCGCATGGATAGCCGTATTTCAGATTTGCATCCTGCATTCCACACGGATAACCGTATTTCAGGTTTGCATCCTGCATTCCACATGGATAGCCATATTTAAGATTAGTATCCTGCATTCCACATGGATAGCCATACTTTAAGTTCGCATCCTGCATTCCGCATGGATAGCCGTATTTTAAGTTCGCATCCTGTACTCCACACGGATAGCCGTATTTCAGGTTTGCATCCTGCATTCCACATGGATAGCCATACTTTAAGTTCGCATCCTGTACTCCGCATGGATAGCCGTACTTTTCTGCAACATCCAGTCTGTCATATGGCAATCCGTAATCCTGGCAGGAATTCTGTATACTGTTATTTGCATATATATACCCATAAGGTATTGCAATATTTTCCATATTTTCACTGTAAGATACAAATTCCTCCGAATTACTTGCAACGATTCTCACTTTTGCCGTAAAGTTTTCCGCCACGTCGGAAAGCTTTGACCAGCAGTTCATTGTAAAAGAAATTTCAGCATTTACTGGCTCTGCGGATACTGCCCCGAAATAAAACCTCTGCAGTGTTGTCGCGCTGCCCCTGCCCCCAACATGAATATTCTCTGTTTCCATCACAATGAGCTGCTCAGGAAGCTTTGAAATACACCAGCCGTAATTTGCAGAACCCAGATTTGACAAAAGTTCTACCACAAAAACTTTTCCTTCCAGTACTACATACTCCTTTTCCATAATTTCTTTCTCCTTTCGTTTTTCCTTTATTTTGCTTTATTTCCGACTACCTGTCTTTTTGTCTTCCGGAAAGTTCAGCCATCATTAATTCATATTTCTGCATGGCGGCATCTGCCATTAAACGCAGATTATTTGTGCTGTAAGTCTTTGCCATTAACTTCGCGTCAGAAGCATCCGGTTGTGAAAACTGTTCCAGAACTTGGTTCATGGCTTTTTGGGATTCAATAAAATAATTTTCCCAGGTTTTACAGTAAGTTAACAGCCCATCAGACTTATTCTGCCCATCCATCTGGTCTGCCAGGGCAAACAGCCCGCGCCAGATCCACCATATGCTTTTCTCAGTAAAGGAAGTGGAATCACCCAATGCATACGAATCCGGAATTTCATCCGCCAGTGCATAAAACGGTACATAAACACTGCTAAGCGGGCTGCCCAAAGCCTGCCAGATAACGCCCTTAAGTCCGGCGGGGAGTCTGCCGTCCACTGTCATAATATGGCTCTGCAGGGTCCGTACCACGCCGATTGGCCGGGTGGCATCAGGTTCATGTTCCAGCGGTGTTCCTTTAAAGGTACTGCGCAGCACTTCCATGACATGTACAGGTGTAATGGGTTCATCCGGCGCCAGAAACAGTTCATAAGTGTCCTGCCTTATTTCCGGTTTTTGTGACGGTGAGAGAATATTTTGCGCCAGCCAGATTCGGTCTGTATTGTAATACTTGTCTGTCTGCCCGGATTCAGATTTTTCCTGCTGGCCAAATGCCGTGGCAAAATCAAACTTATTTTGTTTTGGTTTCTCAAGCAGACCATGTTCAATAACAAAATCAAACAGGCCGTCAGAAGATAACACATGTTCCGTGTCCGTCAGGTCCACATCATGAATTCGCATACTGTTTGAAACTACCAGATATTTATCATCCGGAATCCGCACGGCAATCCAGTGCCGGCAGGAACCAATTTCAAAATACCATGCTTCATTCTCATCCGCCATCAGAACGCCGTTTGCCTCAGTGGCGCCATATTCTGTCACATACTGCCCCAGTAACCGAACGGCATGCCGGGCATTTACTGCCTGCGGCAGCAAAAGTGTGGCAATCACAGATTCTTCTATACCGGAAGACGGAAGAAACGGATCTGCTGCCAGGGCTTTTTCATTTGCCTGCATGGAATTTGTTGCCGTAACCGCGACATCTTTTTCATTGATTCCCCTTGCTTCAAACAGAAAATGATCTCCAATATCACAGACAGCTTCCTCTGCCCCCTGCGCGTCCGGCATGGAGCAGTAGGAAAAGCAGTTCTCCGGAGTCGGGACTGTCAGACCATTCCCAAGCTGCCATTTGTCCTGTCCCCTGGTATAAGGCGGGTATTTCCGGAATTTCATGTATTTATTCCAGTTGTTTTCCGGATAATCCTCGTTTCTGGCAATCAGTACCACACCGCCCTCTGATGCTTTTTTACCGCATGCAATACTTGTACACATAGTCTTCCTCCTTTTAAAAACTTTTGCGTTTTCTCTTTTTCCTTGCTGTTGCCAGTCTGCTGCCAAGTTTCTGAATGGCGGAATCATTGAAATCAGGGGCCGGAATGGCGTCAACTGCAAATTCTTCAATCACATTCGGTTCAAAAATCAGACAGTGTGTGGAACCGCCAAAAAGGAATCTTCCTATAAAATCTCCTTTTTTTACCTTATCCCCCTTTTTCACTGCCACATCGCAGGAAGACACTTCGCTCATGCCGACGGGCATAAAACATACCATTCCAATATCCTTATTATCAGCTTCAATCATGATAATCGCACGCGCTGCCACATGGGTAATATATGCCTGTGAGTCATTCGGACCGGCTTCATCATATGGAAATTCATTAATTTCCGCGTAGTAGGTGCCCGGAATTAATTTTACGTCTGCAATAGTTCCGTCAACCGGTGCATGCCAGCAGTGGTAATGCGTGGCGCTTAAAAATGCCTGGTATACCGTTCCGCCGATAAAACGGTTTGTGTATTCATGGTGGTCCAGCATATAATCAAGGGCATACGGCTGTTCCTTCAGCCAGAATTTCGTATCCGGTTTTACATGGTTCGCAATGCGGTATGCCGCTGATTCACAGGCATTAACAATCACATACGGGTCATCCGGTGCTTCCGTTTTACGCATCCCCGGCTTAAACTGCCTGGTAAAAAAATCATTCCATGATTTGAAGCCAAAATGTTTATCCTCTTTGTCTATTATGTACTCATCAAGTGCGAGTTCCTCAACTGCCGCATCGCACAGCCATCCCGTTTTACTTTTATTTAATACTTTCGTGGACGCAGGACTGTTCAAAAATTCACACCATTTCTTTAATATCTTATTCAGACAGGAATTTACCTGCTCATTCAAAAAAAATGCATACCCTGCCTGCGTTCCCATACACCAGTCCAGTACCGCATTGATTGGAAACCCAATTAATCCCCTGCCATCTTCCTCCGGCTGCATGTATTCAGGTGCAGTTTCAATAATAACATCTATCAGCTTAAACAGTGTATCCAAATCCTGAATCTGGGGTTTACCCGTCGGATCTTCCGTTTTATATGCATAACCCTGTGCAATCATCTGTTCTGCCAGAAGACGCAGCGTCGAATCTTCCATAACCTTCTGTTTAAATTCAAGGACTTCCTGGTGTTTAAAAGTTACCATTTCTTTATATCCCATTTTTGGGGATGCTGTTTTTACGGCAGCGTTTTTCAGATTCATTCCCGGTTTCTCTTCTTCTTTTATGTCAGTAATCAGTTTATTTACCCATTCTGTAACCACACTGCGGTCCTGCGGAAGCCATTCTCCAAAACTTTGTCCTATTTTCATGTTTTTTCTCCTTTTCTGCCAGTTGTTTTATGTTTTTGGTTTTATGTTCTGTCTGCCTGCTTTGTCCGGATAACCGGAACTTTAGGTGTATTGCTGTCCAGCCCCTGGCTTTTCAGCCAGTTGTCCACCACTGTCCTTGGAATTGCATTTGTCCTGCAGTGCAGCGCATCTGTTCCAAGCCACGGGGTTCCCTTTTTGCCGCGGATACCGTAAATTTTATATTGTCCGGAATAAGCTTCTTCATATGCCTTTAAAGCTGCCTGATTCTCCTCCTCATATTTTTCATCGGCAATCGGAACATAAACGCATTTGTTAAGAATCAGGCTGTTGGTATATGGAGCCGTGGTGGCACACTCTGCCCCGCCGTCCGGGACATAAATATCAGGACATTTCACACGTTTTACCGTAAGTGTGCTGCCTGCAGCGTCATCTGCAAAGCATTCTTTTAAGAATTTTTCAATTTCAGACAGTCCTTCATTAATCGCTGCGTCACTGGTTTCCGCCAGAAGCAGAATGTTATCGGATAAAAATTTCCCCCAGCAGTCAATATGTCCAATATATGTTCCGGTCGGGTCAACCAGTGCATAATAACGCTGTGCTCCAAGGAAACGGTTTGACTGTTTCATAATATATTTCATCCGCCTGTCTATGGAATCTGTTGTAATATTTCCATCACAGTATTTATCTGAAGGCAGTTCATTCTGTGTCGCAACCAGATAGGAAGAAGCAATCCTGCCGTCTGTCGTGCACATATAGTTTCCGCCCACATGGAGCATTCCTGTAAAAAACCATCTGTTTTCAGGAATCATTTCTTTGTTTGGCTGGCCATGCCATCTGGCATTATTCCACTGACGAATCGGAGCGTTTAAAAAGTCAGCAAGTTTTACTGCCCCGTAATCATCATTTCCGCGGAAAATCCCTGTACCGCCGGTTGCTGCCGCATTTTCCGAGCCTTCCACCAGTCCTACCGTGCCGCCGCCCAGGGAAGTATATATGTGTTTGGCTATTCCGTACTCGCCGGTTGTTTCATTGTACAGCCACCACGGGGAAAAATCCCGTGTCCAGTAGGTATCGGTGTCCCATGGAATCAGGTGCACATGGTCAGGATTGAATGCAACTCCCATTTCGTCAGCGGTCTTCTGTAAGGACGCATTAATCGGATCCAGCTGTTTTTCATCATCACAGAATATAAACGTATGTACCGGTTTATCCGAATCATTCTGCTGTGTCAGTACAATCAGTTCATTAGGCACGCCAAATGTCCGTTCGCCTCCCGGAGGCAGCTGTTTGTGTTTATCTTCCGGTTCCCTCGTTCCAATATATGAAAAAACCACGCCTCCCATTTCTTCATATTCTGCCACCGCCCGGAACGGATTTGGTTCCATGCATACATACTCTCTGTTTTCAGGGGCCGTGCTGCCCATTTTTTCTTCATAAAACGTGTTCAGCTGTTCAGTTGTTGGTTTTGCAAACTTTAATTTTTTCTGCATAACGTCCTCCTTCAAATCATTTTGCTGTTGTCCTTACCTTTGGTACCTGCTGGGTAATACAGTGGATATTCCCACCGCCATAAACTATTTCTTTTGTATGAACACCAACCGCCCTGCGGTCAGGGAACAGTTTCTGTATCTGTTTCAGTGCTTTTTTATCATTTTCATCATCATACTGCGGTACGATTACGCCTCCGTTTACAATCAGAAAATTCAGATAGGATGCAATACAAAGTTCCCCCTTTTTTCTTGGTTTGGAACCTTCCACCTGGTCAATACAGAATTGTTTTTTCATTTTAACCGGATGTTTGGTGCAGCAGATTTTGTGGACTTTTAATTTTCTTCCCTTTGCATCTGTCATACCTGACAGAGTACGGTATACTTCCTGCGAAACAGCGTAAAACGGATGTTTTTTATTTTCTGTGTAAATACATGCTGCTTCACCGGGACGGATAAAACATGCAATATCATCCACATGTCCATTGGTTTCTTTTTTGTCAATTCCGTTCGGAATCCAGAGAACTTTATCACAGTTTAAATAATTCTTTAATTTTTTTCCAATCTGCTTTTTTGTCATGGAAGGATTACGCCCTGCGCTCAGCAGACACATTTCCGTTGTCATTACAGTTCCTTCACCGTCCACATGAATGGAGCCGCCTTCCAGTACAAAATCCTCCGTGCGGTAGGAATCTGCATGTTCCAGTTCACAGATTTTCCTTGCCACAAGATCGTCCTGGTCCCAGGGAAAATACAGTCCGTCTGTCAGTCCTCCCCATGCGTTAAATTTCCAGTCACATGCCCGGAGACTTCCCTTATCATTTACAAGAAAGGTAGGACCGCAGTCCCTGACCCATGCATCATTGCTGGTCATTTCCAGCACCGTAATTTCCGGCGGAAGCGTATTCCTGCAGTTGGAAAACTGTTCCGGGGATGCCAGAACCGTTACCGGTTCAAACCTCCGGATAGCTTTTGCCACCTCTGCAAATGCCTTCTGTGCAGGTTTTGCGCCGTTTCTCCAGTTGTCCGGACGCTGCGGCCATAGCATATAGATTTTTTCCTGCGGTTCAAATTCCCCCGGCATACGGAAGCCGTCCTGTTTTGGTGTGCTGTGTAAAATTCGTTTCGGCATATGCTTCCCCCTTTATGTATGAAAGATAATCTTCCTGAAAATATCCTGGATGAATGTGTATTATTTTATGTATAATGTAAAACTGTAATAAAAACAACACATTGGCTTTAAGTGGTATTAAAATGTCGTCAAACGGCAGAATCTGGTATTTTATGGCACACAGCATTCCAACTCTGCACAGATATTTCTACCTGTTACAGATGTAGTTTGCGTCATCAATAATGTTTGATAAACATATAGACCTCGTTTATAATATAATTAGAATATTTAAAGGAGCTCTTACAAATGAAAATAGCAATTATAGATGACCTGAAAGCGGATGCAGAACTTATTTCAAAATATATAAAAACGTACTTTTCATGCCACTGCATCAATATGCCCCTTTCCATACATATATTTCCAGACGGGGAAAAACTTTTATATAATTTTAAACAGGATTTATTTGATTTTATTTTTATTGACCATTACATGAACGGAATATCAGGACTTGATACCGCCTTTGCCATCCGTAAACTTGACCAGGCGGTAATTATTATTTTTACCACGGCAAGCAGGGATTTTGCCGTTGACAGCTATAAAATACGTGCTTCCGGCTATCTGGTAAAGCCCATTTCCTATGAAGATTTTTCTGAAACCATGTCTCTGGTAGATTTAAAAAAAATAAAAGAACAGCACTTTATACAGATTAAAAACGGTTATGAACAGATTAAAATACCGTTAAATGATATTATTTACTGTGATATTTCAGGACATTATGTGCAGATACATACCATGAATCTGGGACTTCAGCGTTCCCGCATGCCATTTAACAGCTTAAGCCGGATGCTGGAACCTTATTCTGAATTTCTTCCGTGTTACAGGGGCTGTATTATCAATATGAACTGCATTGACCATATGGATGATTTGACTTTTGTTATGAACAGCAATGAACGGATCCCCCTTTCCAGAAAGCAGCAGGCCGGAATTTTAAAAACCTACTCCGAATTTTTATTTAAAAAAGTGAGGATGCAGGACATATGAATATTACGGCATTTTTTGAAATATGTATTTATGAATTAGTGGATATAATCCCAAACCTGATTCTCGCCCTGGTACCATTTAAGGATTTTCTCCGCTTTTCAAAAAAGAAACTTGCTTTATGTATTATAATACTTTATCTGCTACTTGCATTAAGCCGTATTCTTTCACAAAGCAGTCCTGCTGCCGCTGCATTTTTTACTGTTTTATGGATGATACTCTATCTCGGTTTTTACATTATTTCCGTAAAATCACAGGTTTCCAAGCTGCTGTTTGTTCTGCTTACCATTTTAAATTATACCAGCTTTATTGTGGTTATTTTCAGCTACTTTGCCTATCACCGGCTTGCGGGAATTACCGGTCATCCATATTCCCTGCCGTCTACTGCAGTACTGGGACTGTGTTATCTGATAAGCTATCCTGTTGTTTATAAAATGATGCATGACCTGCAGCCTTTGATCAGCTTTCCTGAAAACAACAGCTGCTGGAAATTCCTCTGGATGCTTCCTGCAACTTTCTGTTTGTCATACTACTATAATCTGTATGCAAACGGCGGAATTACTGCATTTTCTGCGACTAAAAATAATGTATTGTTTGCTGTATTTTTTAATTTCGGTGCCTTATTTTCCACCTGGCTGATTATGCGTTTTTTGTATGAAATCAATGCAAACTCAGAGCTTAAATCCGAAAACTACCAGCTTTCCATGCAGTTTTTACAGTACGAAAATTTAAAAGAACGAATTGAAGACGCCCGCCGGGCAAAACACGATTTCAGGCAGAGTCTTGCTGTAATTCAGTCTTTTGCATTATGCAATAACCAGGAAGGACTTTTAAATTATTTAAATAACTATATGTCCACAGTGCCGGCAGACACCCCCCTGCTTTACTGCGAAAATTCCGCTGTGAATGCCCTGCTTGTCTACTATGCAGACATGGCGCAGAAAAATAATATTACATTTTCTGCAGCTGCGTACTATCCGTCGGAATCTATTCTTTCAGATACAGATGCCGTTGTCCTGTTCGGCAATCTTATGGAAAATGCAATCGAAGCATGTATTCGCAGGATGGTTCCTGATAAATATGTGCGTCTTCGGATCACACAGTTTCAGGGAATGCTTATTATTACACTGGATAATTCTTATTCCGGACAGATACATAAAGAAGAGGAAGATTTTATTTCTTCCAAAAACGGGCAGAAAGGTATCGGCACTGCCTCTGTGAAAAAAATTGTCAGTAAATATAATGGTATACTGAAATTTCAATATGATGACAGCCAGTTTCATGCTTCTGTGATGCTGCCTGTCAAAACAAAGGAGGATTCTTATGAACAAAAAACTTACTAAAGGGGACATTATTCTTTTTAAGGCGGAGGATGACTGGCTCAGCCGGGCAATCGCATGGTTTACCCAGTCTGATGTCAGCCACGCTGCAATGGCATACTCCGAAGATTCCATTGTGGAACTTGGCGCACGGGGCGTCAGCGTGGACAAAGTGGATGTTTCAGAAGGAGAAGGAATTTATGTCATGCGTCTTGTCCCTGAAATGGACCCGGCGCCTTTAATTGCCTCTGCAGATGCGTATTTAAATGCCGGCGTCAGATATGATTATCCTGACCTGTTTATTCTTGCAGGCATGCTTATTTACAAACGCATTCCTTCAACCTATGATGTCCTGCACATCAGTAATAAAATTCTGACTGTATGCTGTTTTATGCTTGATGAGATGATTCAGCATGTCCTTTTGCACCACACAGACCAGGCAATGGTATGTTCCGAATTTGTATATAATGTGTTTTATGACTGCGGGAAAGACTACCGGATTCAGATTGAAGACGGCTGTATCTGGGAAGGACGCCTGACTGACGAAACAGACAGAACCCTCAGGCTGTCTGATTCCTTATCCCCTGAAAATTTAAATACGGATTCATTTACAAACGATACTGCTTTCCCGGAAGATGAAAACACACCTGCACCGGAAAATGCCAAGCAGCTTGCGCAAATACTGTATGAAGCCCTGTGCCAGTCTGAAGCTCTGCCGGACACGGATAATACCTTACCGGATGAAAATGTCTCCGCAAAGTTTTCCCAGACTGTTTCCGCGGCAGAAAAGTTTCTCTCAAAGCTTAAATATTTTCTGGAATTAGTGAAATGTGACCTGCCGTTGGAAGCCATGTTTATTACACCGGGGGACCTGGCGTATCATGCCGTGAATCTGGAAAAGCAGGGAGAATGTTCGTTAAAAAGGATTTAATGTTATTTACTTTTCTTTTACCGGAATCCATACTTCCGCATAATATTCCAAATCCTGCGTACCGTCTTTATAATCCGCAGGATTGCTGTAATATTCAATGTTATAGCCTCCGGCTATCCCGTACTGCCCTGCCGGAAGCCATTCGGAGAAAATTCTCCGGTTGACTTCCTGTATGGCGGACGGCATTGCTCCCCTGCACGGAAAAACCGCCCATGTATGGGAGGGAATGGTATATTCCTCCAGATTTTTTCCGGCTGCAGCTTCCGCCTGAAAATCATCTGCAATCATATACCTGAACCGGTTTCCCGACATTTCCTCATCAAGGCAGATTCCATACATTCCAAGTACAGCTTTTGCCTCTGCATGCACATGAAACCTATCCCAGTATCCGGGAACATCTGTGTCTGCCGCTTCATAAGAAAAAATTTCTGATATACCCATTACTTTAAATGAAGGTTTTTCCTCAATACGGTATTCCATTATGGTTCCTCCGTCCAGTGACAGCCTGATGTGCAGCGGTGCAAAAGATTTCAGGGATGCTCCGTTTTTCCGTACATCTGTCGGGGTGCTTCCATGAAAACGTGTAAATGCCTTTGTGAAACTGTCCGGCGATTCATAGCCGTATTTTACTGCAAGCTCCATCACCTTAATATCCGATGCAAGCAGTTCGCTGCCTGCCAGCGATAACTGCCTCATTCTAATATATTCCCCTATGGTATACCCGCACAGCATGGAAAACCCTTTCTGAAAATAAAACGGGGAAATGTTCATTTCCTGCGCTATTTTGCCGACTGACAAATCCCCTGTAATATTTTTTTCGATGTATTCAAGTGCAGCCTCTACCATTTTCACCCAGTCCATACAGTTTCTCCTAAATCAGTTTGTCTGTATCGGCAGCCCCCACAAGAGGACTGTGAATAATTCTGAATTTTCTTTCCGTATTCCAGAACTTACAGAGCTTATCAAAATTCCTGTCCGGTTCTAAAAGCAGCTCTGCCAGTTTATCCAGTTCCTGTAATTCCTGTTCCGTCAGTCTGTCAAGCCTCCCGTCCAGATAAGCAGGCAGAAATGTATAGGTCAGTTCATGATTCATAAGCGCATGAAAATCATAAACCAGATAACGGACTAACGCAGGAAGCGAACATGTCCCCAGTCCGTCCGCATACAGATACTGTTTCCCATCCGTTTTCCCGCTCCTGACGGCAAGATAAGCCTCCGCAGCCCAGTCGAAGCTGTCCTGCGGGATGTCATACTGTGAAAGCGGCATACCGTTCTCCTCATAAAACCCATCTGCGTCAAACGTAATCCACCGTCCTTCTTTTTCACTGTAATGCTGGTTAATCCAGTGGTCCATGCTGACCCCCTGTTTGAAATAAGGCGCAAACCCGGCACGGCTTCTCGCAGGAATCCCTTTTGCTTTTAAAATTGCACTCATAAGTACAGACACATAACGGCATGTTACCACAAGCTTATTCTCTGCCTTTCTGTCTGCCACGAATCCCCGCTCATCCAGCCGGAACAGTTCAGCCGCAAGTGCCGCAGCCGTCAGAAACACATCATCCTCGCATCGCATTCTGTACCACGGATAACAGTTCATATCCCCATATAAAAGATTTGCGTTTGCATTGGTGTTTCCTTCTTTTAATGTTACCCGGTGAATTACCTGCGCACATACCAGCCTGCCAAGCACGGAAACATCATCCGGCAGGGTACGGAAATAATCTAAATAGGCACCGGCATATGTATAGGTTCCCGGCTTTCTGTAATGCTCTAAAATATATTCTTCCATAAATGCATTCCTCCAATCATAAAGAGTATAACATTTTTATGTGAAAAATTCCCGATAATTAATGCTTTATTTTGTCTTATAAAAAATTTTTGCTTTGTTACTTTCTTTCTCCAGTATAGAAAAACTGCTGACTCTATTGATGAATCAGCAGTTTGTTTTTTAAGATGATATTGTCTGCAGTGCTACTTTTTGGCATGTCCGTTATTTTGCGTCTTTTACCCCAAGCTGTGACTCATGCTTGAACTTGTCATACACAAGCTTTCCAGTTCTTTTCTTTGTGAAAATGACCTTGTAAGTCAGTTTGCGGTGCGTGTACTTGCCCCTGATGGTAAATGACCAGCCGTTCTTTATGGTTTTATCATCTATACACATACCGCTTACAGCATCGTATGCACCAAGCGGTGCATATTTCATTCCCCACTTGCCCTTGCCAAGGTAATACTCAATCGGCTCCTCAATTCCTTCAGCTGAGATATGTGTACGGTTATTCCTGCACTGCTCCTCCGTACCAACCCACAAGGATACCAGATAGGTGTTCTTTTTACCCTTGTAACCCTTCGGCAGCTCGAATCGCGTGTATTTTTTGTAGACTGCCTTTGACGGAAGCCTGAGCGTAATGTCAACGTCCGTGATAACAGGGCAGCCGTTCTTTGCATTGAGTTTAAAGACGCTGCCATTATCACCGAGCGGTTCCACGAAGTCTTTTAAAGCCTTCCTTTTCCCCTTCTTGTCCGTATAGGACATTTCCACGAACAGTTCCTTAAGATTCACGTTTGTGCTGTTACTAATTGTCAGGACCCTGCATCTGTCAACATGGATAACCACAGTCTTTCCTGCCGCAAGCTGCTTCACCTCGTCCGCATTCAGACCGTATGCATACATGTCTTTTGCTGTGCCCCAGAGACAGTTATAGCAGTTAAACAGGCCATACTTTCCACAGTATGGGCATTCGTTTTCCGGGTAGTCTTTGTAGTCGCAGCCTTCGAGATGTTCGGTGTTTATGATTTCTTCCTTGTGACCATCTGTCTTCCTGCCGTCAACTGTGTAAAAATCATGTTTGTACTGGTACTTTTTCTTCGCCTCTGCGTCCGTTACCGGAATAATGGTTACCACCATTGCAAGCACGAGGAACGCGCTTATAATTTTTCGTGTCAATGTGTTACTGAATATTCTTTTCATATGCAGTACCTCCCTTTCGTTCATTTTTTTCATTACCGTGTTTCGTTTTTTAGTCCGGAAGGTTTTTACCTTTCCTGCTCTGTACGGAAAATGCCAGAACCTAATTTGCGACTTTTCTGGCAATTTCTGCCTCGTGATCCTTTTTCATTTTCTTTAATACATCAACCTTATATTTTTCTTCATCGCTGTCAATCTCCTCATGATGCTTCGGACACATCAGAATCAGGTTGTCATAATCATTCAGTTCCTCCTCTGTCATGTTCGGATCATGGCGTATGTCTTTAAGTCCCACAATATGACAGATATGGCCTTCCGCCTCTTCGTCATTTCCATCGTACAAAGTACAGTTACAGCCTGGGAACGTACAAACGTTTCCTGATTTTGCAAATAACTCCTTGACCACTGACTCCCGGTATTTTCTTGTTCTCATAATGCATCTCCTTTGTTTGTTTAATTTATTTTTCCGCCAGAATATCTGCAGAAATTCCATTTAAGTTTGTAGTATGAAGTGTCAAAAAGTATACTTTTTGACACTCCCCATTCTGCCCCAAAAACAGCACTTAAAAATGGCAAAAATGCTATTTTTTTCCATGAAAGATGACAAAATCCGGCAAAAATATTGCATTTTATATTAAAATGTGATAAAATATTTGCCAGTAAAAGAGTGTCAAAAAGTATACCTTTTGACACTCCGTTTTTTTTTGCTAATCCTCCTGCCGGTTACGCATTTCACGCAGTCTCCGGTAGAACGTGGATTTGCTTATCTGGCACTTTTTCAGCACAGTTTCGATACTGGTTTCCCCCTGTTCCCATGCCTTTACGATGCTTTCAAAATCGTCCGGCACGGCTGTTTCCGGTCTGCCGAAACGGATGCCGCGCCCTTTTGCCGCAGCAATTCCCTGCTCCTGCCTTTTTCTGATGTTCAGCCTCTCGTTCTCCGCCACAAAGGACAGAATCTGCAGCACCAGATCCGCTATAAATGTCCCCATCAGGTCTTTCCCCGTCCTTGTGTCCAGAAGCGGCATGTCCAGCACGCAGATGTCTATACCGATTTCCTTCGTGAGTATCCTCCACTGTTCCTGGATTTCCACGTAATTGCGTCCCAGCCGGTCGATGCTCATGATATACAGCAGGTCACCCTTCTGCAGCACCGACAGCATCTTTTCATAATCCGCCCGGTGGAAATCCCTGCCCGACTGTTTGTCCATGAAGACATGGCTGTCCGGAATGCCCGCACGCTTAAACGCTATCATCTGCCGCTCTTCATTCTGCTCCGTTGCCGATACCCGCGCATATCCGTACTTTTTATTCATCCGTTTTTCCTCCCGAAGTAAAGATTAAAAAATAATAAAGCCGTCATTATATTACTCCGGCGGTTAAATTCCGGAAGATTCTGCACAGGATGAATGTTCGTATACAGGGCGGTTTTGTTTTTATAAAGCAAAAGAGCCGGATTGCTCCGACTCTCCCAGTTTTATGTCATTAATATCCAAAACGTCCCACACAGTTCCATAAATTGTTTTGCCAATTATGCTAACTCCATGACCTCTGCTTCAAGTTCCTTTAATTCGTCAAATGATAATGAGGGAACACATTCTGCAATTTCATCAAGCGATAATTTTCCCATTTTAATCATTCTTTCTGCTGTTTCCCTGTCCGCATCATGTCTTTCACTTCTGATAAATGATTTCATAATCTGTTCTTCATCAAACAAACTCATCATAATCGTCACAACCTCCTTTTCTTTCTGTGCCAGATATTCCCTCAAGACATTCCTGTCCTTGCATACATGAATTGTTTCCGTAACCGCCTTCCCCGTCATTCCATGCTGTTTTGCCTGTTCATTAAAAACTTTGCAGAAAACAATGTACTGATTGATGATGTCGTCCTTACCGCTTTCATAGATAACCTTTGCTTTTACTTCAAGGTCGATATCCATGCCCTCAAAAAATTCTTTGGACAAGGATATTTTATCGGGTTTTTGTCCTTTGTTTCCTGTAAAAATCACATAAAGTTCAGGCTTCGGCATTTTCACTTTCTTGCTTTTGTAATAGTTTTGGCTGGTGCGCTGAAAATATTCGTGATAACTTTGCGCCAGATACAGCAAAACTCTTACTAAAATATTCATTGTCCAGGTAGACTGTGCTTCTATAAGGATCATCAGCTTATTACCCACAATAAAGCCTAAATCATTATACAGATTGTCGGTCAGCACATTTTCTATTGTTACATCAGTCAGTGAGTCCTCTGTAGCTGCGGTGTCCTCCGGGTGAAGTGTTTTATACAGCTTCAGCAGATAACTCTTATTTTGAAAAAGGTCAAGGAATACGCTGTTTTTTACAGTTCGCTTTGCCATAATCTCCTGTGCCTGCTTTGTATCATTCTGCACTTTATCACCCCGGTTTCTAAAAGTCCATGCTTATGTTTCATATGATGTGACAAAAATACGATATTGCTTACTTTTGCCACACTTTAATTATACAAAAAAACGCCTGCCTTTACAATAAAATTCACATTGAATTTCTTCCATTATTTTACGGGTACAGAATCAGCAGGGCAACCCGGCGGTTAAATTCCGGAAGATTCTGCGCTGGATGAATGTTCGTATGCAGGGCGGTTTTGTTTTTATAAAGCAAAAGAGCCGGATTGCTCCGACTCTTCCAGATATACATTGCATATCCCAATTATTATTTTTGTTACTCTCCCAGTCCCTAAACGGAACCCAGATATGAGTCTGCTTCTTCCGCTGAAATCTGGTATTCTTCCATTAAAAGAGATTTTATTTTGGCGTCCGCAGTACCCACGCGGCGTAAAGTAACTATGTTTTTCCGGATTCCCCTGGCGATTCCTTCGGCGATTCCCTCGGTTCTTCCCTCAGCGATCCCCTCAGTTCTTATTTCTTCCATTACACTGCACATATATACCTGTCCCTCCTCACTCTCTTTTAAAAACTTTACACGGTCCCTTAACATTTTATAATGCATGTCTGCAGCATTTGTACATTTAAAATCATGAATGAGCCACCCCAAATCGGAAGTCCCCTCATACTCACCATTCACATAAATAATATGCTCCCCATCATCAAAACTCTGTCCGGTTTTCAGGTTTATCCGCTCAACCGGATAAACCGGTTCCCCTGCATGGAATATGTCATGCTCTGTAATGAATATAACATACGTTTCCGGAAGCTCTGTAAATTCCTGCCCTGCTTTCAGATTCCTCACATCAATCGCACTGGAATGGTATCTTGCCCTATACGGGTCAGCACCTCTGTTATCACGCTGGATTTCCAAATCATATTTCTTACCATCACTGTCCTCCCCGTATGCATCCAGACAGAGGGAACGCGCACCGCCCAGCATTTTCATATCTTTCTGTGTCTGCATGGATGTTATGATTAAATCGGGTCTGTCCAGAATAATCCGCAGCACAAATTCCCCCAGCCGTTCACTGTCATTAAAGACACAGCGCATAAAATCATCATCTATCGGGCGTAACCTTTCAAGCCGTTTCAGGTATTGCCGGTGCCTCTGTATTTTTCCCTGATCCACGCTGTTACCGTTGTTTTCACTGGAAAAATCCATTTTCTTTGGTTTATCTATATTTCGCATTGTAATTTCTCCTCTGGTTTAATCATACAGCCAAAACCATGTTCATGCAACAGAAATTTCATATGTGTCCGTTAAAAACGACAGAAAATAAGATGTCTCCATTCAATAGCTAATACTCATTTTCTTTCTGTGCCAGATATTCCCTTAAGACATTCCATGCTGTTTTTCCTGTTCATTAAAAACTATAAAATACAAGACTGCGGAATAGTACCAGACAGATAAAAAGCTCTTGCAACCAAATTCAAGCTATGCTATATTATAGACATAATCAAGAGAGCAACCGCCCACAAGGGGTTGACCGATAAAATCAAGATAGCAATGCCACCCAAACACCGACCAAAGTATCAGGGTGGTTTTGCTATGTATGACTACTTACAAAACGTAAACACGATTGCTCTTTTGAAATTATAGCACATCTTCCGACGCTCCACAACAATGCTTTTTATCACATATAAAATCTCATTTTAGATAAATCCCCATTAATCCATTCATATCTATCATAATGCATCATCCTATGATATACTAAAAGCAGTCCACCACACAGGAAGAAAGGGAATAACAGGCAAATGAATACAAACATGAATTCCATTTACCGGGACATTTTCCGTGCAGTCCACGAGGGAAAATGGTTAAGCATTGAATACCGGAACAGGAACGGACAAACAACAAAATACTGGATTGGAATCCGTGACCTGAATATGAAGAGCCGTTCCCTGAGGGTGGACGGTCTTCATTTGATGAAGTATGTAACTGATTCCTATGACCGCATTTATATTGATTCCATTCTTTCTTCCAGTGTCATTGAAGGTTCCTACTGTCCAGTCAACGCGGACCTTGTGAAGGACATTAATTTAAATCCGCATAAATATAAAACATTATTTGACCATACAGTAAATCTGAAAATTTTAAATTATCTGGAAATGTGCAACCGTATGGATACCGTTCCCTACCATTCCAATTTTAAATTAATCCGTATGCTGGACCGGGAAAGCTTTCATGATAAACCGCCTGCTTGAATATGAAAAAAAGGGAAAGCAGACAATGCAGATGATTCCTTTTCAGGCGGACTTAAGCGGACGCCAGCTTGAACAGGTAAACCGCGAAATAGAAAAAGCCGGAAATATCACAGATGAAGAGGCAATGTCTTTGCTGGATGATAATCTGGATGAACTGAATAAATACCTGTTTTATACCTCCGCAAAATATATTCAAAAGCTGAACGAACCGAAAAATAAAGATCTGAAAGATATCATCATGATGGACAACAATGAAATGCAGGTAAGCAGCTTTGCAAAATATTTATCTGATTCGGGCAACCTGAAAAAACTGCAGAAGATTTTTCCGGTTATTGCAACCACCTGTATTTCCGCACACCGCCTGGGCGAGCCGGAACCGCTGTTTGATATGACGATTATTGACGAGGCAAGCCAGTGCAACACCGCCGTATCCCTTGTTCCGGTTTTACGCGGGGAAAGCCTGATGTTAGTCGGCGACCCGCAGCAGCTCAATCCTGTAATCGTGCTGGATGAGCTGGTAAACCAAAAGCTGAAAAAAAGATACGGCATTTCCGAAGAATACGATTACCGGAAAAATTCTGTCTACAAAACTTTTTTAGCCTGCGATGCCGTCAGTGATGAAATACTTCTGCACAACCATTACCGCTGTAATAAACAGATTATTGAGTTCAACAACAAAAAATACTATAACTCAATGCTGCATATTTTAACAAAAAATAATGAAAAAGAACCGCTGCTCTACATTGATGTACCTGAGAATGATGCCGCCGAAAAAAACACCGCGCCTGCAGAGGCAGTGGAAATCATACGCTATGCAGCACAAAATACGGACAAATCCATCGGTGTCATTACGCCTTTTGCCAACCAGAAAATTCTGATTGAACAGATGGTAAAAAAAGAAAACCTCGCCAACGTAACCTGCGGTACTGTTCACGCTTTTCAGGGAGATGAAAAAGACGTTGTGCTTTTTTCCACCGCAATTACAAACCAGACCAGGACAGGCACTTATGAATGGCTGAAAAATAATAAGGAACTGCTTAATGTGGCTACTTCCCGCGCAGTAAGCAAACTGATTATTTTATCCAGCTCACAAAACCTGGACCGCCTTCACCAGAACAATGCAGATGATGATTTATTTGAACTGGTACAGTATGTAAAAACCAACGGACAGTCCACAGTAACACAAAAACATGCAAACTCAAGGGCGCTTGGTGTAAAGCCGTTCAGCACCGCCACAGAAAATGCATTTTTACAAAACCTGACACATGCCCTCGAAAATATCTGGCTGTCACAAAGTAAATATAAAATACAAAAAGAGGTGGCGATTTCACACGTATTCCGGGATAATCCTGATTATAATGATCTGTTTTACAGCGGGCGGTTTGACTTTGTAGTCTATGAAGTACTGGGTCAAAACGAGATACCTGTCCTGGCAATTGAACTGGACGGAAAGGAGCATTATGAAGATGAAGTGGTCATGCAGCGGGATAAAAAGAAAAATGAAATCTGCCGGACTCATGACCTGCAGTTAATCCGTGTGGAGAATTCATATGCGAGAAGGTATAATCATATTAAGGAGATACTGATGAATTATTTTTCAGTCCGGCATTAAGTGCTGAATACACCGATGAAACTATTCCCGACCTGAGAAAACAGACCAGTGCACCCATGACACAGACAGCTTCCAGCACAGTATCCCATATATACAGACGGCACTGGCTTTCATAATAAAGTTCCACACAGTTTTTATCTATTTTTGATAACAGCCCGAAATCCTGTTTTTTCTGCTTAAAATTTTCTTTCCAGCCGGAAAAATCAGACCATTTGCCAGGTATCAGTTCCGTAAGCCAGCGCAGGCTGCGCAGGTAATCCATCCTAAGAACCTTTCCTTCCAAACCGACCTGCATCAAAAAAAGCTCAGCGTCTTCCACCTTCCCACCTTCAACTGTAATTCGGTTGTAATACCGGCTTTCCTCAGCCGTGTCCGTCCCGCTTCCTGTAATGCCATTTACGCTTCCTTCGATTACCACTCCGGACTGCGGCAGACTCACTACTCCCCGGATAATCCGTGTCTGGTTTCCGATGAGAATTGTGTCTCCTTTCACCTGTGTGCTGCCAAACAGCTCCCACGCTGTCTGTTCCCCAAGCAGACAGCCGTTTGTATCCCCCGCCGGCAAAACCGGCGCCAGCGGAAGGACCAGCTCAGATGAACCGTCAAGCACCAGTGCATTCGTCTGTACTTTGCTCCCCAGATCCGGGTCTGCAACTGTCATATCCTGCAGTTCCCCCCATACAGTAAACGCCGCAGAACCTCCCAGCCTGCGGAGGTTCTGTGAATCCTTTACAGACAACGGCGTATCAGGATAAAGCGTTACGGAGCCCGTAGCATCCGCATGGTTTGCTGCTTTCTGTGCACCTATGGCCGATGCTGCCGCCGCCAGCAGAAAGCCAAACATTAAAATCAGGCTTCCCCAGCGTTTCAAAAACATTTTTTTCAATCTTTACTCCTCCACGTCCTGTAAGCGCACGGTTTCCCCGGCAGAAATCATCTGGTCGGAACTGACAATTACCTGGTTGTCCGATGCAAGGGCAGAGTTTGTCAGCGCCGCATACGTTTCATTCTTTTCCGCAACAACCACGTCCATGCGCTGCGCCACATACTGTCCGCCGAGTACCGTGTCATCTACCATCACGAACACGAAATTCTTTTCTTTTTCTGTGTGTATGGCAGAAAGCGGCAGGGTGATGCCATATTCCTTTGACTCCTTTTCCAGCACCATGTCTGCATACTCGCCAAGTGACAGGGTATTTTCCGGAACAAAAACAGTTACCTTTACAATCTCCTCTTCATCCGTTTCCACAGATACAACCGAAAAATCCTCATATTCTTTATCTGCAGTCACCAGCATTACCGTATCTCCGGCTGTTACATATACGGCATCCTCTTTGCTGATTTCCGTAGTAAAACTCATCCCCCCGGATGTATCCGATATAAAAAAAGCTGCTGTTTCCACCGTCCTCTGCCCAATCTCAAGCTGTACCTGTGTAACGGTCCCCTCCATTGGCGCCGTAATTTTTCCCCTGTTCTTCTTTACCGATTCCAGCATGGCAAGCGTATGCTGCTTTTCTGCAATCTGTATCCGGTTAATTTCTGCATCGTGGCTGACAATATCTGCCGCCGAAGCGTCCTCCAGATTTCGTTTTGCCTGCCGCTTTTTCTCCTTCGCCTGCTGCTTTGCTTCTTTGAGCGCTTTTTTTGCTTCCTTTAATGCTTCCTCTGCCGCTTTCACACTGGCATCCTCTAAAATATTCTGCCCGTCGCTTTCCAGAAATTCTTTCAGTTTCTTATTTGCCGTATCCAGTTCTTCTTTTGCTTCTTTTACACGCCTTTCCTGTTGCTTCACCGTACTGTTGTAATCTTCCTGCGCACGCGCAATCGTCTGTTTTCTCTCCTCAGCCTGCTTACTTGCGGCGCTGTCCATTTCCTTCTGGCGCAGTATTAATGTCCTGATTTCATCTTCCAGGTCCTTAATCTGCCTGTCCAGCCCGGTTTCCCCTTCCCTCTTTCTCCTGTAAAGGTCACTTAGTTCCTGCTGCTTCTGGTTAATCTGAATCTGGAGAATTTCGGAATCATAAGTTGCCGCAGGCGTTTTCTGCGCATCCTCCAACGCCCTCTTCGCCCGCAGAACCTCGTTTTCTTCCTGTTCCTTTACTTTGTCATACGCTTTCTCCGCTGCCTTGACTGCCGCCTGCAGTTCCTCCAGCTTTTTTTCGTATTCTTCTGCAGCCTGATTTTTTGCCTGTTTTTTCGCTTCCTTTAATTTTTCTTCTCCCTCCTTTACACTCTGTCTGGCTTCCTCTATATTACGTGTACTTTGGGATACAACAGACTCATAATCCTCTCCCGCGCGCGTCCTTGCCCTGGCTTTATCCCGCTGCTCTTTCTGCTGCGCCGCAGCAAGGTCCATGTTCTGCAGGCGCAGCAATTCAATTTCATCGGCAAGGCTGTCCATCTTCTCCAGAATGCTGTCCATGTCCAGCCGCGCCAGCACATCCCCCTTATGGACATTCTGTCCCTGCTTTACCGTAATTTCTTCAACCAGCACATCCGCCGCTGCATAAACCGCCTGCTCTTTCATCTGGTCCACCATTCCGCTTCCGGTAACGGTATGTATGATTCTTCTGGACTGTGGTTCCTCCACCTCAACCTGCGCAACCGTAAATGACGCCGCTGCCCTTGATATGCCGGTAAAAATCAGCATACCCGCCAGAAAAACGAACAAGCCCCTGCCTTTTAACTTCATATCCAGTTACCCCTTTCCGGCGGAATCCGCCATTGTTCCGATTCCCTCCTGTATCTCGTCCTTCCCCCAGGCCAGAAGCAGAAACACAGGAATTACCACAAGAAACGAAAAAACAAAACTATACTGCACATTCCGGCTGCTGATATCCGGTATGTAAATGGAAAACGGCCAGAGCTTTGGCGTCTTTAAAAACAACAGCGGCTGTTCCAGCATATTCCAGCACTCAATCGCACTTAAAAGGACCGCGGCTTTGATTCCGGATTTTGCCAGCGGCAGTCCGATATGCCAGAACAGAAGAAACTCACTCTTACTCTCAAGGGAATAAGCTTCAAACAGCTCCTCCGGTATCCCGATAAAAGAACGGTAAACTAAAAACACCGGAAATGTGGAAAATACTGCCGGAAGAATAATCCCTGCATGGGTATCCAGCAGTTTTAACTGGTTTAATATCTGGTAGCTGGAGAGCATAGTCACCTGAAAAGGAAGCAGCATAAGCACTGTGTAAAGATAAAACAAAATACTGCTGATTTTTCCATGCCATCTTGAAAACCCCCATGCTGCCGGAACCGCCACAAGAAGCTGCCCTGCAACAATACAAAATGTAAGTTTGACGGAATTCCAGAATACCACGTAAAATTCCGGCGTATCCAGCAGAACCTCCAGATATCCCCGCAATGTTGGATAAGGCGGAAACAGAATAAACATCGTGCGCCCGCTGTCCGCAAACAGGCCATTGAGGTAATCCAGCAGCTCCTGCCTGCCCGTAAGGGAACCTGTAAGCAGTACAAATACCGGAAAACACGAAAGAACACATACCAGAACCATTAGTACAGACGTCAGTTTCTTAATTATAAAGCGTCCCAAGATTCCCGCCTCCCTTTTTACGGAATGGATAAACAATAACGGTAAAAATACACACCACCACAACTGCTCCTGCCGCCATTTTTTCTATGGACATATCCCTGAACCAGTTATGGAATATATGCTGGATCATGTAAATACTTTTATCCGGATATTCGCCTGCCAGAAGATAACATTCCCTGTATACCTTGAATACATTTGTCAGTGCAAGAATCAGGACTGCGGAAGCCACGGGTTTTAACCCCGGAAGGGTAATATGGAAAAACTTCGCCATTGTTCCCGCCCCGTCCAGTACCGCAGCTTCATACAGGCTTTCCGGAATCCCTTCCAGTCCGGTGAGCCAGAGAATTACATAATATCCTGTATTTTTCCAGAGAAAACTAATCACCAGAATCCCAAAAGCTGACGAGGTATGAAGCCAGTCCACGGAAAGCTTCAGGTAACTGTTCAGCAGTCCGTTCCTATGAAACAGCATATTCCAGACAAATACCAGCGAGGCCACCGGCACAGCCATGGGCAGAAGGCAGACCCTGCGGTAAAACTGCCTTTTCTGGAAATGCACAATATTTGCCAGAAACAGCGAAACTGCCATCAGCAAAGGCACGCATACGATAAGAAATCTGCCTGTATTGTATGCGGCCAGCCGAAACGCGGTATTTGTAAAAACAGTATGGTAATTCTGAAAGCCGGTAAAAGCTTCCCCCGTCGTACTGGTAAAAGATCTGCGTATGACATCACCAAATGGAAGAAATACAAAAACAGAAACTCCTGCCAGACTTGGAACTAAAAATAAAAAACATTTAAACTTTTTATACCGTTTTTTCATGGGCAGTTCCCTTCTCTTCCCGTAAATCTTATTCGGCAAAATAAAGTTCCAGCGTCTGCATAATTTCATTTACTGCAGTATCCAGGCTCTTTTCCCCTGCCAGATAAGGTTTTGCACTGTCCTCAATCGTATTCATGACAATATTGTCCTCCATCGCGGGCGTCTTTAATTTCTGAATCTGCTCTTCAAGCTCCAAAAAAGCTTCCTCTGGCGGCCATTGCAGGCGTCTTTTCTCCAGGTCACTTTTGGACGGTTTTTTCTCCATATTTTTCAGGGCTTTTTTATTAACCGGAAATCCCGAAAAGAAAACCCGGTTGTCGGGGCTGTCAAAACTTTTCTGTTCTTCCTCACTAAGACTAAACCTTACAAACTCTTCTGCAATATCCATACGCTCCGATTTCTGGCTGATTCCCACAAGAAGGGGACTGAATGTTCCCTCGGAAAGTGCCTGCCAGGATGAATTATAATTGTATAAATATGCCAGCGAATCTGTGCCGTCCAGATAGGCCAGTCCCATAGCGAATATATCCGAGCTTGCAAAAGAGGCGTCAAAATATTCATAAAAACTGTCCATGTTTTCATCCTCCTCCCAAAAGAAACTATTTGCATATTCACTTTTACTGGATTTGATACAATCCTGAATCTGTTTTACCGTTTCCAGCAGTCTGCTTAAATTTTCCCTGGACAGGGAACCGTCTTCTGTCTGGACATTCTGCCAGTAAACGCTGGACATAAACCGGATCAGTTTTTCTTCCGATATGCAGAGTGGTAAAACAGTTTCCTCCGTGGCTTTTACTTCTTCCAGAAGCTCCTCTGCGGAATGAATATTTGACACTGTGGATTTTTCCCCTCCTGCCATAGGAATTTTAAAAGCAACGGGAACCGCACGGGTAATCCCCTCCCTTTCAAACGGCAGGAACAGATTTTCATATACCTCCTTTTTCTCATAGCAGCTGCCCAAATCCGCCAGTATACCTTTTTCCATATAGGACTCCCACGGAAGATTATTCAGCACCAGAACATCCGGTCCGTTTCCCGCTGCAATTTCTGTATTCAGAGCATTAATGGCATCCGACTCATTTTTTATACTCTCGCTCTGCATTCCCACCTCATAACGTACATATACCTCCGGGTGTTTTTCCTGAAAATCAGAAACAAGCGTATCTATGTCCGGATTTTCTTTCAGGGCATAAACAGTCAGTTCATTATCCGGCCTTGTAGGAACACTGGGATCATACTTATACCGGTATAATTCCCAGTCACCGGAGACACTGCCCAGCATAAGAAGAAAAACGTCCTCTTTCACACAAAATAAGTCCCCTGTATCATAACCAATTCTTGAAAAACTGCTGAGTGCCCCGTCCACCAGAAGTTCCCGGATTCCCATTTCGGGATCAGTTCCATAAATTCCTGTCGCATCGCAGTAATAAACCCTGTTTTTCTCCGGCTTAATATCTATATTTGTGATATCATACGGACATTCTGTTTCTTCCAGTTCCTTACCGGTTTCTGTATCAATATGCTTTAACATATCCTTTTCATATACGTATGCATATAGCTGGTTGTCAAACAGTGCAAGGTCCACGTTTCCCATATCGGCGGACCAGATCTTTTTGCCGCTTTCAGAATCAAAGCAGTAAACCTTGTCGGGAGACGAGCCTTCCCCGGAAGCCTTGTACAGTATGCCATAAAGCTTTCCGTCATCTGCCAGGGCAGACTGCATAAGTCCGTATCCCATCAGCAGGTATTCTCCCTTCGCCGCCGGAAGCTCCAGCGAAACCTCTTTGGCGTTCCCTGTTTTATCAATCTGGTAATAATGGTAAATCCCTACTGCTGTTTTTCGTGCCATGGGATCTTTTGCCATTTCCCCGGCGCATACAAAAATATTCCCATTCCCATCCACACAGCCAGCAGCCACACGGTAATTTTCCGGCAGCCAGTCCGTCTTCAGCTTCTGCTCATTCCACTTTGCACCCTCATCACTGCTCCCGTACAAATACAGACTGCCCGGCTCATCTTCAAACAACATCCTCATCTGCCCGTCTTCCCCACTACGCAGGTCAAACAAAGTTGTGACCGAAACCGGAAGGTCGATTTTTTCCTCTATATACCTTCCCATTGCACTGGCAGTCTGTTGATTTTCCGAATTTTCTCTTTTCGTTTCACCCCGGTCGTCTCCTGCACATCCCGACAGAATGAAAAACACTAACACACCTAAAAATAAACTACTTATTTTTCTTTTCATCTTGTTACTTCTCCCTTCTGCTGGTTATAAACATAGCACACAGCAGGCCTAAAGTCCTCTAAGATTTCTCTAAGGAACTTTGAGAAGATAACATTGCAAGATTGTAGAGTTATTTTTTCAAAGTTCCGAAATGCCAAACCGGGAATTTTTTGGGTGCGCGAAGCATTATGGTGAAGGTACTGCCTCCCCCTTTCGTATCACTGACCAGAATTTTTGCTTTGTGGCTCTTACAGATTTCGGCTGCAATGGAAAGTCCCAGTCCGAAATGTTCCTTGCTGCTACGCGAGGAACTGCTCCTGTAAAAACGGTCAAATATCTTCTTTTTATCCGCATCGGCTATTCCATTTCCAGTATCCGCCACCTGTATGCAGCATCTGTTGCGGGAACAAAAAAGGGACAAATGAACGCTACCTCCTGCCGGCGTATAGGACAGCGCATTATCGAGCAGAATGATAATCACCTGCTCAATTCGCTGCGGATCGCAGATGCAGTCAGCGTCTGCATCTGATAAAGAAAGGGAAATCCCCCGTTCTTTTGCAAGGGGAAGGTATTTTTCATAGACCAAATTTAATATTTTTCTTAAGGAAACCATCTGAAACCGGTAATTTACGGAAGCTTGTTCTGCTTTTGCCAGATACAGAAGATCCCCGATTAACCTTTCCATACGGGATATTTCACCGTCGATTAAAGTAAAAATCCGGCCGGTTTTTTCCGTATCCGGTTCTGTTTTTAAGATTGAAAGTCCGGTTTTAAATACGGCAAGAGGGGAACGGAGTTCATGTGAGGAAGCAGCAACAAAATGTCTCTGTTTTTTGTCATTTTCCACCACAGGCTTTAAGACAAGGGACGCAAAGAAGTAAGAAAATGCGGACAAAACCACCATGGAAAAAAACCATATGGCAAAAAACCGGATACGCTGCTGCCTTATCCGGCTGTATAAATTTTCCAGACTGTATAAATAAAGATACTCTGCTTCCTGTGTTCCCATGGATACCTGCGCATCCATAACCAGAAACCTTCTGTTTTGATGTGCCGTTTGTGTCCAGTAAAACATGCGCTGCCTGATACCCATGGAAGAAGTTTCTGATTCCGGAAGCGTATTTTTTCTTTTCATATAATCTTTCAGCTCACTGACCGCGGAAAGCTTTTCATCTTTTATTACTACTGAAGAAAGCGAGGAAGGCTCGCCGTTTAATTCCAGCCAAAGGATATTTGAACTGCCCATATTTTTGGTATACCAGTGAATGCTTATCGGGTTTTCTGTATTCAGGTCTGACGAAATGCTGTTTGCCCTGAGAAGGAAAAGCGCCTTTTCCTGCCCATACATATTATCTTCTGAAACCTTCAGGCAGCAGAGAACAATGATAAGTACAAGAAGTGTCGTAGAACAACTGCAGATTAATGTGAGCCTGATTTTTATTTTTTGAAACATGTCCTGTTTTCCCTTCCGGATTATCTTTATTCTGAATAGTTACCTGCGAAGCATTAACGGACGGTCAGGCAGTACCCCTGACGGTGGATAGTTACAATCCGCACACTGGTTTTTAATGCTTTGAGTTTCTTCCGCAGCAGATAAATATAATTATCCAGATTCCCGTCTTCTATTTCGGTAAAGGGACCCCATACTTTTTCTATAATCCTCTCTCTGGGCAATACCTGCTCCGGATTCCGGAAGAAGAAAGAGAGCAGTTCCGCTTCTTTTTTTGACAGTATAAATGTCTGCTGTCCATGCACCAGTCTGGATTCCTTTTCCCAGAAGCTGATGTCCCCGAACCGGAGCGGAAAAGATACTGTATGATCCAGCGTTCTGCGCATCACGCTGCGGATACGTGCCAGCAGCTCCCCCATATCAAACGGTTTTACCAGATAATCATCCGCGCCCAGATCCAGACAGTCTATTTTTTCTGTGGATTCCCCAAGGGCAGTAATAAAAATTACCGGCGTATTCACTTCTTCCCTGCGCATTTCTCTTAAAACTTCCTCGCCGGAAATTCCGGGAAGCATACGGTCCAGCAAAATGATATCGTGATTGTTTTCCATGGCTTTCTTAAGCCCGTCCGTGCCGTCACTGCAGACTGTAACCTCAAAGTCTTCCGCCTCCAGCCCGTAGCGCAGCAGCTCTCCAAGGCTTGAATCATCTTCAATTATAAGGACTTTCATACCGCACGGCCCTCCTTCGGTCATAATTTCATCATACCATACTGTGGAATGAAATTCCTCTAAAAGTTCTCTAAGCAGTAACTACGCATTCCTGACCCGTGAAAAGTAACTATTCTTCCGTCTCCTCCTTCTGCCCCGCAAATTCATCAATAAGCCCAATTGCCTCACATATCATAGCATCACAATGTTCCTTTCTCACACCACCCCTGGCAGCATTTGCTTTTAATAAATCCGCACAGTTTATCATACCGTCATGATTATCTGTAATCCGCTGCCTGAATTCCTTTATCCTGTCCGGTTCACCGACACCCATTGCCCCCAGAACCATCAAACTGCTTGTAACAGCGCCGCACACCCCTCCGCATTTCATACCGCCGCCAAAATTACAACCCAGCCCGGCCGCCTGCTCCTCACTGAGCTTAAGCTCATCCGCATATGTTCGCAGAATTGCCTGTGCACAGTTGTTTACCATTGGTGTTTCATTTCTTAATTCCATTGCTCTTTTCATGTGTTTATTCATTTTCTTTTCCTTTCTTCAACATGCAGATTCCCTCCTGCTACCTCCACATTTTTTCAATTTTATTTCTGCTTATGTATCCTACCGACTGCTTCACCGGCTTTCCGTCTTTGAAAAGAATCAGTGTCGGAATGCTTGCAATATGGTATTCCCGCGCAAGTTCCAGCGCCTCATCCACATTAACCTTGCCAACCTTTACCGTCCCTGCATTTCTTTCAGCCACCTCATGTATCACCGGCGCAAGCATTTTACATGGTCCGCACCAGTCAGCCCAGAAATCAACAAGCACCAGTCCCTGGTGTTCTAATACCTCATTCCTGAAATTGTTTTTGTTTAATGTAATCTCTGCCATATCCAATCTCCTTTTCCATATAATTCATTTATACTGCATCTGTCCCGTTAAAATGAATAACCTCAGGTTTCTGATGTAATTATCTTAACAGAAACCTGAGGCTGTGTATGTAACTAAATTACATTACAAAAAACTTTTCAGCTTTTCTTTATTCAGAATAATAATTTTTCCCCTTTTTATTTCTACCACCTGATGCTCGGCAAAATATTTCAGCACCCTGGTAACCACTTCCCTTGCACTTCCTATATACTTTGCTATTTCATCATGTGTAATCTGCAATTCCGTACTGCCGCTCCTGATGTTTTCATCCCATAAAAAGCGGGCAACCCGCTGGTCCGTCTTCAGAAACATAATCTGCTGCAGCGTCCACATTACCTCGGAAAATTTTTCTGCGGCAGCTTTATATAAATATAATTCAACGTATGGATTACTTTTTATAACCTGGTTCAGGCAAACGGACGGAATCACTAAAACTTCTGTCATATCCGCCGCCTCAACCAGAACATCAAATGCTATTGAATCCATCAGGCATGACGCCGAAAGAACACATACATCATTTGCCCAAACCCGAAATAGGGTTACTTCCCGTCCTTCATCTGATAAAATATAAGTTCTTAACTGTCCCGACAATACTGTCATCAGCCCTTTACAGTTTTCCCCGCTGCGGTGCATAATCATGCCTTTGTCATATTTTTCAGTATATAATGAACTTTTTATATACTCTTCTTCATCCGGATTTAAATAAGTCCAGAATGGATATAACTGCGAATAGTCCATAAAATCTCCTCAACCTGCTACTTGTATATTTCCAAAAATGACGTTATTTTTCCGTATGTGTATTCGCCGTCATTACTTAATCCAGTATATATCATCACCCCAGAATTGTATCCTGCAACCTCCGGGTGTCTGTTTTAATACCTGATACACACTGTAATAATCCGGATACGGACTAATTAACCCCATAATCGAAAATCCAAACCAGAAGCCATTCCAGGTCTTAAATTCAGCCGGACTGAACCAGAATATGATCAGAGGCGCGATTCCCAGTAACAGGGGAAGCAGGGACATTAATATAAACCTGCCCCGTTTTACCGGATAAGATGCAAGCGCAACCGCTGCAAATGCCTTCGGATAAAAGCCAATATACACAGTCGCTTCTTTGGGATACACAATTGCATGCAATAATTCATGAAGAAACAGACCCGCAAAACTTAAAATAAATCCAATCGCTATAAATACAGGATTTACTACAACCTGCTTTACAAAAAATGTTTTAAAAAACATAGAAAAGAAAATAAGCAAAAAAGGAATCACTGCAAACGGCAGGGCGGCTGTCATCATTTTTTGCATGGTTGCAGGCATCTTCATTTTTTTGGCTTTAGGATCCAAGTTTCCTTTTTGATATTCGGATATTTCCCCGTCTACTATTCCTATCCATTTAATGTCCGGCATTCGTTTCACCTCCTTATTTTATTCCAGCCAGTTTTCTGACAAGCGGAATCAGTTTTATCAAATGATACACCAGCACAGTCAATATAAAACTGCCAATACAGACAGAAACTGCCTGCACAAATAAAACATCACTTATCTTCACAACATAATACGCCAGCGCCACCAGAATAGACTGGTGCAAAATATAAACCGGATAAGACGCCTGATTAAAATACCTGGTAAAACCCGTTTTCTGATTTAAAAACCTTTTCCCTGCAACAAGCAAAACCAGAATCGTAATCCAGCCAATAAAATTCACCCAGCAATCCCCATAATAAGAAAACCTGTAATATACTGCCACAGAAGCAATTGTCCCGGTTACACATAAAAGTGCAAGCCATTTTATGTTTCTTTCCAGTTTTTCTATTACCTGGTCATTACTCAGCACATAATATCCTGCCAAATATAAAGCAAGATCCTTTCCTATACTGAAACCGCCGAAATTTCCCAGATAATACATCAGCCATATTGGAATAAATAAAAGCAGTACACCAAATGCCGGCATCTTTTCCATACTGGCTGCCAGTTTCCCATATGGTACGAAACGAAACAAAAGCAAAGTAATCATTGAGATGATAAATAAAAACAGAATGAACCACAGATGCCCCGGAGTAAACGCCCCGTCATAACCACTAAAGTCCGTAAGATGTGTAAAAAAGTATTTCCAGTTATCCAGAAGACTTCCTTCATAATGGTCAAAAAATTTTCTCGCATATAATGTCTGGAACGGCACAAGAAATATCATTCCACTGATAAACGGAACCAGCAATTTGCCCGCCCTCTGTATCACAAATTCTTTATTTGATCTTTTTTCCAGGGCGTATCGTGCACTTATCCCTGCCAGGACAAAAAGTATCGGCATAAACCATGGATTTACTAACACAATCAATGTGCTTAATATTTTGTTTTCTCCCTGCCAGATATAAAAACGGGAACCAAAATTATTCCAGATCATAAATGTGTGTACCGGAAACAACAGCAGAATTGTTAAATTACGCAGATTGTCAATGTAGTGTTTTCGTATTCCCTTTTTTTGTTGTTCCATTATGTATCAGTCTCCTCTCAACTCAGCCACACTTATTTTCCTTTTTAACAAAAAACATCCCAGCACAAACACCGCACCGCCCAGCACAATAAATCCACCCCATAGCAGATTCCAGTAAGCTGCATTCACATCATACATTGCCAGGTCTTCCCAACTTTACTTTTGAATAACTGATGCTTTAGTTCGCTGTCTCAATAACACAGAAGGCCATGCTAACGCATAGCCTTCTGTCAGTATCCTCCGCATGTCGGAGGCATTACCGCTGATTTTTCAATTCATCCGCAAGCATTTCAACCTCTTTAACGGGCAGTCCGGAATACATGGCTATTTCATTTATAGATAATTTATTGGCTTTCAGCATTCCAATCGCAACCTGCTGTATTCCCTGCTGCATCCCCTGCTGTATTCCCTGTGTCCTTGCTTCATATAATAATGATGCCATATCCTCGTCCTCCTTCCACTCCTGAACCTGCTTAAAATTTGCCTTATCTACAACCGACAACACAGCCTCACCATACTCAGCCGCCTTACCTTTTAATCTTGTACTTTCCCGCGCAAGCCTGCCATAATTCTCACGTTCCAGATTTCCACGCAGCGCATTCAGCCACATATTATTCTCCGGACTCATTCTCCCGGTCGTAAAAATGACAATTTTAAAAAACTGGCTTCCGGAAACTGCACTGATACCCGGAAATTTCTCCGTAAGAACACAGCCCCTGCTTTCCAGATAACGGACAAGCGACAGAGGATATCTCTGTTTAACAAGTATAACTGTTATATCCCTGTCCTTTCGTTCATTTTCCCGGTCAGCACTGCTCTTATAATAACAGGCATAAGTGTACGCCTGAAAGAAAGCATCAATCCCAAGCTCATCGTCCGGTGACTTATATTCAATGATATTATACGCGCTAAACATTTTTCCTATACTGCTGGACAATTCTGCCTGAACACCGTTTTTCGTAAGTTTTTTCACAATCAAAAGATCTATCTGCAATGGCTTTCTGGTAATACTGTGTTCCGGATTAAATTCCACACTATTAATATCATCACCAAGCTCACAGTACATTGCTCCTACAAATGCCTGATGCCACTGTATTTTGTTTTCATCTTCTTTTGCAAAATCCTTCTCCATGCCGTTCTCCTTATGGACATTATAGCATCACAGGCAGGGATATTCCAGTGCTTTTAATATAAACCGCGAACACTATTACCTTTCTATCATGCTACTCCCATATCTTTTTAATGTCATCTCTGCTTATCCTCAACCTGTCTTTCAAATTTCAATGCCATTCCATTTCCTATTCGCCACACACGCGTCTGATAAAACTGTCCTCTATGGAAAGAACCTCCTTCGTCCAGAATTCCGGGCCGCCGTGGTGGGCTCCGAATACCTGATAAAAGGTAACATCTTTTCCTGCTTCCGTTAAGGCATTACATAATTCGCAGCTTTGCCCAAAAGGAACCAGCTCATCATTTGTTCCGTGAAACATTAATATAGGCGGGAGCTTACGTTCTTTTTGCACATAATTTGCAAGAACCGCCGGGGCTGCAAGCTCAGGATGTTCCAATACTGCCTTCCCGCCGATTTCACACCCTTCCGGACTGTCCGGTGCACGATGGTCCTGGGAAGAAGGTTCCTCATTCATTGTCAGGAAATTAGTCGGACCATATAAATCAATCACACCTTTTACAATTGGTTCACCGGAAGCATTATCTGCCTCTTCCATACCGGCAACCCCATAGGAAAAAGCGGCCGTGACAGCTGTATGTCCGCCGGAAGAGTCTCCCATTAAAAACATTTTATCCGGATGAATACCGTATTCCCCTGCATGTTCTTTCATATAACTTACACCCGCCTTTGCATCCAGCGCCTGTGCAGGAAAAGAAGCCGTTTCAGAACCACGGTATTCCAGCGCGGCAACGACATACCCCATCTGTGCCAGGTATGCCAGCTGAGGTACCCGTTCCTTAACATTCTGTTCCTTAAACGCAGATCCGGGAATATAAACAATACAGGGAACGGCTTCCTGTATGCCAGTCGGACCGATAATTTGCAGGTAAAGTGTTCTGTCCCCACAAGTCCGGTATGGAACATCTTCTTTGTAGAAGATTTCATAATTATCGGTTTTCGGGGTCATGGGTATCATTTCCGCCGCAGAAGCGGTACTCATAGGAAAATTTTCTCTTGTTACATTTAATGGTTCCATATTTTTTCTCCTTCCAAATTATTATGCCAAATTTCTGTCAATACAATCCAAAACGGCTTTTAACTGACTTCATCTAACCTCCACTGTACTTAGTCTCATTTATTCTCCTTTTTAACAAAAAACATCCCAGCACAAACACCGCACCACCCAGCACAATAAATCCACCCCATAGCAGATTCCAGTAAGCTGCATTCACATCATACATTGCCCGTAACAAATCATGCCAAAATTCTATCCCTGTTGCGATAGCAAACAGATCAAATAACACATATCCGCCGCCGCACAGATATATCCACCGCCACCAATAGTTGTGATGCAGATTTCTAAAAAACGTAATGATTCCACACACGCAAAGTACTGCTAATATGCCCATTAGTACAAAATAAAATATTCCCTTACTTTCCATTACATTCATCCAAAATGCAGCGTAAGACTTTCTATCGACAAGTCCCCATATTCTATGTAAATGGAATATTCCAAAAAATATAAAAACCCATGGTTCATAACTATATATTTTCTTCATCTCATCCTCGTCTTAAAACTCTGTAATCATTTGTTTCTCCCCTTCCGTCAGACTGCTCATATGCCCTCTGCCCTCCAGTAAATAAGTAGTGGCATTCTGAATGATTCGCTCTGCGGTGGGCAGCACTCTTTTTGCGGGAAACAGACAATCTTTTTCTCCTGCCATAACCAGTGCCGGGGCTTTGCATTTTTTCATATCTTTTTCGGCAACATTGCCAGGCATTCCTGCCTTTACTTTTGCATAGCTGATGCTTAGTTTCGCTGTTTCATAAATATCATCAGTAATATTTTCTTCTGTTACAGCCATCGGAAGCATACACTTTTTCAGCCATCTGTCTTCATGCGTAATCCAGTACATAATCATCGGAAACATCATACTCATACTGTTAATCACCGGTGCGTTTTTGATACCTGCCGGCACATATAATACTGCCCGCCTGATTTTTCTGGGTGCAGCACACATTGCTTTCGCCAATATTCCGGCACCGAATGAACCTCCGAAACAACAGATACTTTCATATCCAATGGCAGATATTACTTCACCCGCCCATTTGTCCGAATAAGCAGTGCCCAGTCGTTCTAACTGTTTATCATATTACTTTGGCAGTTAAATAACGCAACTTATGCTATGAATTTGTGTTTATTT
>CANOLA010000012.1 GCA_947566705.1 uncultured Lachnospiraceae bacterium | reverse complement strand
AGAAGAGATTAACTGCCACCATAACTATGCATCACTGGAAAATCATTATGACGCGAATGTCTGGGTGCACCGTAAGGGAGCCACAAGGGTGCGGGAAGGAGAGATGGCTGTGATTCCAGGGGCAATGGGTTCATACAGCTATGTGGTAAGGGGAAAAGGAAACAGGGAATCTTTCTGTACTTCCTCCCACGGTGCAGGCAGAAACTATTCCAGAACCGGGGCAATGCAGGCATTTACTGTGGAAAAGGTTATGGTGGATTTGAAGGAACAGGGAGTAATCCTTGGAAAACGAAAGAAAAATGATGTGCCTGAAGAATGCCGGTTTGCCTACAAGGATATCGACGAGGTGATGGCACAGCAGTCAGACCTGGTTACGCCGGTAAGAAAATTAAAAACAGCAGGCGTAGTGAAGGGATAGTAAATAACGGAAATAATTTATTTATGCCAGGGTATTGGAAGCTGCTTCCTGCCCGGCGGTGCCTGCAGCGTGCTGTCAGGTATACCATAAATATTTCACCATCTTAACGTGGGGTTAAGAAAAAGAATTTGTGTTTCGGGGGTTCGAATCCCTCCCGTGTAAACGGTAGCTAAGTGGTAAAGCACACAATGAAAAAGACCTGTCAAGTCTTGCGGTTTAAACCCGCGCTAAATGAAAGATACTTTTATCCGGATTTCACACACCGTTTCTGGTATATCCATTTTTGGATATGCCAGAGGCGGAGCATGTAAATCGGCCGGCTGCCTGAAATTTTGGGGATACCGCATCCGGGAAGGGGAAACAGCAGTCTGCAAAACGGATTTTTGTTTTTTGTTTCCAGGGGAACAAAGAGGAAATTTAGCTGCAGAATGTCCTTTCTTCCAACCGTCTGCTCAACCGGGATTCCGCATCCGGCGGATGAAAGAAGGATAAAAGTATCGATTTTGTAAAATGAAAGGAATGGGTGATTAAGATGAAATATATTATTAAGGATAATCAGGCGGGATTTGTATTAAAGGACGGGATGTTTCAGAAAATGCTCACGGCCGGAACCTATCATTTTTCCAGAGCATTCGGTTATGAGGTGGAGATAGAGGAAATGACGGGTGAGCTGGATTACATGGACGTTCCTTACCAGGTACTTTCCAGGGATAAGACATTTTTAAATGCCACTGTACATATGGAAATACCGGACGGCTCTGTGGGGTTTATTTATCTGAACGGGAAACTGACGACGTTTGCGAACAGAAAAGAATATACCTTCTGGAATGTATTTGATACATATGAAATCAAAGTCGTTTCCATGGAGGAAACCGTGATGGGAAACGAAGTAACGAAGCAGATGCTTTCCATGCTTCCGCAGAAATATTACACGGAAATGAAGGTGGGGGAAGGAGAAACCGGACTGGTTTATTACGATAATGTGTTAAAAAAGCAGTGTACCAGGGGAGTCTACCGTTTCTGGAATTATGAGCACGATATATCATTCCGTGTTTTTGACATGAAACAGCGAGAGCTGGACATTGTGGGACAGGAGATTTTAACCAGGGATAAAATCGGAATCCGGATGAATGTTGCCTGCATGTTTAAAATAAGGGACGCAGTAGAATTTTCGGAAAAAATTCTGGACTTAAAAGGGCAGCTTTATTCTGCAGTCCAGCTTGTGATCCGTGAAACTGTGGGAAATTACAGGCTGGATGAAATCCTTGAAATAAAGGAAAAAATTTCCGGTGAAATCTTTGCGGCGCTTAAGGAAAAAGAAACCATGTTCTGCATAGATTTTTTAACTGCAGGAATTAAGGATATTATTTTACCGGGAGAAATAAAGGAAATTATGAATTCTGTGCTTGTAGCAGAAAAAACTGCACAGGCGAACGTAATTTCCAGAAGGGAGGAGGTGGCTTCCACCAGGTCACTTTTAAATACGGCAAAGCTGATGGAGGAAAATACCACGCTCTATAAATTAAAGGAGCTGGAATATCTGGAAAGAATCTGCGAAAAGGTCGGTGAGATTTCTGTGAATGGAAATGCGGGAATTGTGGAGCAGCTTGGAAGACTGATGGGAACAGAGGCGGGGTAATCGGCTATTGTTGTTTCATCTGGCGTGCTGTGATATAATAAAAGAAAAATATTTTGGAAGGGGGTTTTATTATGGCGGAAAGAATGACATGGGAAGAAATAAAAGAGAAATATCCGGACCAGTGGGTGGGACTCGATGAAGTAAAATGGGAATCTCCTACAAGTTCAGTTATTGTCTCAGCAGTGGTGCGGTATACAGATAAATCAAAAAGTGAATTAACGGAAGAGCAGATAGAAACCGGGGGAAGAATTGTTGCAATACACACAGCGCCTGATAATGTACCTTTTGTAGGCATTATGTATTAGGAGGTTTCAATGATTCAATTTTCCTTAGAGTTAAATGGAAACCAGCAAAGACCCTTTATCTTTTTAAGAACATGGAATAATGTGTTGGCATTGCTTGATACCGGGGCTCTTTTCCCGGTATGGACAGATGAAGAGAGGCTGCTCAAAAAACTTGGTGGAATACCTATGAATAAAACAGTTCCAATTACCGGATTTGGTGGAAGGACAGAATGTCCATCTTACAAACTGAAAGGATTGCGCATTGGAAAAATAACATATTCTTCGATTCCAATAGCTGTTTGTCCTATGCCTGAAATGACTTGTCATATGATTCTTCCGGCAACAATGTTCAGCGGTCTTATTTATGAGATTGATGACTACAATCACAGGCTGAATGTGACGATTCCGGCTGGTGAGAGCACTGTGAGGAACATGAGGATAGTGGATTCTAACGGACGGCTGCATATACTTTGCAATTCTAATGATGAAATTCCCAGTTCTGTTAAGCAGGAAAAAGAGACAGATTCAGGCTTGGAACTGCTGAATCATTTAGATAAACTGCACTCTACGGAGCTGGGGATTGCACGCATAAAAAAGAATCTGTCTTTGGATACAGATGATGTTGTTGCATGGTGCAAAGATAAAATCAGTTCGGCTCATGCCATTATTGAAAGAAGAGGAAAAAACTGGTATGTAAATGCAGATAATTTTGTTATCACGGTAAATGCACACAGTTATACTATTATAACGGCACACAGCAAAAAGAGATCAGATATATAAAGATGTTATAAATAATTGTATTCCCGCTGCGGCAATGGTACAATAAATATTATGGGGTTTCACAATAAGCTGTTAGGGTGGGAGTTTGATATGGTATATGCAATTACAGAGATTATAATATTAGTACTTCTGACAATACCGGGGTTGTTTTGCAGCAAAGCACCGGTATTTCTTATCATGTCAGAAGCAGTGCTTATGATACTTACAGCATACCAGTCAGTAAATGAAGAAAAAGATAAAAGAACATTATTATCGGATCTGGTTATTCGGTCAGTGTTTGCTGTATTGTCAGGGAACTTTTCAGGATTTCTGGTTTTCTTTTTTCTAAAGGATGTAAAGGTATATATACGTGTATTTTCAGGAACACTGATGTTTGTTTTTATACAGTTTGTGATTTATAAAAATACCTCTGTTGCCATGTGTATGCTCTATACAATTTTTCTGCTCATCTCATTTTTGGCTATTGGTTTCCTTTACAGCATGCTTAAACTGGCTGAAAAAAGAAAAGCAAAGGAAAATAACAGGATAACTGCTGCAAATATAAGCGAACTGCATGAAAAGCGGTTAAACGAAAAGCTGGTAATGCAGAAATCCCTGGACGAGAGAAATGCAAGACTGCTTGAAAGGGAAAATATCAGCAGAAATATTCACAACAGCGTCGGTCATTCCATAACTGCTGCCATTATGACATTAGATGCAGCGGATCTGCTTTATGATGTGAAACCGGATGAAGCAAGAAGGAAGATGAATGATGCGAATAACCGGATACGGGGCAGCCTGGAGTCTGTAAGAAGGGCAGTCAGGGTACTGGATGATGATAACGCAGAGCTTACGGCGGGAGAGCTGAAATCGGAGCTGGATATGATTATTAAGGAATTTGTAATGGATACTGATATACAGGTTTATCAGAGTTACAGTGAAATCAGGGACGAATTAAAGCTTGAAAGCGACCATGCAGTATTTCTTACCGGAGTATTAAAGGAACTGCTGACAAATGGTTTAAAACACGGTAGTGCAAGCGAGTTTACAGTAATTCTTTCCGGGGACCATGCACATGTAAAACTTAGTGTATCAGATAACGGACAAAGTGATTTTAATGATACGAACAGTAAACAGAAAATTGAAAACGGTTTTGGCATAAAAAAGATTATTTCCTATGCCGAAAAGTGCGGAGGAAAAACACAATTTAAAAATGATAACGGATTCAAAGCAATGGTCGAATTGCCTGTTGGATTTGGAGGATAAGCTAAAATGGGCGGATATAAAGTTTTGCTGGTGGATGATGAAAAACTTCTGCTGGACAGCCTTGAGATTATATTGTCATTAAATAATATGGAGATAACAGGAAAAGCAAATGATGGAAAGGAAGCTTTGCAGCTCTTAGAAGAAAAAGAGGTGGACTGTGATATAGCGCTTGTAGACCTTAACATGAAAGGAATGGGCGGCACAGAGCTTATCAAAATTATGAAGGAAAGATTTTCACATGTGAAAATTCTGGTTCTTACCACCTTTTATGATGATAAATATATTACTGAGGCAATAGCAGGCGGAGCAGACGGATATCTTTTAAAGGACAGCGGGAAGGACATGATTCTGGGTGCAATCACACAGATTCTAAACGGTATTACAGTACTGGACCAAAAAGTTATGGCACGATTGGCAGAGCTTATGGCAGGTAACTCTGGAGCCAGCGGTAAACAGGAAAATGTTTCTTATGATATTTCGGAGGAACTGACAGGAAGGGAAAAGGAAATATGTGCCCTTATGGTGGACGGGCTGACGAATAAACAGATTGCAGACAGGCTGTACATATCAGAAGGTACAGTCAAAAACTATATATCGAATATCTATGATAAGACGGGAATTCACGACAGGGTGAAACTGATTGTGGAACTGAAGAAATGAAATGCTTGGACTGCAGTCATATAAAAATATGACTGCAGTCACTTTTTTATGGGGCAAATTGATGTTAGTATATTACAAGTACGGGAGAAAAGTATTATACGAGGAGGAACTGAATGAAAAGCAGGCTGTCTGCACTAAAATTTGTGCGAAACAATAAAAAACAGGTATGGGTTATGATAGTTGCATTATCTATGACATTTATGACCATGTACGTTATTAATTTCTTATTTCTTACGACAAAGGAGAGCTTTAAAGCGCTGTTTTTGGAGCAGCCCAAAAAGGTTGCTTATGTTGAACTGAGTCCGGAAACCATGGGGGTGGACTCTGCTTCCTATTCATCCGAAGAGGAGCTGTACCAGGGGATTGATGAGGCAAGAAACAGCATTATGGATAAACTGAAAGTACATGAAGGAATCAGTGATGTCATATATACACAGTGTCTGTATGCAAATTACCAGGGAATCGTCGGAGGCGTCGGTTATGACTTTCCGCTTTTAGAGGAGAGCCGGATTCCGGATTTTTTAGAGCATATGGGTGCATTGCTTACCGAAGGCAGAATGCCGGAAGGACCCGGTGAGATTCTGGCGGATAAAAAGGTGCTCCAGAACAAAAAAATGAAAATTGGTGGATATTTTAATGAATCATCTTATGGGAAGGTATTTAAGGTTGTTGGAGCGCTTGATTCGGATGTTCTTACCTGCGTGGGAACACCCAGGGGATACACCAATTCCGGATGGTATATGGTTATTTTATGCAATGAAGAAAATGCAGATATGTCTGCAGTACTGAAGGATGTTGGGATTGAAACGACAGAATATGATACCATTTATGACAGCGTGGACTGGGCAAAAATGTATAAGGAACTGGTAACAGACCAGATAGATGCAGCGCTTCTTGCGATTCTGATTGTAGTAATCATTTTTCTGGCAATATCAATTCTTGTTGCCTATGTTTCCTTTATGAGAAGCAGGGTAAATGAATACTGTCTTTATACATCAATTGGATTTGCAAGAAAAGATATTTACGGGATGATGATGAAGGAAATCGGAATTATATTCGGGCTCAGTATCGTTATAGGAGCAGCAGTTACGATTGTGATTATGGTTCTTCTGGGACATTTTATGTTAGACAGTTTAGGACTTGTTTATCACTATTTTTATCCGGAGCATCTGCTTCGTATCCTTACAGCATTTTTGGCAATCGTGGGATTTTTACAGATACCGGTAATCGTAACCATTAACAATATAAAGACAATCGATATGATTGAAGAATAGGAGGCAGAAGATGTTTGAAATAAAAAATGTAAGCATGATATACGATGTGAACTCAGATGATAAAATGTACGCCCTGAATGGATTTGATCTGACACTTCCGGACTTTGGACTTGTCGGAATTATCGGACCTTCCGGAAGTGGGAAAAGTACGCTGATGTATGTCATGTCCACGCTGAAAACGCCCACAGAGGGAAGTATCGTCTACAATGGGCAGGAACTTACAGAACTGTCAAATAAACAGAGGGAAAATGTGAGAAGAAATGAGTTTGGTTTTGTATTCCAGAAGCATTATCTGGTTCCGTATATGAATGCTGTCGATAACGTGGTAGTTGCTGCGACAAGTGAAAAAAACGAAGCAGAAACAGATGCAAAAGAGTATCTGAAAGCACTGGGATTAAAGGAGCGGGAGTTTGGAAAACGTCCGTCAAAGCTTTCCGGCGGACAGTGCCAGAGGGTTGCCATTGCAAGAGCCATGATAAATAATCCGAAGGTGGTTTTTGCAGACGAGCCGACCGCCTCCCTGGATCATGAAAATGCGTTTAATGTTATGAAGATACTGAAGAAATATTCAGAAAAAAGACTGGTGATTGTAGTAACCCATGATAGGTCAGTTCTTTCAGATGTGGATATACTGGTTGAAATGTGGGACGGAAAATTAAGCAGTATAGAGCCGGAAAGGGACATGGTACAGTAGATGAAAAAAATAAATCCATTTTCAGCATTTTATTATATGAAAGAAAACAGGGGCAGGGTTTTTCTGTGTATCTTTATGATGGTTCTTGCGACTCTTATGTTTCTGGCGGGCAACTATATTCATTCGGAAACTTATTCCTTTGAAAAGGAGTTTGAATATTCGGATAAAATTGTTGTGGCAGGGCTACAGAGTACCGATGAAGAATATAAGGATTTTGCCGCATTCAGGAAAGCTGTTCAAGAGGATGAAAAACTTGAATTTGTTGATGTAACTGCCTATGGTTTTTCCGGTATGCAGCATGGGACGGTGCTTGGTTTTGAAATGGGCGGCTGGTCATATGTATTTAATTCCGCAGATGACATGAAAAAGGTTTTTAAACATCTGGGGATAAAAGGAGATTTTTCAAAATGCAAGAACCGGAGTATGGTTATCAGTCAGGATTTTGCAGATAATAAAGGCATCCGTCTTGGCGATACGCTTGACCACAGTTTTGATTCCTATATTGATGGGGAATATACGGTAGATGCGATTATTGATGACGGAAGTTTTTGTACGTTTCTTATTTTTGAGAGTGACGACAGCCTGGGAAGGCTTTATATATACAGTGATACAATGGAAAAAGAAGAGCTGTACAGTTATGTGAAAAAACTTGCAGGAGACAGGAAGGTTCAGATTTCTGAGTCAGCGAGAAGCAGAGTGCTGCCGCAGTTTTATGTGTTTTATGTTCTTTTTTATGCAGTAGATATACTGATTGCAGTCGTACTTGCTGTTACCGTAAATTCAGTTGTCACCGGCCAGTACATAAAAAGAACCTGTGAGTTCGGTATTTACAGGGCACTGGGCAGAAGCAGAAGGGAAGTAAGGAAAAAAGTAGCGGCAGAGATTATTTTTATGAATATCACTGCCTGCATCATTGGGGGAGCGGCGATTTTTCTGTTCACGTATATGATAAATGAACTGGTTTATATGAAAAAAGGTATGCATCTGCTGTTTTATTCAGGGACAGGACTGGCCGGATTTATCCTATGTGATGTTCTGATTGTAGTTCCGTTAATTTTGTCCAAGGGAAGATTAATGGGGAAAGCGGATGTGACGGAATTTTAACTAATAACTATGCTAAAAACTGCGGATTGCAATTGACATATTTTGCAGTTCGTTGTACTATAATAGTTAGGATAGGCAACAGTGAGTGTCTGTCAAAGCGTTGATACAGGATGTTGTGCCAGAGGGCAGTGTCTTGCGAGCTTTATAAGGGTTTGGCATTTACCACAATCTGGCTAGATGACTGGTGGTTGTCGAAAGAAAATGTCAGAAAGGCTCTGCTTCGGCAGAGCTTTTCTTAACTTAAAAACAGATGGGATGAAGAGATGCATACGATATACGACTGTGTTAATTCCTTCTGTTCACTGCTTGATACAAAATACTGTCTGGTTTTAGGCCGGAAAGGGATAGCCGTGGAGTTGGGTATTCGATTTGGAAAAAAATACTGTTTCCATTTGATGGGACAGCAGTATCGATTGGTAAATTCGGGAAGGGAATGTACGTGGAAGTAAAATTATTAAGGGCTAATATTAGCGATGCGAAAGAAATACACGCCATGCAGGTGGAAGCATTCAAAGAACTGTTAGAGAAGTATCAGGATTTTGACACAAATCCTGGAAATGAAAGTGTGGAAAAGGTTGAAGCACGTTTGAAACAGGATTTTACATTTTATTATTTTATCTGTATCGGACAGCAAAAAGTTGGAGCTATTCGTATTGTTGACAAAAAGGAAGCCGGAAAAAACAAGAGAATTTCCCCAGTATTTGTATTGCAGGAATTTCAGGGTAAGGGCATTGCGCAGAAAGCAATCCGGCTGTGTGAAGAAGTACATGGAAACGGAAACTGGGAACTGGATACAATTTTGCAGGAACCGGGGAACTGTCATTTGTATGAGAAAATGGGGTATCGGCAGACAGGTAAAACAGAAGTCATTAACGAAAAACTTACACTGGTATTTTATGAAAAAAAGGAGAAGAAATGATATTTGAAGAGAAGAAGATAAAATTAAGGGATGGTCGTACATGTATACTTCGGTCCGTTGAAACAAAAGATGCTGCGGATATGATTGAATATCTTCGAACGGTATCTGCGGAAACGCCGTTTCTTCTTAGAAATGAGGACGAGGTTATTTACACCGTTGAATCAGAGGAACAGCTTTTAGAAAGCAAAAGGAATCATCCACGTGAAATAATGATGGTGGCAGAGGTGGAAGGCGTTGTTGCAGGTAATTGTGGAATCGTATCAAAAGGCAGCTTACGTCGCGTGTACTGATGGAAATAATCGGGCAAAGAGTTTGTATGAACAATTTGGATTCAAAGAAACTGGAAAGAATTTCCGTGCCCTTAAATATGATGACGGCAGTTATGCAGACGAGTACATAATGGTAAAAATTTTAGGATACTGACAGCGAACCTGGAATTTGGTGTGGCAGGGACATAAGCAGCACAGCGTCAGCGGACTCACCAGAAGACGGATAAACTCAAAAACGGAAGCACTGCATATGATAATAAAAACCAGTTAAAGCATAATTGGAGCAAAGCATATGAAACGATGTATTCCGTTGGAACCCGCTGCAGAAGCCGTCTGCAACCAGAGCTCTGTGCCGCCGCTTATTTTTCAGCTGCCGCATGTGCAGGGCAGAAGAGTACTGGAGGAAGCACAGGATACACCGGTATACAAGTATCCTGCTGATATATCCTCGGACTGCATAAACACCGGAATGTGGGGCAGCATACCGGTATATTTTATTTTACCCAGATGTGAAAAAATCAGAAATGTTATCTTCTATAATTCACGGCGCAGCGAAGGAGAGGCCTTTGGCGAAAAGCTTCGGTGTGCAGGCGTGGAGGTAACTGCTTTGCGCATGCAGGGTACCATTCATGATTTTGTGATGCTGAATGCACTGGATCAGACGAATGCCTGCCGTACAGCCATGGATGCGTCAACCCAGTGGATGAACCGTTTTAATTAGTGTTTACACAGCTGATCCGGCAAGGGATGAAAAAGACAGAATCCGTAACTGTGTCGCGTAACCAGTCCTTAAGACTCTTCCACCGGCAGCAAAAGCTGCGAACAATACATGTTCGGATCAATCTCCTTCCCCACATAAGGAGCGACCAGAGCGATCATCCGGATATATCCGGCAGGTGTAAGCCCGCGTTTACGCACCTGTTCCCCCAGATATAGATATGTTTCATTGAGGTTGCTATAGTTGCCATAAACCAGCAGGGAAAGGGCAGTGCAGGCAGGAATAGGAATGGCATCTTCCGGTGCCTGTTCCGGTAAAACGGGCATACAGACATAAAAATCATGGGGTGCCAAAGAAAGTTCTCCTTTAAGATAGTCTGTGCGCTCATCGATGAGGAAAAACGCTTTTGGTGCAAGAGCGATTCCTTTTTCCACACATTCATGAAAGAAATCATACGAGGCGTGGTATTTATCCTGAATCACAGCGCCCTGGTACCTGCGGACACAGCACACGGTTTCGGGAATCTTTAATATGGACAGAGACATATCCGGTACATCATGGGAACGCAGACGCATTTCTGCAATCTGCTGCTGCAATAAGTATAGTTTCTGTTCCAAAGCGGCAAGAAGTTCATCAGCTTTTCCGCCGCTCTCATAGTAGGAGATAATCTCTTCCGGGCTAAAGCCCATCTGCTGGAATTTCTGAATCTGCAGGATGCGGCTGATGTTGTTGTTATCATAGTAACGGTATCCGCTGTTTGCATCAGTGCGGGCTGGCGTGAGCAGCCCTTTTTTCTCCAGGCGGATTAGACTGGAACGGGAAAGATTACAGGCGCGCGCTGCCTGACGGATAGAAAATAAGCTGTAGTCACTTTCGTTTGTAGTGCTGTCAATAGGGGTGTCCATTGTATAATCTCCTTATCTTTTTTATAAAATTGTCGAGGGCGTTCTTGCGAGGGCTATAATACCACCTTTAGGGTAAACCGATTGTTTTCTGCACAAAAGGAACAAAATGCGTCATACTTTTTACAGAAAGCCAGAATAGAGCGGGTGCCGATCCCGTGTTCCTGTTCTTTCGACAGCGGGATGCCGTCCTTTGAAAAAACAACATCATTGCCGCAGGGATTGGAAATTTCCAGCATGAGCTTTGGCTTGTAAATACACCTGCAGACAATGTTTCTTTGTTCCTCAGGGAATGAACAGCAGGCTTTAATTGCATTTTCCAGCGCATTTGCAATAACGATGGAAAACTCACCGGAATCAACAGGGAGCGTATCAGGAAAAGAAAGATGTGTCTCCAGCGTGATTCCGGCTTTTTTTGCCTGCCCGAAGTAAGAGGACAGAGTGGCATTTATGAGAACATCTTTGCAGTATGATACGGAGGTTTCCGCCTGGGTTTGACTGATATATTGGGTAATATAGTCAAGAGCATCCGGAGTTTTTCCGTTTTCCAAAAGATAAGCAACCGTTTGGAATCTATGGCGGGTATCGTGCTTATCAATACGGGACTGTTCTTCAATTGCAGCGTCCTGCGCCAGTTTTTCCTTCAAATTCCCTACCTGAACTTCCAGAAGTTCTATGTTCTGCCTTGCCGTTTGAAAATGATATTGCATGAACAGATATTGAAAGATGGAAAAGTAAATGATTATGATAGCGGCTCCCAACAGGCAAATAAAGAAAACGCCTGTGGGATTTTCTGTATAAGAAACCGGGAAGGTAGCCAGTGCAATTAAGAGGACCATTAAGGAGCAGGGAATTAATGCCAGTACCAGCCAGCCGGTTTTTATAATGGAGAAAATACGCAGGAATGGATTGCGCAGGAACCGGTATTCCAGCAAAATGATGATGCAGTAGGCAGCAAAGCGCAGCAGAAGATCGGTAAGTTCCGAGCCGTGTATTTTGGGCACAATCAGAGTAATGCCTGCAGATACATAGAAGGAAAGAAGAATCTGCGTCGCAGAGTTAAATATAATTTTGGAAGGCCGGGTTTTGGCAAGCCGGAAGAACAAATATATAGCAGGGGTAGAGATAGTAAGCAGAAAAATCCGTAAAAAGAATGTATAACCAAATAAAGAGATGATGGCGGCGCTGGAACCGGCTACATAGAGCAGATATAAAAAAACAAGCGGTACAATCTGTTTTCCGGTACGTTTGAATACAGTCGTTGAAGACATCATGCCCAGTGTTCCGGTAACAACAAATAATACTTTTACTATGGCATATGGAAGATAGTTCTCAAATAACATGGGTATCTCCTTTCCAGAGCCAGAAATCAGCCCAGGCTGTTTTGACCGTTTCATAAGAACGCCGCGGGACAGGGACAAGATGGTTTCCTTTCAGCAGCATTTCCGATCTTGTAACCTCCGTTACATAGTGAAGGTTTACCACGAAGGAAGAACCGACAATCAGAAAGCCGGGACAGGCTGCCAGCCGGGAAACGGCGTTTTGGAAGGTATCGTTAAAAGTTACACTGTCTATTACGGTATTGTCGCTTAAGTAATAACGAATATGACGGTTTATCCGCTCTGCGTAGAGGATATTATGGATTGCGGCGATACAGGTGGAGCCAGGAGTTTTTATAGGGATGGTATCTTCCATGGAGCGATGGTCCAGGCGGCTTATTGTCTTATCAATACACTGAAAAAACTGACTATTGCGTACTGGTTTTAGAAGATAGTGCAGGGCATCCGTGTTGTAGGATTCCAATGCAAAATCAGGAGAGGAAGTCAGATAGATAATCAAGCCGCTGTCATTTCGCTCCCGCAGGGCAGAGCCTAATTGTATGCCGTTTATATCAGGCATAATAATATCCAGTATGTAGATGTCAAAGGCTGCTCTTTCGTCAATGTAATCTAAAAGATCCTTTCCGGAAGAAAAGCAGGAAAGAGTAAAAGAAGCAGAAGAAGTTTTCTGCCTGTAATCTGCAAGAAGTTTTTTGATTGTATCGTGACACGCCGTTTCGTCATCACATAAGGCAATATGAATCTGCAACCGTAATTCCCCCTTCTGCCAATTTTACATAAAATGATACCATATTTACAATTTTGCCCTTAAAGGGAAAACTTAGTGCTAAAATGTTGAAAGTTAGTTTAACAAAAAACTGTTTATGTGTCAATCAGTGAAATTACAAAAACCCCCTTGAGTTGTTCATGGGTGGTTATGTTAGAATATCGGCGATAGATAGTATATAAGATGCAAATGAAAATGTCAGGAAAAGGAGAGATACTTATGAGAATTGCGGTCTGTGACGACTGCAGGGAGGATGCCTGCAGCATTCGGAATCTTCTGGAGGAGCAGGAAGTAAAGCTTTATGGCAGTGCAGAGAGTCTGCTTGCGGACGTAAGGCGGGAGAGCATCAATTATGACCTGTACCTGCTGGACATATTTATGGAAAATTCCATGGGCGGGATTGAACTGGCCAGAGAGCTTCGAGCCACGGACGAGGCGGCGCCTATCTGCTTTATTTCCACCAGTAATGACTTTTACCGGGAGGCATACGACCTGTATGCCATCCAGTATCTGATTAAGCCTGTCCACAGGGAAGAGCTGGAAGAACTGATTGACAAAGTGGAAAAAATCTTCCGGCGGGATGGGGAGAAATCATTGCCGTATACATGGAGGAGAGCAGCGGGAAACTAAGCGATCTGGAGCAGCAGATTTGCGGCGACACTTTCCTGCGCTGCCACCAGAGTTACATCGTCAATATGTACCATGTCATGGAGGCTTCCGGAACCGCCCTCATAACAGGAGGAATGATGGTGCCTGTATCCAGACGCTATGCTGCGGCGGTGCAGAAGCGGTACCGGGAGATTATGTTTGAGGAGGTAGACTGGCAGAATGACAATTCTTAAAGATTTGTCCGTGTTGTGGTCACTGTTTCATGTATTGATTTTATTCATGCTTTTGTATCGTTCCCGTTTTTCGCGGAAGAAAACGATTATCCTGACAGGGATTACCATGGGACCGCTGTTGGTTCTGACAATGGCAGGACTGGCATATTTCGGGACGGAGGTTATGGGAAAAATCTTTATGCCGACAGTTACTCTGCCAAGCCTGATATTTTTCTGGTTTATGTCAAAGGACAAAAACGGAAAATTTATTTTTACCTTCTGTATGGCGGATACGATAGCGCTGTGGCTTCTCTCAGTGACAAAAATTGTGGACTTTTATTTTGGGGGCGAGCAGTATGTAATCATGTTTATTGGAAGGCTGGTTCTGTTCCCGCTGGTGGAATGGGCGGCGTACCGGTATTTGCGGAAACCGTACATGGAGCTGCAGGAGTCGGTGGCGGGAGGCTGGGGGCTTTTTGCAGGCATGACGGCGCTTTACTATGTCCTGCTTGCAGTAAGCTGTCATTTTCCGGTATATATAACGCAAAGACCGAAAGATCTTCCGGTTTTTATGATGATACTGGTATTAATGCCGCTGACCTATGCCACGATGATGATAGCAATGTACAGACAGCTTCTGCTTTTTCGGAAACAGCGGAGCGAACGTGCCCTGCAGGAGCAGAAGAACAGGCTAAAGATGCAGCTTGACAATCAGCAGAGCATAAGAAAAATGAAGCATGACATGAAAGGCTATACAGCCACGCTTGCCGGTCTGCTCGCTGCCGGAAACGCAGAGGAGGCAGCGGAGTATCTGACGGGCATAGAACAGAAAATGGACACCTTGTCAGGACAGTTTTGTGCGAATGCGTATATTGATGCAACACTTGCTTTTTATCATCGGAAGCTGCAGGAACTGTCGGCGGACTGCAGGATGGATATACAAGTGGGGGAGGAAGTGCAGTTCCTTATGGAAGTGTGCCAGATTCTTGCCAATGGACTGGAAAATGCCTGCGATGCCTTACAGGGGCTTGCCCGGGAAAAAAGGAAGATGTTTGTGCACATGAGATACCACAGGGGCTATCTTCTGATCCGTATAAAAAACCGCTGCAGGGGTGATCTGGTTGTTGAGCCGGGGGCGGTGGTTCCTACGGATAAAAAGGAGCCGGGACATGGCTTCGGGCTTCCCGGTATACAGAACACGGCAAAACAGCTGAACGGAGATATGTCCTGTTATACGAAAAACGGATACTTCCTGTTGGATGTGATGATCAGGATGCAAAGCGGCAGTGCCGGTGTAATATGAAGTTCGAAGCAAAATTAACGTTTTTCGAAGCAAAATTGACACAACGGAGCAGAAAAAATTATGATAAAATATGAAAAAGTGACAAAAAACAAGACTAAGGAGGTATCTATTATGAAGAGAAAACAGTTATGGAAGGTATTCGGAGCAGGAGCTCTTGCAGTGTCTTTGATTGTATCCCCTCTGGCGGGCGTAAACGCGTTGGCAGCAGGTGAGACTGAAGAAACAGGAACTGGTGCAGCATCGACAGCAAAAGAGGGCGGTTCTGCAGAGGGACTTGACCCGACAAGGGATGAGGCAATCCCTGCAAAAGGAACAGAAGGGCAGGCAGATTATGAACCGGAAGTACCGGCATATGCTGATACTGAAATCCCTGTCTGGGGTTTTACCGAGGACGCGACCGTTTACTCCGTAGACGTAGAGTGGGGCGCAATGACATTCCAGTGGGAGAACAGCTCCTGGGACCCTGAGACCCACATGAAGAAAACCGGTGCAGGCTGGAAGGTGTATGACGATACGAAAGGCAAAGCGCTGGATGCGACAGAGGATGTAATCAATGAGGTCAAAGTCACGAACCACTCCAATGCACCTGTCTGGGCAACACTTACCTATGCAAGTGAGGCGGATTACGACCCTGACACGACCGGAGATTTTTCCTTCACAAAGGGAACAGAAGACACAGATACGAATAAGCTGACAGCGAAGACTGCAGATGTTCCGGCATACCTGTCACTTGAAACGGCGGATAATGCCGAGACAGAGGGCGCGGCAGGAACGCCGACCGTCGGAAAGGCATATTTCATGCCGGACGGTCTGGCTACAGCACTGCAGACAGATGACGGTATTGCTAAGTGGACGAAGATCGGCACCATCACCGTCGGCATCAAGACGGAGCAGCCGAAAGCAGCGACAGTAACGGAGCCGTAATGCGGGCGTTGTGAAATGAAACGGAGGGAAATAAATGAAGGAAACCGTAAAAGAAGGACGGCTTAATGCTCTTTTTGGCAAAGCGCTTCTGCTGTTTGCCACAGCCTTTGTAATGCTGTGTATCAATCCCCGGATTGCGCACGCCGCCTCTACCATGGGCAGTGAAGCGGACGGCTATTATCTGGATGCGGACGGCAATATGACGGTTTATACGGAAGATGGTCTGGAAAACTGGCTGGATGCAGTATACAGTACGGGTTATAAGGCGTGGGTGAAAACATTGACGGTGAACGAGGGCGTGACGGAGATTAAAGACTTTGGCGGCGAGGGCCACGACTATGATTTGCCGTTTTATGGTTGTACCAAGCTTACGACCGTAAGTTTACCGAAAAGCCTGATTAAGATCGGAGATAAGGCATTTGCTGACTGCGACAGCCTGACAACCGTGACCATCGCGGAACCGTCCAATTTGACGACGATCGGTGCATCAGCATTTTATTTTGACGCGTCTCTGACAACCATCAATATACCGGACAGCGTGACAACGATCGGTTCAGGTGCATTTAAGGACTGCAGGGCATTGGAATTGGATGCCGCCACGCTGCCGTCCGGACTGACCGCGATCAATGACAGCATATTTGCGAGCTGTTGGAAAATGACAGGCAGTCTGACGATACCGGATGGCGTGACAAGCATCGGAGACAACGCATTTGACAACTGTAGAGAACTGGAGTCGGTGACGATACCGGCCAGCGTGAGAAGCATCGGAAGTAATGCATTTTACGGTTGTGTGCTGACATCGCTGACGATACCGGATGGCGTGACGAGCATCGGGGAATCTGCGTTTTATTACTGCTACAAGCTGAAAAGCGTTACGATACCGGCCAGCGTGACAAGCATCGGAACGAGCGCATTTGAACGCTGCGACATGCTGAATTCGGTGACGATGCAAGGAGAAACGCCTCCGACGCTTGGAGACGGAAACGGAAGCGACAATGTGTTCAAAGATAGTGCTATTAGTACTCGTGATAAGCAGATTTATGTTCCGAAATCCAGTATTATGACGTACAAGGCAAGCTGGACGCAGTGGAGGGATTACATCAATGATGGAGAATCTGCCGGAAACGATGATCCGCCGACGGAGGATTATGCCGATACGAGCATTGACGTGCAAGGCTTTACCGAGGACGCGACCGTCTACTCCGTGGACGTGGAGTGGGGCGCAATGACGTTCCAGTGGGAGAATAGCTCCTGGGATCCCAAAACCCACATGAAGAAAACGGGTGCAGGCTGGAAGGTGTATGACAGCACAAAGGACAAAGCACTGGATGTGACGGAGGATTTAATCAACGAGGTCAAAGTTACGAACCATTCCAACGCTGCCGTCTGGGCGACGCTCTCTTATGCAAGCGAGGCGGACTACGATCCTGATACGACCGGAGAATTTTCCTTTACAAAGGGAACGGAAGACACAGATACGGATAAGCTGACAGCAGCATCAGGCAGTGTTCCGGCATATCTGTCGCTTGCAACGGCAGACAACAATCAGGGAGAAGCCGAAGGTCAGGGCAAGGAGACAGTCGGAAAGGCATACTTCAAGCCGGCCGGGCTGGCTACATCGCTGCAGACAGATGACGGCATTGCAAAATGGTCGCAGCTTGGAACAATTACAGTAGGTATCGTGACCGAGGAGCCGTAACAGTCAATAGAAAACGTAGCTATTCAGAACAGGTCAAAGTGGAATCGTGAAAGTACTGAGCAGTTACAGAAAAAGATATGCACAGCCGGGGCAGTGATTTGTCCCGGCTGTTGCAGGATAAAAAAACAAGGGGTGCGGACATGGGCAAAAAGACAAAGATGGAGGGCGGCTTCGCATACCGGAACGCCGGAAAGACACTAAACTGCTATGCGGCAGTAAAAATCGGGGCGGGAAAGAGCGAGAATGCCGGATTCATATATGACAACAAAGGGGAAGCGCTGCACTGCTTTACGAGGAGCACAGTGCGTGGATGGAAGCGCGGCTCAGGGCACAGAAAGCAGAAAGACGGGTTTGTTTCCATAGGCAGCGGAACCGTCAGCCAGTGCTTCTTTCTGGTGAAAAAAGACAAAAAACTGAAAAAGTACCGGGACAGGACGATCGGACGGGCAGTGTCTGCGGCGGAACCGGAGCAGATCGGGGCGGAATATGACTGGGACTATGATGTGTTCGAGCAGGAAAATGCGGCAAAGATGGATTTTATCCCAGAATCCTGGAGCTTTGATCCTTTAGACGGTCTGGAAGAAGTCGGAGCGAAGAACGTCAGGATTAAGACAGAGGATGAGCTGCTTGACTTTATCGACCGGATCAACCGGGGCGAGCCGGCGGCGGTGAACGCGAAATGCGAGCTGGCTGCCAATCTGGATTTTCACGGCAGAAAGATTCCGTCCATCGGATGTGACAGGCAGCATCCGTTCTGCGGGACGTTTGACGGTAAGGGATATAAGATCAAAGGTTTTGTGCTGCAGGGAAAAGACATGGCGGAAATCGGATTTTTCGGTTTCCTAAAAGGAAGCGTCATCAATTTATCGGTAGACGGGATTATAAAAGCTGACGGCTGTCCGCTCGCGGCAGGATTCTGTGCGGTGAATGAGGGAGAAATCCGCTGCTGCGAGGCTGTCATAGAACTGCAGGCCGGACGGTATGCCGGCATGTTCGTGGGCGAAAATAACGGGTTGATCGAGAGGTGCAGCGTCAGCGGAAAAAGCAGGGGGATGTTCCTGCTCTGGCTCTGGCCTGTGATCCCATTTCTCGCCCTCCTCATCGGGGTTCTGGCAAATCCGCCAAAGCCGCCGGAAGACTACGTTCCCATCCTGGCGGATTCATCGATTGTCCCGAATGAGGATAACGAGAGGGGAAAGCGTACGAATGAGAATAAGGCAAGCTATGAAGTACCGAAGATTCTCAAAGTGGATGCTGCGACCCTGACGGCAAAAAGCGAGCCGTATGTCATCCAGAATCCCGACAGGGGAGGCAATTACGATTTTGTGGCAGTGCTGTATATGACGGACAGCAGGGGGAAGGAAGTGGAGGTTTACCATTCCGGGCGTATTCCCGTCGGTTACCACATTGAAAACCTGACGCTTGTACCGCCGGATGGAACCACGCTTACAAACGGAACCTATAATGCAAAGATAGTGTTTTCCTTTTACCATCATGATACAGGGGAAAAGGGCATGGTAGATTCGGCAGCGCCGATTACCGTTAAGATTGAATAGAGGTGATAAAGATTGAAAAATAAAAAAACGAAAGAAAGGAAAACGGCTGCAGGTGATTTTTCAATCTTTATTTGTGTCGCCAAAAAGCGGGGTCATATTCCTGACGGAATACGACATATCACAAATAGCACCACGCCTGCGGCATGGTACAAAACATGAAACGGAAAAAATGCATAACGGCAGGAAGAAAAAAGAAGAAGACTGGGATTGTTACAAGCCTTGCTGTTATTCTCTGCATCGGCATGGCATTTGGATACATACGCTTTGTGCAGGGCTATAGGACGTTCCGTGCGCCGGAGCACGAAGCCGCAGCCATGGCAGGCACTCCTGCTGCTGCGGACTCTTATCAGACACTTCCGGTTAAAGAGGGCTATGCTGTCGGGATTGACACGAACCCTGTCTATAAAGACGGAGTTCTGCACCTGAATGTGGCAAATAATGCGGGCAATACAGTCTGGTTTCTGGTGCGCGTATACAAGGATGATAAGAAAATTGCGCAGACGGGCATTCTGCATCCGGGAGAGTATATCGGGGAAGTGGAATGTGAAAAGAAACTTACCGCGGGAGAGTCAGTCATGATTCAGACAGTTGCCTATGAACCTGAGACTTATCACAGCGAGGGAGTCGCACGGATTACATGTGAGGTTGCAGGAGAGTGATGTGTGATAGCAGTTACCAGTATTTACGAAATCGGATAGGAGATGAAGTTTATGAACAAAGGTAGGGGAAAAACCCATCGTATTTTTGCTGCTTTTCTCTGTGTCTGTATGCTGCTTACGCTGCCGGGAATATCAGATAAATTCCCGGCAGCTGCGGCAGGGCAGGAGGAAAGTTTCCAACAGGAAAAAATCATTACCGCTTTTTCCTCTTTGCCCAAGGAGGTAAAAGAGCAGACTGTATCTATTGGGACAGATATAGATGAACTTAAGTTACCCGCAGAATTAACGGTCTATTTGTCGCGGGAATCTTCCAAACAGATAGAGGAAGAAAGCGGACAGGAAAGCACAGAGCAGGAAAACAACGGAGGATCCGATGATATAGAGGAAAATTCTGATACAGAAAACGAGAATGGACAGGACATACAACCGAAGGGAAGTGCGCTTTTTGGAGAACAGGAAGAAACGTCTGTGATAAGCGGCGTTACATGGCAGTCAAAACCGGCGTATGACGGAAATACAAAAGGGACTTATCTCTTTAGTGCAGTCTTGTCGGAGAGCTATACACTGGCGGAGAATGTCAGCCTGCCGGAAATTACGGTAACGGTTATTGATGAGGAACCAGCAGCTTTACAGCAGATTGGTGGATGGCATTTTGATGAGGAAAATGTTTATCCCAAGGGAGATTTATTCTGTGATGAAGGAAGCTACAGCCTTGTTCTGGCAGGAGGCAGCAGTGATGTACAGATTTCCTTTGAAGATATTATATCTATTTTTCCGGAGAGTGTGACCGTGGAATATACAAATCCGGAAGCAGGAAATCAGGTTCTGGCTGTTCGTGGATGGAGCTGCCCGGAGTATACGCAGGATGAGGAAGGAAACCTTCCCTACAGAGGAAGCTTTTTCTTTCAGGCATTACTGGAAGAAGAGGGAGAAGGAAAGGAGTATGTCTTCTCAGAGGAAACCGGACAGGTGGGCGTATGGGTGATTTTTGATGAGCCGATGCTGTCCGCTGTGGCAGCGAATCCCGGTACCATAACTTCCAATCAGGAATGGGGAGCGCAGACATTGACTGCCGGAACCTATATCATCAATCCCGGCGTGACGGTGACGGTGTCAGGAAAGCTTACAGTCAGCGGAAATGTTACGATCAAGGGCGGCGGAAAGCTTGTGAGAGCAGGCAGTTATGCAGGAAGTAGTAGTGACAAAGGCAGTTATAGTACGCTGATAGATGTTGTCTATGGAGGCAGTCTGACCATGGAGAATATCACTCTGGATGGTAATTCTGTGGCTGCCTATGGACCGGCTGTTTATATAAGCTCCGGAACGGTGACGATGAACAGCGGTGCGGTTATTCAGAATAATTATAATATGAATACCGGTACTACGGGAACTTGTGCTGCAGGCGGTATTTATTGTGGCGGTACGTTGAATATCAACGGAGGAGTAATCCAAAGCTGTAAAACAAGTGGAGAAATAGGAAATTCTGTATATACGCACGCGGGCGGCGGCATCTATCTGAAGGGAACCTGTAACATGACTTCAGGCAGTATTTTAAAAAATTCTGCTTCTAATGGAGGCGGAATCTATCTCGCTTCCGGTGCGGAGCTTAATCTGAAGGGCGGCAAAATTTCCGGCAATTCTGCGCAGGGGGAAGGAGCTGGAATTTATTATTCAACGGTGAATAATGCTGATGGGAAATTAGGCATTGGTGGAGATGCCAATATTTCGGATATTATTTTTTTGGATATTACAAGCGGAACACTTTATCCTTATATCACGTCTACCTTACATTATAAGGTAACCTTAAAATGCAATTCCACAGAGGCAGGAAAAGTTCTGGCAAAAGGTAGCGATTATACGCTTACCGGCGTGGATTCCAGCAAGATTTTCATGGCAAATTCAAACCTTTATTCTGTATTGGATAAAGCGAATAACCAGATTATTTTAAGTACCACAGAGGAAGCAGAGGCAACATGGCAGGAGACAGCCCAAGGAGAATGGAAGACAGGCAGATTCACTACAGCACTGGAGAAGGTGTATTCCGGCGGTACGATTAAACTGCTGAAGGATATCGTTTTTACTGAAAAAGTGGAAATTACAAAACCAGTTACAATTACCAGCCAAAATTCCGCGAATCCATACACCATTACCAGAATGCCGACCGGAGTATATGGAAACATTACACTGATAGGAAGCGGCAGCCTGACGCTGACAAATATTATCTATGATGGAAACCGGGATTATATCAGCACCGATGCGGTGAAACAGTCCCTGATCAAGATTGGAAACAATGCCAGTGATACAGGTGCAAAGCTGACACTGGGAAACGGATGTACAATCTTTAACGGTTATAAATCAGGAGGCTCCGGTGTCATTGCAGTGTATGGAACAATGACAATGAATTCCGGGGCAGTCATCGAAAATTGTGAAGTGACCGGTACAGGCGGGGCAGTCTGGGTCTCTTCATCTGGTACTTTTACCATGAATGGCGGTACGATTAAAAGCTGTAAGGCAGGAAATGGCGGTTCTGCTGTTTCTGTGGACGGAGTGTGTAATCTGAACGGAGGCAGCCTTACGGAAAATACAGACACTTCTTCCATGAATTGTGCGGTTTATCTGCGCTCAAGCGGAAGTGGCAGTCTGACATTAAAGGGCGTGACGATTTCAAGAAATACATATAGTGTCTATAATAACGGCAAGAGTGTCACTGTTGCGGGGGATTCTACTCTTTCAGGCAGTATTTATACAACAAATGCGATTTCGGCAAGCGGAAATGGTGTAAGTGGTCTGACGAAACTCCATACCATTTTGATGAGCTCTGTCGCCAGCGGGACCACGGTAGTTACGGGCAGTACGGATAACACGCATTATAAGCTTGACAGTACTGCATATGCACTGATTACTTTAAACAAAAACCTGATAGCAGCCACGATTTATCAGGTAACCTATAATAAAAACAGCGGTACAATTACAAACGAAAGTAATTATACAAGCTATATCAGTGGTGTAGGTCTGACGCTGCCGACGCCGACAAGGACGGGCTATACGTTTGGAGGCTGGTATAAAACAGCGGAACGATAGCGAATGAGAGTAATTATACAAGCTATATCAGTGGTGTAGGTCTGACGCTGCCTGCGCCGACAAGGACGGGCTATACTTTCGGAGGCTGGTATGAGAACTCGGGATTTACGGGAAGTAAGGTGACAAGTATTTCCGCAACAGCAACCGGGAACAAGACCTATTATGCGCAGTGGACGCTGACTAATTATATAATTACATATGAGCTGGCTGGTGGAGAAGTGTCCGGTAATCCGGCAAATTATACGATTGAAAGCAATGCTATAAATTTAAAGAATCCGACGAGGGCAGGTTATATCTTTTCCGGATGGAGTGGTACGGGTCTGAGTGGCAATGCCAATAAGACAGTTACCATTTCGAAAGGAAGCACCGGAAATCGTTCCTATACCGCCCATTGGGAAGCAGCGAAATATAAGGTGACAGTAAGTACATACAAGGATGGCGCGCTCTGGGCTGGCGCACCGGGTGTGAAGCTGACCGCGGACAATGGGACCAGCTTTCTTACAGACCTTACGGCGGTGGGAGACGGCAGCTACCAAATTTACAGCGGTGGTATCGACACCGGAGTGACTGTTACAGTTAATGGAGCGAATACTGCAGCCAGAGTGGATTATTATACTGTGTCCTTCTATGACCGAAACAGCGAATTGACGCAGAGTAGGCAGACTGTATTAAAAAATAAAAAGGCTAAGACGCCTTCCGCGCCGACCAGAACGGGGTATACATTTGCAGGGTGGTGCGACAACGCGAATCTGACGGGAACGCCGATGACGGAAATTTCTGCATCCATAACTAAGAAACAGACTTTTTATGCGAAGTGGACAGCCGGAACTTATCAGGTGACCTTTGATTACCAAGGCGCGGACAGCGGGAATACTACGCAGAGCGCAACTGTGACCTATGACGCTGCCTACGGTACGCTGCCCGCCCCGGAAAAGACGGGGTATGTCTTTAAAGGATGGTACACGTCAAAAAACGGGCAGGGAACTCAGGTTAAGACCACGACGATTGTTAAGACCGCGTCCGACCATACTCTCTATGCTTACTGGAAGGATGAAACAGCGCCCGACGCACCGGTTTTGCAGAATGGCAAAACCCTGCCCGAAGGCTGGACAAATACATGCGATACAATTCCGCTAAAGCTTTATGACAGCGTGGGCGTGAGCAGGCTGCTGGTAAGTGTTGACAATAGTCCTTATGAAGTAAGTGGTTTTTCTGGCGGCACAGGCAGCATAAATTATGATTATGCCGTTTCGGACGGAGAGCATACCTATCAGTTCAAGGCAGTGGACGCGGCAGGAAATGAATCCGAAGCAAGCAGCTTATTTACGCTTAAACTGGATAAGACAAAACCTGTGATCGGAACGATTACATATGAAAATAAAACGGCAAATCTCTGGGACTGGATCATCGGCAGAACGAGCATGATTGTCCATGTGCCTGTCACGGACACTGGCAGCGGTGTAAGCGAGATCAGTTACACTTTAACGCCAGAGGATGCAGCCGGAAATTCTGACAGCAGTTATACAGCGGAGGTTTCTGACGGCGAGGCAGAAATCACATTTGCTGCCGATTTCCGGGGAACCATTGCCATCACCTATACGGATGCGGTAGGCAATGCTGCGGATGGCGTGACAATCGGAGCAAATGCGGGCGGCGTAATTGTGGAGGATCATGCACCGAAAATCACGGTATGTGCTGACCGCAGTCCATCCGATACGCAGCAGACACAGCAGGGTGGTATGGAGGTTTCTGAAGAATATTATGACTCTTCGCCTGCATTAATTGTAACAGTAAAGGATGATACGGATAATGTAATCACAGGCGGAATCGCTGCCATAACCTATCAAGTCGGGGATGGCACAGAAAAGCCTGTTACCATTGATACAAGTGCATTACAGGCACAGGTTACTTTTACAATCCCGGCATCAGAGATACCCGCAGGCATTACGGAGATAATGGTCATGGCTTCTGACAACGCGGGGAATAAGACTAAGGAGCGTGTGACCGTAAAGGTCAAAGGTCCGGAGAAACAGCCTGAGGCAGAGATTGATTACCGGGCTGAAAAACTGACAGGACTTGTACCGAATGGTATCTACAGCATAAACGATACAAAGATCACGGCAGATCAGGCAGGCTGCATATCGATTGAAGGAAGCTGGCTTGAAAATACGCTAAATATTGTCAAGAAAGGCAATCAAATCGAGACTTTCGACAGTCAGGCGCAGAGCCTGTCCATTCCGGCAAGACCGCAGAAACCGGCACCAACAGGTGTAGATGTAAGCACAGCGGGCGGGACCGGAAAGCTGATTGGACTGACAGCAGGCGTCACCTATGAGGTTTCCACCGATGGCGGGAAGACATGGATGACCAAAACGGCAGATGGAAGCGGTGAAATTACTGGGCTTGTGCCTGGAACATATGTAGTGCGTGTAAAAGCCACAGACTTCAATTTTGTCAGCGAAAATAGTGAACCCGCAGCAATAGGCGTTTACCGGGTCAAAGTGACCTTTATTGCAAACGATGAGACATATAAGGAGGTTCTTGTAGATTACGAAGGAACTTTAACAGAGATCCCTTCTGTACCGCTTAAGGAAGATGCGGGAGACCAGATCTATATAGGCGAGTGGTGCAGCGATGGGCGGGGAACTCCTGCTGTATTTACAAACATCACTGCGGATATGACCGTGTATGCGGTTTACACCACGGCTTACACCGTTACCCTGCAGGGCGGCACAGGCTATATCTTGTCAGCAGAGGCTGGCAGCGCAAGTCCGGTTAAAGAGGGCGGCAGCTTTACCTTCTGCTTTGCCCTGGAAAACGGCTACCAGACGACCGGCAGTTTTACAGTCAAAGTAAATGATGAGAAGGTAGAACTGACGGCGGAGAAAACCTATACCATTACGGACATCAGGGAAAACCTGACAGTGATGGTGGAGGGGGTTGAGAAGAAACCGACTGGAGGCTCATCCGGCCCGTCTGGCGGAGGTTCATTAAACCCACCGGACGGCGGAGACAATGGGGACGATCCGGAACCGGAGCCGCAGCCAAAACCGACGCCACAGCCGAAACCGACACAGCCAAAACCGAAGCCGGAATCACAGCCAGAGTCGAAACCGACACCGCAGCCGTCACAGTCGCAGCAGTCAAGCTCAACCAATCCGCCGGAACAGCCACAGCCGACTGACGCGCAGAATAACCGGCCGACTGACACGCAGAATAATCAGCCGGAGGACAGGCAGGAGCCGGAAAGTACCAAAACACCGGAGGAGTCAGAGAAACCGTCTGAAACAGAGACAGAGCAGCTGCCGAACGGCGGCAAAGGACAGACTGTCCCGGCAGCCATAGATGATGGAAATATTGTTGTATCAGGCGAGGCTGTTGCAACAGGAAATGCAAAAGGAATGATGGATACAAGCACAGTCCTTGAATTAGGGGAAGGCGCGGTTATTGTGACGGTAGTCTGTGCAGAGCAGGACTATACGGCAGGAGTAGAGGATACAGTTGCAGTAGCAAATACAGTTTTGACACCGGAGCAGTTGGAGCTTGTAAATAATGGCGAAACAATAGAAATCCGGATTGACGTCAAAGATATTACCAATCAGATGCCGGAGCAGGATAAAAAGGTAATTGCGGACGGTATGGAGGAATATCAAAAGGAAGTTCTGGGACTGACGTTTGGTACGTACGTTGACATCTCCATGTTTATTAAAATTGGGGAGGGCGACTGGAACGCCATTACCACAACAGAAGAACCGATAGAAATCATCATTGGCATTCCTGAGAAATTGCAGGAAGAAGGCAGGACATATTATATCATCCGGGCGCATGACGGCGAACATACCTTTATGGATGATATGGACAATGAGCCGGGCACCATCACAGTCAGTACGGATAGGTTTTCAAGCTATGCGATTGCGTATGCGGAAGCGGAGAAAACAAAAGCAGATGACGGGTCAAAATGCAGACTCTGCCATATCTGCCCGACATTCCTGGGTATTTGTTACTTTGTATGGCTGGCAATTATCATTCTTATGACGATTATTGTGATTATCTTGTTACGGAAGAAGAAGGGACGGGTATGCAAAGAAGATTAAGGTGGTTTGCTCTTAGATAATTTATAACCGCAATAGTACTCCATGCCTATATCAATCTGATTATTTTTTCCCGTTGAAAGCCCCTGCCTGTAGTGCTAGAATAGTGATAGATTCTATCAGATGCAATGCCCTTGGAAAGCAGGGCATTACATAAAAAGGGAGAGGACAGTATGGGGGAAGTATATAAAAAACTGATGCAGTGTTACGAAAGCGTAAAAAAACAGACAGATTTCAAACCGGAGGTCGCACTTGTGCTCGGTTCCGGTCTTGGGGACTATGCCAAAAAAATCCGTGTGGAAACTGTGATTGACTATCATGATATTGAAGGATTTCCGGTATCCACCGTTTCCGGCCATGCAGGAAAATTTATTTTCGGATATGTGGAGCATGTACCGGTGGTATGTATGCAGGGACGCGTACATTATTATGAGGGCTATCCGATGAGCGATGTGGTGCTTCCCATACGGCTGATGAAGCTTCTGGGAGCAGAAACGCTTTTTCTTACCAATGCGGCAGGCGGTGTGCAGCAAGGTATGAAAGCAGGGGATTTTATGCTGATTACCGGGCAGATTGCAAGCTTTGTACCGTCTCCCTTAAGAGGGGAAAATATTGAAGAGCTTGGTGTCCGTTTCCCTGATATGAGCGAAATTTACAACAGGGATTATATCCGCATTGCAAAAAAATGTGCGGCGGAACTTGATATTGATTTAAAGCAGGGAACCTATTTACAGTTTACGGGACCTGCATATGAATCCCCCCAGGAGGTTGCCATGGCACGTCTTCTGGGGGCAGATGCCGTTGGAATGAGTACAGCATGTGAGGCTGTTGCGGCAAACCACATGGGAATGAAAATTATCGGAATTTCCTGCATTTCCAATCCGGCGTGCGGAATATCCGCAAGTCCGCTGTCCCATGAGGAAGTCAAAAAGGCGGCGGATGCTGCCGCACCGAAATTCCAGACGCTGGTGACAGACATTATAAAGGAGATTTCTAAAGCATGCAGGTAATATTTATTCACCACAGCTGTTTTCTTGTGGAAGTGGACGAAAATGTATTAATATTTGATTATTTCGACGGCAGCCATGTGGACGGCTATACATTTACCGGAAAAATTCCCACCTATGCACCGGAGACAAACATATATATGTTTGCCAGCCACAGCCACCGGGACCATTATGATATGGATATTCTGCGCTGGGCGGACCGTTATCCAAATATTCATTATATACTGTCAAGGGATATCCGCATCAGTCCGCGTTTTCTGGAAAAACACGGGATTGACCCTGCTGTCAGGAAAAAGGTGACATTTGTATCTGCAGGCAGCACATATGAAGTTGACGGGCTGCATATACAGACCTTACGTTCCACAGACGCAGGAGTGGCATATTATGTGTCATTAAACGGTATCAGCCTGTTTCATGCCGGTGATTTAAATGACTGGAAGTGGGAGGGGGCGGGCGACCTGGTAAACGGAAACCAACAGAGAACTTACCGGCATGAAATCAGGAAGCTTTCGGACAAGCCGATAAACCTTGCCTTTGTCCCTTTAGATCCAAGGCTTGGACCAAACCGTTTCCTGGCGATTGACTTTTTCCTGAAGAATACCGATGCAGAATACGTATTTCCAATGCATATGTGGCAGGATTATTCCTCCATTGCAGAGTATAAAAAGAAAATCACAAATTCCGGAATGGCTAAGAGGGTGATGGAGACAGTGCGGGAAAACCAGGTGTTCTTTTTCGGGGAGGATTAGTGTATAACCACAGGGGATTGAATTTATATTCCGGTTCAGTTATAATAATAACCAGGTGAAAATTACAGATTATGGAATCAGGAGGATATGATATGAACTTTTTAGCAGTGCTTTTAAAGTATTTAGTTGAATTGGCAGTACTGGCAGCTGTTGCAGGACTTGGGATTTTTTTCGGAATCAGGCTCCGCAAAAACAAGGATGCAAAGCTGGCGGCAGAACAGCCGGCGGAAACAACAGAAGAATAAGTTTGGAGGAATTTCGTAATGAAAAAGAACTATGGCGTCAATGAGCTGCGCCGGATGTATTTGGACTTTTTTAAGAGCAAGGACCATCTTGTCATGAAAAGTTTTTCATTAGTGCCGCACAATGACAACAGTTTATTACTAATTAATGCGGGAATGGCGCCGCTCAAGCCATATTTTACAGGACAGGAGATTCCGCCAAAGAAGCGTGTGACAACATGCCAGAAGTGCGTGCGTACCGGGGACATTGAAAATGTCGGAAAGACCGCGCGCCATCTGACATTTTTTGAGATGCTTGGAAACTTTTCTTTCGGGGATTACTTTAAGCATGAGGCAATCGCATGGTCATGGGAGTTTCTGACCGATGTGCTGGGACTGGAAAAGGACAGGCTTTATCCTTCCATTTACGGGGAGGATGATGAAGCGTTTGAAATCTGGACAAAGGAAGTCGGCGTACCGGAAGAAAAGATTACGCGTTTTTACCGCGACCCGGAAACCGGCGCATGCGATAATTTCTGGGAGCATGGCGCAGGACCGTGCGGGCCGTGTTCCGAAATCTACTATGACAGAGGGGAAAAATACGGATGCGGCAGTCCGGACTGCAAGGTGGGCTGTGACTGCGACCGCTTCATGGAAGTCTGGAACAACGTATTTACCCAGTTTGAAGGAGACGGTAAGGGCGGTTACACAGAGCTTTCCCAGAAAAATATAGATACCGGAATGGGACTTGAGCGTCTTGCAGTTGTGATGCAGGATGTGGATTCTGTCTTTGACATTGATACCATGAAGGCAATTCGTGATAAAATCTGCGAGATGTCAGGAAAAACTTACCAGACGGATGCAATGGATGATGTTTCCATCCGCCTGATTACGGATCATATCCGTTCTTCTACGTTTCTGGTATCGGACGGCGTGCGTCCTTCCAACGAGGGAAGAGGTTATGTACTTCGCCGCCTGATCCGCCGTGCAGCAAGACACGGCAGGATTCTGGGGATTGACGGCCTGTTTCTGGCAAAGCTTTCTGAAACTGTTATAAATGAGAGCAAAGACGGTTATCAGGAGCTGGAGGAGAAAAAGGATTATATCTTTAAGATTCTGACAGAGGAGGAAAAGAGTTTTCATAAAACAATTGACCAGGGGCTTAGTATCCTTTCAGACATGATGGCTGAAATGGAGAAAAACGGTAAAAAGGGGCTTTCCGGTGAGAATACCTTTAAGCTTTATGACACTTATGGATTTCCGGTGGATTTAACTGCCGAGATTCTGGATGAAAAAGGATTTACTTATGATGACGCCGGGTTTGAAGCCTGCATGCAGGAGCAGAGGACACGCGCCCGCAATGCCAGAAAAGTAACCAATTACATGGGTGCGGATGCGTCTGTGTTTGAACAGGCGGATGCGTCCATTACCACAGAATTTACGGGCTATGACAGGCTCACGGATACGGCACAGATATCACTGATTGCAGTGGAAGAGCTTTCCGATACCATTGCAGAAGGGGAAAACGGCACGATTGTAGTTAATAAAACCCCATTCTATGCCACCATGGGCGGACAGCAGGGAGATAAGGGCGTAATTGAAACTGCAGACGGCAGATTTATTGTTGAGGATACCGTAAAACTGGTCGGCGGAAAATACGGCCACATCGGTTATATGGAAAACGGTATGCTGCGTGTCGGCGATACGGTAACACTTTCAGTTGATGAAAAGCTGCGCAGCCAGACCTGCAAAAACCATTCAGCAACCCACCTGTTACAGAAAGCGTTACGCGAAGTGCTTGGTACCCATGTGGAGCAGGCAGGCTCCTACCAGGACGCGGAACGTACCAGATTTGATTTCAGCCATTTTTCAGCCATGACGGAAGAGGAACTGGCCAAAGTGGAGCAGATGGTAAATGATAAAATTGCAGAAGGTATACCTGTTGTTACGGAAGTCATGACGGTAGATGAGGCGAAAAAAACAGGAGCAATGGCACTCTTTGGTGAAAAATACGGCGAAACTGTCCGTGTCGTTTCCATGGGTGATTTTTCAAAGGAATTCTGCGGCGGCACACATGTAAAAAATACATCAGACATTTCTGCTTTTAAGATTATTTCCGAAAGCGGGGTTGCAGCAGGCACACGAAGGATTGAAGCGCTGACTGCTGATAATGTTCTGGCATATTATGCAAAGATGGAAGAGGAGTTAAACCAGGCGGCAAAGATCGTAAAGGCAACTCCTGCAAACCTGACAGACCGTCTGGAAAAGCTGATGGCGGAGGTAAAAGCGCTGCAGAGCGAAAATGAATCCTTAAAGAGCAAAGCGGCAAAGGATGCACTTGGGGATGTCATGGACCAAATTCAGGAAATCGGGGGAGTAAAGCTGCTTGCCACAAGTGTTTCAGGTGTGGACATGAACGGTCTGCGTGAGCTTGGCGACCAGATGAAGGAAAAACTGGGAGAGGGAGTCGTAGTGATTGCTTCCGACTGCGACGGAAAAGTAAACCTGATTGCGATGGCTACGGATGGTGCCATAAAACAGGGCGCGCATGCCGGAAACCTGATAAAGGCGATTGCCGGAAAAGTCGGCGGAGGCGGCGGCGGACGTCCGAACATGGCACAGGCCGGAGGAAAAAATCCGGCAGGAATACCGGATGCAGTTGCAGAAGCGGCAGTTGCACTGCAGAAGATGGTTGGATAAATGTTTAAAGAGCTGACGGAGATTTCCGGAGGCTCTTTTTTCAGGTGTAATTATTTCCGCTGGGACTGTATGCCTGCAGGAAGAGAACAGTACCATTTCGGGAAATTTCGAATACTTGTTTACTTTATAAACTGTCTGATGGTATAATAAGTAAAGAACATTTATGATACTGCGTGAACGATTGCGCATACACTGTCGTCAGTCAGAGACTGACGGCAGTGCATACTGCAAATTTAGCATGGGCTGATGTTTAAGAGAAGGAGAGAGGATGTATGAAGAAACTGATTACAGCAGTGCTTGCGTTTTCTTTAGTGGGGATGTTATTTACCGGATGTAGTGAAAGTGAAAACAAAACGACAGCTGACACACAGGATACTGCTTTGCAGGAAACAGTTACAGAAGGTGGTAAGATTAAACTGAGAGTCTGGTCGGAAGCAGCTAATTTTGATACCTTAAATAAAATGATTGACAGCTTTAAACAGGAATATGCAGGACAGGCCGAATTTGAGATTACGCTTGAGGAAGCTTCAGATGCCGAGACAAAGAATAACGTGCTTGCAGATGTGCATCATGCGGCAGATGTATTTCCAATGGCGGATGACCAGCTTTCCGGCATGGTGGCGGCGGGTGCGCTTTATCCTGTTCCGAATGCGGATGAAATCAAAAATGCAAATCTAAAGGATTCCGTGGACGCTGCGTCAATTAACGATACGCTGTATGCATATCCGATGACTGCGGACAATGGATATTTTATGTACTACAATAAAGAATATTTTTCAGAATCGGATGTGCAGACACTGGACGGTATGTTAAAAATTGCAGAGAAGAACAATAAAAAGATTACCATGGACTGGACTTCCGGATGGTATTTATATGCATTTTTCGGAAATACCGGCCTGGATTTTGGCGTAAATGATGACGGGGTGACTAATTACTGTGACTGGAATTCCACAGAAGGGGATGTAAAAGGTACATATATAGCAGAAGCACTGCTGCAAATTTCCGCCAGCAGTGGATTTATGAATGCAGTAGATACTGCTTTTATTGATGGAGCCAGAAACGGAAATGTGATTGCAGGTATCAGCGGCGTCTGGAACGCTGTGGAAATCCAGAAAATATGGGGGGAAAATATGGGAGCAGTCAAGCTTCCGACTTATACATTACATGGAAAACAGGTTCAGATGTCCTCTTTTAAGGGGTACAAGCTGATAGGGGTAAACGCCTATTCCGAATATCCCCAGTGGGCGGCAAAGCTTGCAGACTGGCTGACAAATGAAGAGAACCAGATGCTCCGCTTTGAAGAAAGGGGACAGGGGCCGTCAAATGTCAGGGCAGCAGAGTCTGATACAGTTGGACAGGCTCCTGCAATCCAGGCTGTCATTGCACAGTCGGAATTTGGGAAGCTTCAGCGTGTGGGAAACAGCTACTGGAATTCATGCAGCCAGTTTGGCGAGACAATGGCAGCCGGCAATCCGTCGAATGTGGCGCTGCAGGATATTATGGACACGCTTGTGGCGGGAATCACGCAGTCGGTTGCGCAATAACTGTGTAAGGGGGGAAGACAGATGGGAGAAAAGAAACGTTACGGCACCAAAATGATTATCCTGATTCCGGTGTTCATTCTTGGTATATTCAGTATTGTTTCAAATTTTACAGCGGTTGCCAGTATCCGGAGTGTCAATTCTGATGCATCGCAGATTGCAGATGTGTCCCTTGCCAATATTACCAGTCTGGCTGAAATTGAGAAGCAGACACAGGATATCCATAAGCTTGGACTGTCACATATCGTTGCAACAGATTTGAATTCCATGATCCAGCTGGTGGATGATATCCGTGCAAAGGAAGCGGAGCTGGAGGAGATGTTAAAAAAATACCATTCGTTTGTGTCGGATGATACAAAAGCAATGTATGATTCCATGCAGGAAAATTATGAGGGGCTAAAATATGAGTGCTCCAACCTGATGGCATACAGTGCAGCCGGGGACAAGGAAAAAGCATATATACTTGCAAACAATGAAATCCGGAATTATGCAAACGGGATTGAGGATGGAATTACGCAGATTAAGGAAATTGTTAGTACAGATACAGCAGCCGAGAGGCAGAGCCTTGCATCTACATACCGTGTCTCGCTGCTGGCCAGTGTTGTAACTATATTTATCAGTGTCATTGCACTGCTTTCTGCTGTGGTTCTGGTACTGCGCCTGGTTATTATGCCGCTTACCAGAACACAGAAGGAAATCAGCGGTATTATTGACGGTATCGACCAGCATGAAGGAGACCTGACACAGAGGGTTTCCATCCTTGCCAATAAAGAAGTTGCCTCCCTTGGAAGCGGTATCAATATTTTCATGGGGAAGCTTCAGGATATATTTAAAATTATCATCAGTAATTCCAGAAAAATGGAGGAGGTTGTCAACGAGGTACGCGACAGTGTGCAGGCGTCCAACGGAAGCGTGTCTGATTTATCAGCGCTGACGGAGGAATTATCCGCTACCATGCAGGATATGGCGGAAAACACCTCATTAATCAATACCAATACAGAGTCGGTTGCCAACGAGGTCAATGAGATTGCAGAAAAGACGACGGAAATCAACCGCTATACGAAGGAAATGAAGATACATGCAGAGTCAATTGAGGACAGCGCACAAAAGAGTATGGAATCCACCAGTGAAAAATTAAATGAAATCCTCAAAGAGCTTGAAAAGGCAATCCAGGACAGTGGCAGTGTCAGCCAGGTCAACAACCTGACTAATGATATCTTAAATATCGCAAGCCAGACTAATCTTCTTGCACTGAACGCTTCCATAGAAGCTGCAAGGGCAGGAGAGGCAGGAAGGGGATTTGCAGTTGTTGCAACTGAAATCAGCCAGCTTGCCGCGGCAAGCCAGGAGGCAGCGAATAATATTCAGCGTATCAATGCAATTGTTACGGGGGCAGTTGAAAATCTTGCAGATAACGCAAACGGTCTTGTCAGCTATATGAATGACCGGATTCTTCCGGAATTTGAGCGTTTTGTTGAATCTGGAAGCGAATACAGGGACAAGGCATCCTTTATTGAGGGCGTAATGGAAGAGTTTGAGCAGAGAACAGACCATCTGCAGCAGTCCATGAGCGAAATTGCTTCTTCCGTGAATACGATTTCCCATGCAATTGAGGAAGGCGTAAACGGGGTGGTTTCCACGGCGGACAGTACCCAGCTTCTGGTAGAGGACATGGACAATATTTCCCGCAGGATGGACGAAAACTTTGATATTGCATGTGATTTAAAGAAGGAGACGGCAATATTTACAAAGTTATAGAAAAACCGCTTGACAAATCGCGATTTTTTGATAAAATGATTAATAGTGCAATGATTACCTTACAGTTGGTGCACAATATCGCAACTGGAGGGAGGTTAGGGTTTAGGATGTCTAGTGTAATCGTTAAAGAGAATGAGACTTTAGACAGCGCATTACGCCGTTTCAAAAGAAACTGTGCCAAGGCTGGAATCCAGCAGGAGATTCGTAAGCGCGAGCATTACGAGAAGCCTAGCGTAAAGCGTAAGAAAAAGTCTGAAGCTGCTAGAAAAAGAAAATACAATTAATGTATGAGGACAGGAAGCAGAGGTATTCGGTAGAATTGCCTGTGCTTCTTGTTTTTTACGATAAAAGAAAATTGTTCTAAAGCACTGGATTGTTTTTCGCATGTCAGACAACTCACAGAACAAAACAGCCAGTATATACACTGGAGATACACGGAAAGCAGCAGAATATTTTACCATGGCAAAAGAAGTTTCAGGCAGACAACGACTGAAAAATATAAAACAAAGTGTGCAGGATAAAATGGAAACAAATCCGACTGCACACTTTATTTATATAAAAATAATCCGCATTATGTAAATAACTTAATACCCAAGCGTCTCTCCCACCAGCACTACTTTAATTCTTCCAGGAGTGCCGTTTCGTCTGGTGATTACAATCTGGTTACAGATGCAGTCAGGGGCAAAACAGTCCCCGCAGACTCCGGTGGTCGCACATGGCGTTGCTTTGTTTAAACGGATACAGTTTGGCGGTGTTGCATCATTGCGCACCCTTGCAACGGCGGTTTTAACGTCAGGAACAATCTTATTTAAACTAGTGACGATTATCACATGCTCCGGACCGTAAATCAGTGCCGCCACGCGGTTGCCGTTTCCGTCTATATTTACAAGCTCGCCGTCTGAGGTTAGGGCATTCGTACTCGTAAAATAGTAGTCCGAAGAAAAGGCATCATGGTAAATCTGTTTGATTTCCTCCGGCGTTTTGGCCGCGGAACGGTCAAGCAGTGTAATATCATCCCTGCTGCGGAGTCTGTCTGTGATTCCTGCCTCGGCAAGCGTCATGGAGCCGCCAAAGGCAACCCTGCTCCCGGAAGGAACACAGGAGAGGGCCATATCAGCGGCCTCTTTTGCAGTGGCGCAGTAAACTGCGTCAATCTGGCGTTTTTTTAAATTACTGATTACGGTATCTGCCAGTTTTTTGTTATATTCTTCTTTTACTGTCATAGAACCTCCCTTTTTGTGCTGTTGTATCCTGGAAAGGATATAACTTTTTTGTCTGCTTCATTATATTATGGGAAAACTGTTTTTACAAGACGGAATTTACGGGGCACTTGCTTTTTGAAGAAAAAAAGAGTAGTATAAATCCAAATGATGGATAGACAGGAGAGATGGAAATGACAAAGATTGATATTATTTCCGGTTTTTTAGGAGCCGGTAAGACAACTTTTATTAAAAAGATGATTGATGAAGCTTTTCAGGGCGAGCAGATTGTGCTGATTGAAAATGAGTTCGGTGAAGTCGGCATTGACGGCGGGTTTTTAAAGGATGCCGGAATCGAGATTACCGAGATGAACAGCGGCTGCATCTGCTGCTCGCTGGTAGGTGACTTTGGTAAAAACTTAAACGAAGTGATTACCAAATACCATCCGGACCGGATTCTGATTGAGCCGTCCGGTGTTGGCAAACTTTCTGATGTCATGAAGTCAGTAATTGACATTGAGAAAGAGCAGGACGTAAAATTAAACGCACTGGTTACCGTTGTGAATGCATTAAAAGCGAACAAACAGATGAAAGCGTTCGGGGAGTTTTTCAATAATCAGATTGAGTATGCGACAACTGTGATTTTAAGCCGCAGTCAGAGTGCTACACCGGAGCAGCTTGAGCAGTGTGTAAAACAGATTCAGAAGCTGAATTCAAAGGCTGCCGTAATTACCACTGCATGGGATGAAATCAAAGGGGAGCAGATTTTAAAAGCGATGGAGGGGCAGGACAACCTTGAAATGAAGGTACTGGCAGAAGCCCGCCATGCAAAGGATGAGGAGGAGCACAGCCACCACCATCATGGAGAACATGGGCATCATCATGATGAAGACCACGACCATGAAGAGCACTGTCACGACCATGAAGAGCACGGACATGACCATGACGAACATGCCCATGACGAACATGCCCACCATCATGATGACGAACATGCGCATGAACACAATGGACACTGCTGTGAACATGACCATGATCACGAACATCATCATGGCGGTCACCACCATGCAGATGACGTGTTTACCAGCTGGGGCAGGGAGACGCCGCACAAGTTTGAAAAGGAAAAGCTTGAGGAGATCTTAAAGAAGTTTGCGGAGTCTGACAATATCCTCCGTGCCAAGGGAATGGTTGAAAACACAGAAGGCGGATGGATTTATTTTGACATGGTTCCGGGTGAATACGAAATCCGTGAGGGTGAGCCGGAATATACCGGACGTATCGTTGTAATCGGAACAGAGATTCATGAACACGAACTGGAAGAAATATTCGGGTTGTAAGAAGAGCCGACGACATGCCGCTGAGCGAAGCGAAGGGGCGGTACCAGAGTTCAAAAAGGGAGGAACAGTATGGCAGAAGAAATTCCGGTATATTTATTTACCGGTTTTATGGACAGCGGCAAGACAAGCCTTGTGATGGAAACCTTATTTGAAAATGAATTCGGGGACGGTGCAAAAGGCGTGATCATCATGTGCGAGGATGGTGAAAAAGAGTACGACGAGGCAAAGCTTGCCACTGTTAACTTTAAACTGACAGAAGTTGAGACAGAAGAAGAGTTTACGACAGAGCGGCTGGAGCAGATTAACAGCGAGTTTTCCCCGGAGCAGGTTTTCATTGAGTACAATGGGACATGGGAAATTTCAAAGCTTTTGGAAGTCACGCTGCCGAAGGGCTGGGTAGTTGTCCAGTCTCTTGCAACAGTGGATTCTACGACATTTGACTTATATATGAATAACATGCGGCAGATGATGCAGGAACAGGTATTTTCCAGTGATGTCGTTATCTTTAACAGGACCGATGATAATACGGACCGCGGGCGTCTGCGCCGCATGATCAAGACCATTAACCGCAGGGCACAGATTGTTTATGAAAGAAAGGACGGTACGATTGACGAACGGCCGGAGGAGCTTCCGTTTGATATAAACCAGGATGTGATTGAGCTTTCGGATTCTGATTATGCCATCTGGTATATGGATGCCATGGAAAATTATAAGAAGTACGAAAAGAAAAAAATCAAATTCCGCGCCCTTGTATACAATCCGCCAAACCTGAAAAAAGGAATTTTCGTTCCCGGACGGTTTGCAATGACATGCTGCATTGAGGATGTTACATTTATTGGCTTTAAATGCAAGTATGACAAAGAGGAAGAACTGCAGCACAAAGCATGGATTGATATCACAGCGGAAATCCATGTGGAATTTGCAAGGGAGTATAAAGGAAAGGGACCGGTTCTGTATCCGGTTTCCATTGAACCGGCAGATAAACCGGAAGATGAGCTTGTGTATTTTTCATAACAGGAAAACGTCTGAACTGTCACCATGAAATTTTCATAAAAATGTTGATATATGGGGGAATTTCAGATACAATAAAGAGGTGCTGTGCACCTCTTTATTGTCACATTATACGAAATATACATATTAGGCGCATGGAACCATATTTTACAAAAAAGACCAGGAGGTAATGTATGTACCCAATTGTTCAGAGAGAAGTACTGGCAGATAACATCATTCTGATGGAAGTCAGGGCACCGCGTGTTGCAAAGGAGTGTCTGCCGGGGCAGTTTATTATTGCAAAGACGGACGAGGTGGGAGAGCGGATTCCGCTTACCATTTGTGATTATGATAGAGAAAAGGAGACGGTTACCATTGTCGTACAGACCATTGGCGCTGGAACAGAACGGATGATGGCACTGAACGAAGGTGATGAACTGGAAGATTTTGTCGGACCGCTCGGATGCCCGTCAGAGCTTTGTCTTGAAGAAAATCTTGAGGAGACAAAGAAGAAAAATATAGTATTTATTGCAGGCGGTCTTGGAACGGCCCCGGTATATCCGCAGGTGAAGTGGCTGCATGAGCACGGTGTGGATGCAGATGTTATTATGGGATTTAGAAATAAAGACATTGTTTTCTATGAAGAAGAAATGAAGGCAGTTGCAGGAAATGTCTATGTATGTACAGACGACGGCTCCTATGCATTCCACGGAAACGGCAGCCAGCAGTTAGAGGCGCTTGTAAACGACGGAAAGCACTATGATGTTGCAGTGGCAATCGGACCGATGATTATGATGAAATTCACCAGCCTTTTAACAAAGAAGCTGGAAATTCCGACTGTGGTATCCATGAATCCGATTATGGTGGACGGAACCGGTATGTGCGGCGCCTGCCGCCTTATGGTAGGGGATGAAGTGAAATTTGCCTGTGTGGACGGACCGGAATTTGACGGTCACCTGGTGGATTTCGACCAGGCAATGAAACGCCAGCAGCAGTATAAGACACAGGAAGGACGCGCAAAGCTTGCGTATGAGGAAGGCAGTACACATCATGGCGGATGCGGCCATTGCGGAGGTGATAAGTAATGGAAGGATTAGAAAGAGTACCGGTTCGGGAGCAGGAGCCTAAGGTTCGTGCGACCAACTTTGAAGAGGTTTGTTATGGATATAATGAAGAGGAGGCTGTGAAAGAGGCTTCCCGCTGTTTAAACTGTAAAAATGCCCAGTGTATGAAAGGATGTCCGGTTTCCATTGACATTCCGGCGTTCATTGAGCAGGTGAAAAACCGTAATTTTGAAGAGGCATACCAGATTATTTCAGAATCATCGGCACTGCCTGCAGTCTGCGGCCGTGTCTGTCCGCAGGAAAGCCAGTGCGAGGGTAAATGTATCCGCGGTATTAAGGGGGATCCGGTTTCCATCGGAAAACTGGAGCGTTTTGTTGCTGACTGGGCAAGAGAGCACGGAATCAAACCAAAGAAAGCGGATAAGATGAACGGACACAAGGTGGCAGTCATTGGTTCCGGCCCTGCAGGACTTACCTGCGCCGGAGACCTGGCAAAGCTTGGTTATGATGTGACAATTTTTGAAGCGCTTCACCGCGCAGGAGGCGTGTTAAGCTACGGAATTCCGGAATTTCGTCTTCCGAAGGATGAAGTTGTTGCCAAAGAAGTGGAAAATGTAAAATCCCTTGGCGTAAAGATTGAAACGAATGTTGTGATTGGAAAATCCGTAAAAATTGACGAGCTGATGGAAGAAGAAGGTTTTGAAGCTGTATTTATCGGTTCCGGAGCCGGACTTCCAAGGTTCATGGGAATTCCGGGTGAGCAGGCAAACGGCGTTTTCTCTGCGAATGAGTACCTCACCAGAAACAACCTGATGAAAGCATTTGATAATACTTACGAAACGCCGATTTCCCTTGGAAAAAAAGTTGTTGTTGTCGGCGGAGGAAACGTGGCAATGGATGCGGCGCGTACCGCGCTTCGTCTTGGCGCTGAAACACATATCGTATACCGCCGCGGGGAGGAAGAGCTTCCGGCGCGTAAGGAGGAAGTACACCATGCAAAGGAAGAGGGTATTATTTTTGACCTTCTTCAGAATCCGACAGAAATTCTGGTGGATGAGGACGGATGGGTAAAAGGAATCCGTATTATTAAAATGGAACTTGGCGAGCCGGATGAAAGCGGACGCCGCAGTCCGGTCGAAATTCCGGGCTCTGAGTATGAAATCGAGTGTGATACAGTGATTATGTCACTTGGTACATCACCAAACCCTCTGATTTCTTCCACGACAGAAGGGCTGGAGACAAACCGCCGCAAATGCATCGTGGCAGCTGAGGAAACCGGGGCAACCAGCAAGGAAGCTGTTTATGCCGGCGGAGATGCGGTAACAGGAGCAGCAACGGTTATCCTTGCGATGGGAGCAGGAAAAGCTGCAGCAAAGGGAATTCATGAGTACCTTTCAAAAAATAATTAAAAACCGCTTTATTTGGAAGTAAACTTTCTGAAAAAACGGGTATACTAGGGATGAAACCTTTATTGTATGGGTAAGAAGACCAGGGTCGTATCCCTGTGGGATACGACAGTACATAAGCGAATTTGGTGAGTGAATGAATCAGGATTTTGAACAGGGAAACAGTGAAAAAAACAAAACGGAACAAGGAATTTATTCCGCAGTGACAAGGGTGCAGGCAGATTTTTCCACTGGCTTAAACGAGGAGCAGGTCAGGGAGCGTTTTGCTGCACATGCGGATAATTACAAGGTGGAATCCTCCACCAGATCCGTGGGGGATATTGTAAAATCCAATCTTTTTACCTATTTTAACCTGATTTTTACAGTAATTGCCGTACTTCTTGCGATTGTTGGCGCATGGCGGGACATGATGTTTATTCCTGTCATAGTTGCGAATACCTGTATTGGTATTATCCAGGAAGTACATTCCAAAAATGTACTGGATAAGCTTGCAGTTTTAAATGCACCGAAATGTACTGCTGTGCGGGACGGAATGGAAGTTGTTCTTGCAGCAGAAAAACTGGTGCTGGATGATATTGTGGTATTTTCCGCCGGAAGCCAGATTCCGGCGGATGCAGTTGTTGTAAACGGAGAGATTCAGGTAAATGAATCCCTGATTACCGGAGAGTCTGATGAAATCAGCAAACGGGAAGGGGACTCTCTGCTTTCCGGAAGCTTTGTGGTATCAGGAAAAGCGTATGCAAGGCTGGAAAAGGTAGGAAAAGATTCCTATATTTCCAGACTGACCCTGCAGGCTACCAAGAGCAGAAAAGGTGAACAGTCCGAGATGATACGTTCCCTGAACTACCTGATTCTGGTTATGGGAATTATTATTATTCCAATTGGAATTTCACTGTTTGTGCAGTCGTTTATTTATAATGAAAATACATTCCGGGATTCTATCACCGGAATGGTGGCAGCGGTCATTGGAATGATTCCGGAAGGCCTGTACCTGCTTGCGAGTGTCGCAATGGCTGTGTCTGTCATGCGTCTTGCACAGAAAAAAGTGCTTGTGCATGACATGAAATGTATTGAGACACTGGCAAGGGTGGATGTGCTCTGTGTGGACAAGACAGGAACCATTACAGAACCCGGAATGCATGTTTATGCCGTGGAAGTCATTGAAGGGGCAGGGGAGGAGGAAACAAATTCCATGCTTTCTGCATTTGTTTCGGCACAGTCAAGGGACAATGCAACAATGGAAGCTCTGCAGGAATACTATTCCGGGGGATTTACCATGCATGCAGATGCAGTTTTTTCCTTTTCGTCTGAAACAAAGTATTCCGGCGCTGTATTTGGCGGCAGGGCATATGTGGCGGGAGCGCCTGAATTTGTGCTGCGCAGCCAGTTTCAGGAATACCAGGAGCAGATTGCACAGTACAGCTGCAGGGGATACCGTGTGCTTGTGTTTGCAGAGTATGAGGGTACACTGGGGAAGGGGCCGCTGACAGAGCCGGTCATACCGCTTGCTTTTGTGATGCTTGCCAATCCTATTCGCCAGGGAGCAAAAGAAACATTTTCGTATTTTGCCGAGAATGATGTGGAAATTAAAGTGATTTCCGGGGATAATCCGCTTACCGTATCGGTGATTGCGCAGGAAGCTGGTATTGCAAATGCAGACCGCTATGTGGATGCCTCTCATTTAAAAGAAGAAAAAGATTATGATGATGCAGTTGAAAAATATACAGTATTTGGCCGTGTTACGCCGGACCAGAAACGCATTCTTGTACAGACCTTAAAGGCGCATAAGAAAACTGTGGCGATGACAGGGGATGGTGTGAATGACGTGCTTGCTTTAAAGGATGCGGACTGCAGTGTTGCCATGGCATCCGGAAGCGATGCGGCATCCAATGTCTCACAGCTTGTACTGTTAGAATCGGATTTTTCCAGAATGCCTTCTGTTGTGGCAGAGGGACGGCGTGTGGTAAATAATATTCAGCGGACGGCGTCCTTGTATATCGTTAAAAATATTTTTTCCATGCTTCTTTCCATTTTTTCTGTAATACTGATGCTGGATTATCCGCTGCAGCCGGTGCAGATTACGTTAATCAGTATGTTTACCATTGGGATACCGTCCTTTGTCCTGGCGCTTGAACCGAACAGGGATATCATCAGGGGGCATTTTCTTACCAATGTGCTGGTAAAGGCTTTTCCGGCAGGACTTACGGACTTTCTGGCTGTGAGCAGTCTGGTGTTATTCTGCCGTGAATTCGGGGTGGATTCGGACTGTCTGTCCACTTCATGTACCATACTTGTGGCGATTGTCGGGTTTATGATTCTTTACCAGATTGCCAAGCCAATGAAGGGATGGCATATCGTGCTTGTGGCAGGTGTGGTGTCCGGGTGGCTGTTTTGTATGTTGTTTGTCAGACCACTGTTTTCCATTACGGGAATTACCAAGCAGTGTGCGATGCTGACCGTTGTATTTGCAATTGCCACGGAACCGGCGCTTAGGTATCTGTCGCTTTTGGTGGAATGGGCGCACAAAAAGATCATCACGCGCCGAAGGAGGTGCAGATGTGCGGAAACGAATTAGGCAGATAGCCAGAGGAAAATTCGAAAACGAAGCACCCGCCCTTTTATTTCCGGAAGAAGAGCTGTCCATTACTGTTACAGAGGGACAGGAATATACAGGAGAATTTAAAATAATCAGTACAAACCACGTTCCAGTGCGGGGCGTGGTATATACTTCCAGTTCACGGATGGAATGTCTTCTTCCCCAGTTTGAGGGAGAAGAGGTGCGGATTCGTTTCCAGTTTCATAGCAGGGGCCTTGAAGAAGGCGAAACCGAAAAGGGTGACTTTGTGATTGTCTGCAATCAGGGAGTGTACAGCCTTTCTTTTTGTGTGTCTGTTTCCAGGCTTTATGCAGAAAGTTCAGCCGGTTCTGTGCGCAGTCTTTATGATTTTACCTGCCTTGCAAAGGAAAACTGGAATGAAGCCTACCAGTTGTTTTACCATCACAGCTTCCGTAATATCATTAAACCCAAGGAAGTCAAGGAGGCAATGCTTTATCAGGGAATTCTGGATGCAAAGCCATCCAGGCAGAACATGGAGGAATTCCTGATTGGAATCCGTAAAAAGAAAAGGATATCATTTTCTCTGGACCATACAGCCAGTGAACTGCCTGCCGTGCAGGAAACCATACAGCAGTCACTGGAAATTAAAAAAGACGAATGGGGATACCTTGCACTGACAATTACGACGGATGCAGATTTTATCCGTCTATCCGAAAATAAAATAACGACAGAGGATTTTCTTGGGAGTACTTATATCTGTAAGTATCTGGTTGATTATGACAGGATGCATGGCGGAAATAATTTCGGCCGTATTATGGTATCCTCTGTTTATGAGACCAAAGTGCTTGAAGTAAGGGCACATAAGGGAAAAGAAGTAAAGGATTTGGCTTATCAGGAGCGGATGCAGGTGAAGGAAAGCCGCGCGGGACTGGTGGAGCTTTACCAGGCATACCGTCTGAAAAAAATTGTGACGGGCGTATGGGCAAATGAAACCGTGGAGATATTAAACCATCTCCATGCGATGGACGAAGAGGAACCGCTTTATGTTCTGATGAAGGCACAGGCCCTGATTATCAACAGACAGCGCCAGGAGGCGGAGTGGATACTGGATGAATTTAAAAGGGAATGGAGCGACAGAAGTTCGCCTGTCTGGGGATATTATTTATATATTATGACTTTGATGGAACGGGAGCCGTCCTATGTGGACCGGATGACACATGAGATAGAAGTGATTTTTCATGAGAATCCGGATTCGGTTTTCTTATTCTGGATTTTATCGTTTCTGAAGGAAGAGTATTACAATAACAGTGCATATAAATTAAAATCCATTGCAAACTGGGTGATGCAGGGCTGTTCCTCCCCGTATCTGTATGTGGAGGCATATTACCTGTTTCTTCAGGATCCGTATCTTTTAACGAAGCTTGGGAAATTTGAGGTCCGGATTCTGCGGTGGGCAGTCCGCTGTCATGCACTTACCAGTGAGATAGCAGCGCGTATTTTTGAAATTGCAAAGCTGAATGCCGGATTTGACAAAATACAGTTTATGCTTCTGGAGGCGGCATATGAGGTAAACCCGACGCCGGAAAAAGTAGGATTAATCTGCAGCTACCTGATCCGCGCCCAGAAGTTTGATGTAAAGTTCCATCACTGGTTTGAGATGGGGATTGAGCTGGAACTGCGTATTACCAGTCTGTATGAGGCATACCTGCTTTCACTGGATGAACGTGCCATAGGTGCTGTGCCGAAGATTATCCAGATGTATTTCCAGTATGACAGTAATCTGCCGTACCGGAAAATGGCGATTCTGTACAGCAACCTGATTGCATCAAAGGATACAGAGCCGGAGCTGTACCGCCAGTACCGCCGGACCATGGGGCGTTTTGCAATGGAACAGGTGGAAAAGGAGCACATGGATGATAATCTCGCTGTAATCTATGAGGATATGCTGGATATCGGGCTGGTAAATGAAGAACTGGCGCACCATCTGGCAAAAGTTCTGTTTTCCCATAAGCTTGTGCTGTTTGAAAAACAGATGGTGCGGGCCATTATTTACCAGAAGCAGTTTTCCCAGCCGCAGATTGTACCAATTGTGGACAGGTCAGCATATTTCCAGCTGTATTCGGATGAATATGTGATACTGTTTGAGGATGAAAAGGGAAGGCGTTATGTCAGCAGTGTTTCCTACCGCCTGGAAAAGCTGATGGACCACGAAAAATACATAGAAACCTGCATGGCGCTTGCGCCGGACGAGCTGCCTTTTATTATTTCCTATTTTGGCAGAAAAAAGAACTATTTAACCTATGGGGCGGAGGATGAAAGATATTTCAGGCGTATTCTGTCTGCAGGGGAGCTGGATTGTTATTACCAGGCAGACACGGCACTTGAAATTCTGCGTTATTACCAGACAAAGGATGATGCGGCGGCAGTTGTAAAGGATTATCTTGCACAGGCGGATTTTGATACCCTGCCGGCAGCAGCAAGACAGTATATGCTGGAGATGCTGGTGGATTACCATATGTATGACAAGGCATATGACATTATCCAGGTATATGGTCTGGACCAGGCAGGAGCGGCAGCAAAAGTGACGCTTGCCAGTTATATGATAGACCGGTACGCAAAGGAAGAGGAAAAGGACGAGTTTTTGCTGCATTTGTGTTTTGATGCTTTTTTCCAGAAAAAATATAATGATAAAATCCTGCGGTATCTGTGCGATTTTTATGAGGGCCCGACAGAGCTTATGCTTAGCCTGTGGCGTACTGCCAGGGAATTTGAAATAAACACCTTTGAATTAAAGGAGCGGATACTGGTGCAGATGATGTTTGCAGATGTGGACACAGGAAACCAGACAGAGCTGTTTGCAGAGTATTACGAAGAAGGCGGAAGGGAACTGGTTGTTCTGGCATGGATCAGTGCCAGCGCCCATGCATATTTTATAAAGCAGAAACCGGTCAGTCTGGATGTGCTGTCAATTATACGCTACCGCTATCTTCACCATATGGAATTAAATGATGCCTGCAGGCTGGCGCTTTTAAAGTCCCTTGCCGAGAGTGACGGGGAAGATGAAGAGCGTTTCCGGCTGGAGGACGAGCTGCTTGCGGAATATACCCGCCGGAACATGAATTTTGCATTTTATAAGAAAATGGATAAACGACTGGTATTAAAATATCATCTTTATGATAAAGTATTTCTGGAATACCGGACGAATCCCAAAAAGCATGTGGTGCTTCATTACAGCAGGGATGAGGATGGGGAAAACTTCCGCAGCGAGGACATGCAGAATGTATATGATGGAATTTTTGTAGCGGAATTTATTCTTTTCTTTGGGGAAGTTGTACAGTATTACATAACAGAGGAATACGGTAACAAGGTTGAAGTTATGGAGAGCAGCCGGATTACCAGTAATGATGTTTACTCCCAGAAAGATGAGAGCCGTTATAATCTGATTAACCAGATGCTGATGTCAGAAACGCTTTCGGATGAACAGTCCCTTTATCATCATATGAAATTATACGCAGGTTTTGACGAGGTAACCAAAAAAGTATTTAAGCTGTTGTAACAAAGGATTGGAGAAGATAATGGAAAAGGATTCCTGTTATGTCGGCATTGATTTAAATGATTCCTATGCAATGGTCAGTTATTACCAGTCGGGTATGAGTGAACCGGGAACTGTCAGCATGATTGCAGGGAGTGAGAATTTCCATATTCCGGCGCTGCTTGCCAGACGGGGAAGCACCGGAATGTGGTATTATGGAGAAGAAGCAAAAAAGATGGCGCAGACCAGTGAGGTGATTTGTGTGGACGCCCTGCCGAAGCGGGCTGTCGCTGCCGAAGTGATTGGCGTGGGCGGGGAAAGCTATGAGGCAGTTGACCTGCTTGCCATGTTTTTACGTAAAATTACAGAGCTTCCGCAGAAGCTTGGCAATGCAGCAAAAGCGGACAGACTGGTAATTACAGTAGAGAGGCTGACAAAGGAAAACATGGAGGTTTTCTGGAAGGTGGCCGAGAAGCTTGATTTTACGGAAGGAAACTTTATGGTTTTAGACCATAAAGAAAGTTTTTATTATTTTGCGCTTTCCCAGCAGGAGCAGCTATGGCGTCATGATGTTTTTCTGTATGTCTGTGAAAGGGACCTGGTATATTCCTGTGTATTAAAAAGGGACCCGACAACCAGGCCCCAGGTGGTTACCATCCAGGAGTCAGGCCGCCGGATATTAAAGGAGCCAAAGGACCAGGCATTTACCGATATTTTGACAAAAGAATTCGAGAGCAGGACGGTTTCCTCCGTTTATCTGGTTGGAGACGGGTTTGACGGCGGCTGGATGAAAAATTCCATCAATTTTATATGCAAAGGCCGCCGGGCATTTATGGGACAGAACCTCTTTTCCAAAGGAGCCTGTTATGCGGGCACTGCAAAGGACAGGGGTGACAGGTGGCCTTTTATTTACATGGGGGAAAATGTAATGAAATTCAACCTGAGTATCCAGGTGCAAGAAGCTGGCAGAAGCGTTTTTCTTAATCTGGTCAGTGCCGGTAAAAACTGGTTTGAGGAAAAGGGCAGCTGCGAGGTGATTTTATCCGGAAGCCCTGCCGTGGAGTTCTGGAAGCAGCTTCCCGACAGCAGGGAAGCAGTGGCTGAGACGGTTGAGCTTACTGACCTGCCGGAGCGTCCGGACCGGACGACAAGGCTTTTGATATCTGCAAAGCCTCTTTCAGATGACAAGATTGGGATTGAAATTAAGGACCTTGGCTTTGGGGAAATGTTCCGGGCAACAAACAGGGTGTGGAAATATACGGTGGTAATGTAGGGAATATTATGGGTGAATTAATAATCTGTCATGAACCAATTGCAGAAATTCCATATTATCTGGATGGAATTGGAATTAACATCTACTCCGTGGAGGAGCTGTGTTATTATATTCTGGCAAATACCTATCTGCTGGATGAGTCCTTTATGAATGAGGAGCTGTGCATCTGGATAGAAAAACAGATGGGACAGCCCAAGCTGGCAGGACATCTGCAGGAGTTAATCCGTTCCGGTGTCCGCCTTTCGGATTTTGTGGCTGCCATTTTAGAGAGAACATCGTACTGCAGCAGAAAGGAAGTCCAGGAAATTCTTTTTACCATCCGTCAGATGGAGGAGAAATCCGATTTTGAATGCGGCAAAATAAGGGCAGACAAGCTGATGGAAAAAGAAAAATACCTGGGTGCCATTTATGAGTACCGGAGGCTTCTGGCAATGGATGAAGCCGACGGGGAGGAAGAGGAGCTTTGCGGGAATATATGGCATAATCTGGGTACTGCCTATGCCAGGCTGTTTCTTTTTGCTGAAGCAGGAAACTGTTATGAAAAGGCGTTTGGTTTAAATGCTGCAGGAGAATCCCTCAGGGAATGCCTTTTGTGTTTTTTGTGCATGCATGATAATGAGGGATTTGAAAAAATGGCAGAAAAATACCATGTGGATGATATGGGGATGCAGGAAATAAAAAATGAACTTTCCATTGCAGGAAAAAGTGAGAAATTAACCGATTTTTATGAGAAAATAAAGGAGCCTGAAAAAGAAATGCCTTCTGCAAAAAGGGATGAAATCATTCTGCAGTGGAAGGAAGAATACCGGAGGAGTTGCAGAGTATGATTTTTTCAAAATTATTCCAGAAAAGGCGGGGACAGGATTACGGACCGGAGTATGACCAGAGCGAATATGCCACCCTGCAGACCGAGAATATTGT
>CANOLA010000011.1 GCA_947566705.1 uncultured Lachnospiraceae bacterium | reverse complement strand
TATTCCGTGGCGCAGAAGGATAATATCAAACATTACTATCTGATTGACAAACATACCACGGATTACAAACGTCTGAAAAAAGACGGATATAAGCCGCTGGTGCGTGGCAGCATCAAACACCGGCTGGTATTTCTGATGGCGGATATGATGGTGATTTCCAATTCCACCGTCTTTGCATTTAATAATTTCGGTCTGCCAAATTCCAGCTATGTCAGGGATTTAGTGGATTTTCATGTCTGCTGCGTGCAGCACGGCATGTCCGTACAAAAGATTGCGGTGGCGCAGAACCGTCTGCGTGACAATACAAGGCTTTACTTCTGTGCTTCCAGGTATGAGATCGAAAATCTGTCAAAACCGGTATATGATTATGTAGGATATGATGCCTTAAAGCTGACCGGGGTTCCGCGCTATGACGGGCTGGTAAATGATGACAAAAAGCAGATACTGATTAGTCCGACCTGGCGGATGCAGGCGGCTGTGCCGGTGCGCACCAGCGAGGGCGAGCAGCGGGATTACAATCCGGTATTTAAGGAAAGCACATATTTTAAAGTGTTTAATTCCCTGATTAACGACCCGCGCCTTGTGGAGGCGGCAAAAAAATACGGATACCGCATTAAATATGTGCTGCACCCGATTGTCAGTGCGCAGGTGGATGATTTCGACAAAAATGATTATGTGGATGTGATTCCGGCTGTCGGGGACATGAGCTATGAAAAGATGTTCTGTGAATCCAGCCTGATGGTTACAGACTTTTCCGGAATCCAGTTTGATTTTGCCTATATGAGAAAGCCGCTGGTATATCTGCACCACAGGGATATTCCGCAGCACTATGAGGAAGGAACGTTCTTTTATGACACGATGGCGTTCGGTGAAATTGCGCATGACAATGACGAGCTGATAGACCTTCTTTGTGAATACATGAAAAACGGCTGTAAGATGAAGCCGGAGTATGTAAGACGTGCGGACGATTTCTTCTATTACGATGACAGAAACAACTGCAAGCGTATTTACAATACGATGATTGCCTACCAGAACCAGAAGATTCTTCATAAGCACGGGCCGCAGAGGGCTTATGTGTTAAAACCGGGACAGTCAGCTGCACTGGATGTTTCCGGACGGAAAGAAAGTGCGGAGGAGATTTACGCGCTTGCTGCAGGGCATGAGGTAAAAATCGGAAAGAAAACAGTTGCAGACCATTATTATGACGAACCCGTAAGGGATAAGACAGTTGCGCTGGTAGGGCTTGGAAAAGGTGTCCGGGGCAGCATGCAGTATATTTTAAATGAATTAAATGGCAGTGAGAGGTTTGAAGGCTTTAAAATTTATGTGAGGACATCGGAGGAGACAGACCCGGTGGTGCAGGCATACATTGCAAACAATCACTGGACCAGAACGGAAACAGTTCCGGAAAACGGCAGATATATGAAGCTGCTTGAATCCGTCCGGTATTTGATTACGGAAGTGTATTTTCCGGAATCATGGATTAAAAAGGACGGCCAGGTTTACATCAATATCTGGCATGGAACTCCGCTTAAAAAACTGGGACTTGCAAAAAATACCAACAGTATCCACAAGGATGGTACCACACAGCGGAATTTTATAGAAGCGGATTATCTTTTATACCCGAATGAGTATACAAAGAAAAATATGCTGGCATCCTATAAGGTGTCAGAGCTTATGGAAGGAAAGGCGCTAAACCTCGGATATCCGCGTACCGGCGGTATGCTGGAGGCGGCAGAAAGCGACCAGAGCGGGCTTCTTGCACTGCTTGCCCCGAACGGTGAAAAAATCTATGCGTATATGCCAACCTGGAAGGATTACCTTAAGGTGGAAGAGGTTGTAGAGGAGTCCAGGCAGCTTCTGGATTACCTGGATGAAAACCTGCAGGAGGACCAGATTCTGTATGTGAATCTGCACCATAAAGTCAGTGATTCATTGGATTACAGCGTTTACCGCAAAATCCGCCAGTTTCCGTCCACGGTTGACAGCTACCAGCTCCTTGCCCTGACAGACGCCCTGATTACAGATTATTCGAGTGTGTTTTTTGATTATCTGGTGCTGCGCAGGCAGATTATTCTGTACTGTGCAGATTATGAGATTTACAGGGAAAAGCGCGGAACCTATATGGATTTAATGGAACTTCCGTTTGACAAGGCACGGACGCCGGGAGAGGTCATGGAGGCGTTAAACCGCGGAAAACAGTATGATGATTCCGGTGCATTTAACACATTCTGTTCCTATGATTCCGTATGGAATGCGAAAAAGCTGTGCAGTCTTTTAACGGGCAGCGAGGAGGAAGTTGATGCTGTGCCGATTCCAAAGAATGGAAGAAAGCAGGTATTAATCTATTCGGATGAATGTGCAGCCACAAGGGAAACAGACCGGCTTAAGGAACTTGTTAAGATTTATGACAAGGCACTGCTGCAGCTTTACATTGGGTGTGAAATGGGCAGGGTGGATGCGAATAAGAACAGTGCATACCCGATGCTTTCGGAGGTTCCGGTAATTGGAACAAACCAGAATCCGCATCTGAGCGCTGCCGGAAAAGCAGCCCTGATGATGTACAAAAAGCAGATGATTACTTTTGAACAGGCCATGGATGTGTTAAAATATGACTATGCACTGGCTTCCAGAAGAATGTTCGGCAGGGCGGATTTTAATCTGGTTCTGATTTATGATGTTACTGACCCGGAGAGAATACTTTCGCTGTCACTGATGAAGACGGCAAACAAGCTGCTGTTTGTCAGTGAAAGCATGTCGGAGGCACTGCGGGATAAAAATGAGTTCCTGACGGATGCACTGCGTTTTGTGCTGCCTTATATGCGGGGGGTGTTTGTATCTTCCGAAGAACAGAAAATCATACTGCAGGAAATTCTGGGAGAAGACTGCAGAATCCAGGTGGTTTCCAGTGCGGAAGAGTTAAGGAATCTTATCAATATGGTTGTATGCGAATAAGGAGAATGCTATGAAAAAAGTAATTACTTATGGGACTTTTGACCTTCTGCATTACGGGCACATTAATCTGCTGCGCAGGGCAAAGGAACAGGGGGATTATCTGATTGTTGCTTTATCCACAGATGAATTTAACTGGAATGAAAAGCAGAAAAAATGCTATTTTACCTACGAGGAACGAAAACAGATGTTAGAGGCGATCCGCTATGTGGATTTAGTAATCCCGGAGGAAAGCTGGGAGCAGAAAAAAGAGGATGTCAGGGAGTTTCGGATTGACACATTTGTGATGGGAAATGACTGGGAAGGGAAATTTGATTTTTTAAAGGAATACTGCGATGTGGTTTACCTGTCCAGAACACCGGAGATTTCAACCACACAGATTAAGGATGACCTTGGAAAATAGAAAATAACAGGAGAAGAAAGCGATGAACATTGGAGTAATTTTTGCAGGCGGCGTCGGTACACGCATGAACAGCCGCGTAAAACCAAAACAGTTTATTGATGTGTACGGAAAGCCGATTATCATCCATACACTGGAGTTGTTTGACAACCATCCTGAGATTGATGCAATTGCTGTGGCATGTCTTGAGGACTGGATTGGATACCTGGAAAACCTTCTGGAGAAATTTAATATTAAAAAGGTGAAAAAGATTGTTCCGGGAGGTTCATGCGGTCAGGAATCCATTTATAACGGATTAAAGGCAGCGGAAGAAATCGCACAGGGTGAAAAATCAGTGGTACTGATTCACGACGGGGTACGTCCGTTAATCAATGCCCAGACGATTACCGACAACATCCGCTCCGTAAAAGAGCATGGTTCTTCCATTACCTGTGTAAAAGTAAAGGAAACGGTTCTGGTGGTCGCAGAGGACAGCTCGATTGAGGATGTGCCAAGACGTGCAGATACAAGGCTTGCAAGGGCGCCGCAAAGCTTTTATCTGGATGAGATTATCGGTGCGCACCGTAAGGCAGTAGAGGAAGGCAGGACGGATTTCATTGACTCCTGCTCCATGATGCAGTATTACGGAAAAAAACTTTACCTGATTGAGGGACCGCAGGAAAACATTAAAATAACAACACCGGACGACTTCTATACCATGCGTGCACTTTTAGATGCAAGGGAGGAAGCACAGATTTACGGTTTATAAGGGGAAATTTATGGAAGACAATGTTTTAAAAGAGGATTTTATAAGTCTGGCAAAGAGGAACATTCCGTTTGAAGAATTAAAAGACAGCACATTTCTGGTTACAGGGGCAACAGGTCTTATCGGTTCTCTTCTGATTAAGTTTCTTTTGTTTGCCAACCAGGAAATAAACCTGAATGCAAAGATTTATGCCGTTGTCCGCAGTGTGGAAAAGGCCGACCGGATATTTGACGGCGTAAAGACGGATGCGCTGCAGTATCTGACGGCGGATCTGGAAAAGGATGAAATAAAATTTGACGGGAACTGTGACTATATGGTCCATGCGGCAGCAGTCACAGCATCAAAAATGATGGTGACAGACCCTGTCGGAACCATTTTTACCGCCATTGACGGAACAAAAAAGGTTCTGGACCTTGCCGTGGAAAAGAAAACAAAATCAGTTGTGTATATTTCTTCCATGGAGGTATACGGTCAGCCGAAAACAGAAGGAAAGACGAAGGAAGAGGATCTGGGGGATGTGGATATTTCATCTGTCAGAAGCTGTTACCCGGAAGGAAAGCGCATGTGTGAATGCCTGTGCACCGCATATGCCGCACAGTACGGGGTAAATGCCAAAAGTGCAAGGCTGGCCCAGACGTTCGGTGCAGGAATCCTGCCGACAGAAAGCCGTGTGTTTGCCCAGTTTGCAAGAAGCGCAATGAACGGAACGGATATTGTACTTCATACAACGGGTGAATCCGAGGGGAATTACGTGTATACAGCGGATGCACTTGCTGCGCTTTTAATCCTGCTTGTGAAAGGTGAGGCGGGAACTGCCTACAATATTGCAAACGAGGAAAGCCATATTACCATCCGCGGGATGGCGGAAATGGTTGCCAGAGAAATTGCAGGCGGCAGCATAAAGACAGTGATTGATATTCCAGAAGACAGTGCGTCGCTTGGATATGCCCCGCCGGTAAAAATGTGGCTGGATGCGTCCAGAATGCGTGCGCTTGGCTGGGAGCCGGAGATGAATCTTTCAGACTCTTACCGCAGAATGATTCGCTGGATGAAGGGGGAGTAACAGACAGGCAATGGGAACAAAGGATAAAGCAAATGGCAAATGGAATGTGGCGGCAGCATTTCTGCTGGTTTTCCAGCTTTTTTTCAGTTTTGTTGCCATTGGGGTTGCAGCATCGCTTAATCTGCTTCCGGCAGTGTATTTAGTAATACTGCTGCTTGTGTTTATACTCCTGTGGACGCTTGTGTATTTTTTCTTTTTTTCGGGCATTTCAAAGAAAAAAGCACTGGACAGTAAAAGCCGGAAAATACGCATCTTCATAAAAAGAAGCATCGGCTGTATCATCTCAGTCTGCGTGATGGCAGTGTGCTGCATTGGTTCGGTTATGGGTTCTGAGGCGGGGGCGATGCTTAAAAAAATTTCCAACTATGCCAGTGTGACCGATGTGGTATCCGCCTATGTGTTAAAAGAAAACCCTGCCGAAACACTTCAGGATGCAAAAGACTATACTTTTGCCATTACGGACCAGTACGATTATGAGCGTACCGAAAAAGCGTTAAAGGAAATAGAGGATACCGTAGGAACCAAAATACAGACGAAGAGTTTTGACAACTTCTTTGAAATGGCACATGCCCTGTATGAAAATGAAGTGGATGCCATGATTTTAAACGCTGCATATGTGGAGCTGATTGAGATGCAGAGGGAGTACGAGACGTTTTCCCAGAAGACGCGGACACTTTTTGACCATGAGCAGGAAACCGTGCTGGGAACGGAAAGTACCGAAGAGGAAGAGCATAATATCACCACAGATCCATTTCTTGTTTATATCAGCGGCTCTGATACAAGGCAGCTCAGCCTGGCGAGCAGCAGAAGCGACGTTAATATTCTTGTGGTCGTAAATCCGAAAACAAAACAGGTGCTTTTAATCAACACGCCAAGGGATTATTATGTCCAGACGGCGGCGTCCAGCAGCGGTGCGAAGGATAAACTGACACACTGTGGAATATATGGAATTGACTGCTCCATGGAAACTCTGGGAATGCTTTATGACGAGCCGGTGGACGATTATGTACAGATTAATTTCAGTGGATTCCAGACGCTTGTGGACGCCATCGGGGGAATTACGATTGAATCAGAAAAGTCGTTTTATACCAGTGAGGGCGGATTTTATATTTCACAGGGGACAAATCAGTTAAACGGAACCGTGGCGCTGTCCTATGTAAGGGAGAGGAAAGCCTTTGCGGACGGAGACAATGCCAGGGGACGGCACCAGATGATGGCTATGGAGGCGATTATTAAGAAGCTTTCGTCAGGAACGACCATTTTAAGCAGTTACTCCGGAATTATGGAAAGTATGTCCGGCATGTTTGCAACCAGCATGAGTACGGAGGATATTTCCTCACTGGTAAAGATGCAGCTTTCCGACATGGCATCATGGAATGTCAAATCCTTTGCTGTAACCGGAACCGGGGGAAAGGCAGCCACATATTCCATGCCGACCAAACGAAGCTACGTGATGTATCCCGATGAGGAGCAGGTGGCATACGCCAAACAGCTTGTCAACAAAGTGGTGGATGGTGAAATCCTGACGGATGCGGATATGGACATGCCGCAGTATCCGCCGCAGACCCAGACGGGAGGAACCTGGTGATGCAGAAGATGCACAAGTCTAAAAGAAATGGAAAGATAGAATTTCTCAGGTTTGTATTCTGTATGGCGGTACTGCTGTTTCACTGCTGCAAATATGTACTCGGAGAGCCGTCCTGCGAAAAGGGATACCATCTGAGCCTGTTCTGCCACGGCTCGATGGGAGTAGAATTTTTCTTTCTTGTATCGGGCGTTCTTATGGCGAAAACGGCATACAAAAAGAATGAATTTAAGGGGAATCTGTCCGGTGATCTGGATGGAAAAGCCCTGGCCGCGGACAGCCTGCAGTTTTTAAAGGGGAAGTACCTGGGTATTTTTCCCATGCATGTGCCGGCATTTGTTTTTGCATTTGTTACTTATGCTGTTGTGGAAAAGCTGAACTGGCTGAAAATATTGTCTGGTGCACTGGAAAGCATACCAAATCTGTTTCTGGTACAGATGACGGGAATGGGAATGGTTAATCCGAACCATGTGACATGGTATCTTTCCTGCATGCTGATTGCGATGGCGGTTCTGTATCCGTTATGCAGAAAATATTATACAATGTTTACCCACTATATTGCTCCGTTTGCGGCTGTCCTTCTGCTTGGTTACTGTATAAAAACCACGGGAAGGCTTACCGGGGTGTCACACTGGAGCGGAATCTGTTATAAGTCCGTGCTGCGGGCGCTTATTGAAATTGCGCTTGGGGCGGCGGCATTTGAACTTGCAAGGCATATTTCCGGAAGAAATTATAAAAAGGCGGCGCGTAATCTGTTTGCAGCAGCGGAGTTTCTGCTGTTTGCCTGCATTATGGTTTACTGTGTCGGGACATTTCCGTATCAATGGGAACAGCTGGAGCTGGCGGCACTCTTTCTCCTTGTGACACTGGCTTTTTCCGGTGTTTCTTCCGGTGCAGGTTTTTTTGACAATGCAGTATTTCTTCATCTGGGAAAACTCAGTCTGCCGCTGTACCTTACGCAGGTAGGCGTTATTAATATTGTTACGGGATTATTTGGCGGATGGCCGCACCGCAGACAGATTCTGGTCATTGTGGCAGGAACCTTTGCGGCTGCATATATCCTTTTATGGATGGAAAAGGGAATTCGGTATATTTTTGACAGCAAAAGGAATACGGGACAGAGAGGAACAGAATCATTATGAAAAAACTGACGATCATTGCATACCTGCAGGAGGAATTTCAGGCGGACCAGCTGCTGGAAAGCTTAAAAGACCAGCAGATATATAAGGGTGAGGAGGCTGGCGGGCATTTTAAGGAAATTCCCAAAATCCAGCTTATTGTGACGGATGCTGCCGGTGAAAATGCCTGGAAGACCGTACTGGAATCCGGGCTGCCGGAATGGGCAGAGCTTTTATACCTTGACTGTGCCGGGAAGAATACCGCACAGTGTTACCAGCAGGCGCTGGAGCATGTGCAGGGGGAGTATGCAGCATTTGTGGATGCTGACAGTAAGTATTCGCCGAAGGCATTCTGGACGCTTTGTGAAATTCTTGAGGATGCATCCATTCCGGATGAAGACAGACAGTGCGTCTGCATCCGTCCGGTTTATGTAAGGCCGGAGGGCATGGAAATTAATTACGCAGTTTTTCCGGGAGCGAACGGGGTACGGGATACAGAGGCGAGTACAACCAATGTAAATCTTTGTCTGTATTCTTATTTTGTCAGCCGTGCGCTGCTTGAAGAACTGCAGTTTCATGAGGAATTTCCGGTGGAAAGCCGTTCCCTGTTCTGCATTGAGCTTCTGGAAAAGGTAAAGAAATATTACTGCAGGACGGGACCGTGCATCCGCTATTATCATGCGCTTGAAGACGCAAAAGGACTGTTTGCGCCGCAGCACCAGAAGGACTGGTATACGAAAACCCTGCGGGAATGTTACCTTCCTTTTGTGAAAGAGCGTTTTGCGTCCGGACGAATGACTGCTGCAACCGAAGCGGCGGTTTTGTATCTGCTGTACATGAGGTTTGCCTGCAATATGGGCGTTTCCGATAACGAAATCCTGGCAGAAAGCGAGATTGACGAACTATATGAGGCAGCGGAGTATGTATGCCGGTATTTAAGCTACGAAACACTGCTCGGGCAGCACAAGGTAAAAAACCAGACAATGGGAGACTGGCTGCTCTGGAGGTTTATCAGGCATAAGATCAGCTTTATGGAGAGCACATACCGGCTGTTTGCGGTAGACGGAACCGCGATTTTGCGCATTACGGACAGGCAGGGGACAAATTCAAGGTATACATTCTGTAATTTTGGTGAAAGTAAGGCAACGGTATATGCCATTGATTATGAAGACGGAAAGCTGCGTGTGGATCTGGGACTGCCATTGTTTGCATCTGTACTTATAGAAGAGTTTACACCGGAAATTACGGTTTCAGCCGGAGAGGTGGAAAAAACCAGGATTTACAATGACCGGCTGTGTTTTGGCCGGGTGGTGGGAAGTCCTGTGATTTACCGTGCATGGATTCCGTTTCATCCGGAAAAAAAATACCAGCAGTTTCACTTTTCCCTGCTGGTACAGGGAAACTGCCACAGCCTTTCCTGCGTTTTTGCCAACCGTCCGGCGGCGCGCCTGACGGCAAGTATCAGTGAAAACTACTGGAATTTTGCAGGGGACAGGATTTTACAGTACCAGCCTGCAAAACAGAGGTTTATTATAGAAAAATGTACAAAGGCAGAGCTTCTTGCAGTTGAATCGGCGTTCTGCCGTGCGGTAAAACTGGACCGGACGCTTACCGGCCGGGAAAAGCGCAGTCTGGTTCAGCTGCGCAGGAATTACTGGAAGGAAAAATGGAATACTGCAGACAAAAAGCCGGTATGGATTACCTATGACAAGCTGTATAAGGCGGGTGACAACGGCGAATATCTGTTTCATTATGTAAGGAAAAACTGTCCGGATGTCGATATATATTATTTAATCACCGAAAACTCGCCGGATTATGAAAGGCTGAAAGAAGACGGCCATGTGCTTATCCACGGGTCTGTGGAGGCAAAGCAGAAGGTATTAATGGCGCAGCTGATTCTCGCAACCCACACCAATACAATGTCAGGGTGCGGATTTGTTACCAAAGGGGAAAAGCGTTACCTGAAAAACCTGTATAACGCACGGATTGTCTGCATCCAGCACGGGCTTACCGTACAGGATATTGCAGTCTGGCAGAATGTACTGTGCGACAATACCAGACTATACTGCTGCGCTTCCAAACATGAGGTGGAAAATATCAGACAGCCGGAGTACGGATATACAGATAAGGAAATCCGTTTAACCGGACTCGCACGATATGACGGGCTGGTAAACAGTGACCGACGTCAGATTTTAATTACACCGACATGGCGCAGGAATCTGGTAAATGCCGGTTCGTCCGGAAATGTCAGGGCAAAAAATGATTTCTTTAAGGAAACCGAATATTTTAAGGTATATAACCGGCTGATTAATGATCCGAGACTGATTGCCTGTGCCCAAAAAAATAATTACCGCATCATCTATCTGGTTCATCCGACTTTAAGTTCACAGACCGGGGATTTTGATACGAATAAATACGTGGATATTGTTGCAGCTGCCGGGGACATGAGCTATGAGAAAGTGCTTACGGAGTCCAGTCTGATGGTTACGGATTATTCAGGGGTGCAGTTTGATTTTGCCTATATGAGAAAACCGGTTGTTTATTACCATCCTGCCTCGCTTCCGCCGCATTATACCGAAAGCGCAGCCTTTACTTACCAGGAGATGGGATTCGGTCCGGTGATTGACGAGCATGAAAAGCTTGTGGATTATCTCTGTGCCTGTATGGAAAAGGACTGCCGCATGGATGACTTTTACAGGGCTCGTGCAGACGAATTTTTTGCATATGATGATACAGACAACTGTAAAAGGATTACGGATACCGTTATGGAATATTCCATGCAGCTGATGCAGCAGAAGGAGGAGCCGATGGCTGATTCCTGTCAGTATGATTTTCTTGACAGGAAGGATGCAGGGATGTTTTTCGGTATGTCTGCAGAGGCTGAAAAAAAGCGGGATAAAACTGTCAGGGCAGGCTCACTGCTTGCGAAAGCAAAACGTGTAGTAAAGAAAATTATTTCATGATTTAACATTGTGGAAAAGGTGGAGTATGAGCATATTTCATAAAAGACAAAAGCAGATGGAAACAGAACAGCCCGGGCTAACGTTCCTTGGGTATTATGTCAGAAGGCGGACGGACCTGGAATGGGAATGGTACTGTGAGGACGGCGCCTGGCATCCGGCTGCTGCCGATATGCCGGGAAAAAAGATGTGGCAGACAAAAGAGGAATTTGAAGCACAGGTTTCTGACGACGGAAAACCACTGGTTTATGACAGGCAGTGGGCGGACAGGGAAGGAAGACGGTGCTCTGTGGGCTGGCAGATGTTTTCCAATAAGCTGATGGCGCATGCATTCGGGGGGATGGATGGAAAAACCTACCATAACACAAAAGAAGCGCTTTTAAACGGCGTGGAAAACGGTTACCAGTATTTTGAGGCGGATTTGTCCTATACTACTGACAGGCGGCTGGTGCTTTGTCACGGATGGACGGAGGCGAACTGCAGGCATACGGGCCTGGCATGGGAGCCGGATTTTAAGAATATGACCTACCGGCGGATACGTTCAATGAAAGTTCACGGGAATCCGGTTATGGATGCGCGGGAATTTGCAAAATGGATGAAGCAGCACAAAGAATATACTTTTGAAATTGATTTCCATAATATTTCCGGCAGGGACGTTAAGCAAAGAATCCAGGCGCTGCTTTCGGATTTCGGCGGGAAAAAGAATAAGGAATTACTGGACAGGCTGCTCATCCAGGCATATTCACGCCGGATGTTTGAGGATATGGACGCGGTTTACCACTTTAAACATTACCAGTATCTGGTAGGGGAGAATATCCATGACCTGGACAATATCATCACTTATGCGCTGGACCATGGAATCTGCGTGCTGGCACTCAGGATGAATCTGGCAAAACCTGCACTTGTTAAAAAAATTCGGAATGCAGGATTGTATGTAATGTGTTATACTGTAAATAAGGATCTGGCGGCGGCACAGAAACTGCTGGATTCCGGGGTGAATACCCTCTGTACGGATTTTATTACAGAGGAAATGCTTTTAAACAACAAAGAGCGGATGGGGAGACATCCGTTTTATGTCTACTACAACAGCGGCGCAAAGGATGCCGTGAGCCATTACACCCCGGAGGATGGGAGTGTGGTGGAGCGCGTGGGCAGCGGGAACTGGGAATACAAGGACCAGACGGTCTGGGAAAACGATGGAAAGCGCACGCTGCAGAAATGCAGATACACACTGGAAGGAAAAAACTTTGCCGGATGGAAGCTGCGCGTCAGGGTGGATGGAAAGCAGCTGTGGTACTGCAGTGACCATATGTATCACGGCGGCGGGGACCTGAAACCGGGGAAAGGAATAAATCCGTACCTGTTCCGGGACGGGGAAGTGATACCGGAGTGGACACTGGAACGCGGAATGAAGCTTATCATGGTGGCAGTGTGGGAATAACAAATGAAGAAAGGGGACTGACAGAATGGTTTTGGGAAAAACCCGCAGAAGGATTCTGGCTGCAGTACTGTTTTGTGCGGCACTGGCTGTGGTGCATGCCTGCGGAACTGTTAAGGCAGCGGGGGATTATACAGTTTCGGGAACAACCCTGGTTTTAAACCCGTCTGTTCCGGTGGAAACCGGTTTTAAAAGGGCGTTGCAGTATATTACAGACCATAAAAAAGAAGGTGTGACATACACGATAAAGCTCCCGGCGGGGGAGTACGAGCAGGGCAGTGAAATAATTCTTTCTCCCGGGGTGAAAGTGGATTTAACGGGCGTTACCTTAAAATACACAAAAAAAACCGGAAACATGATACTTTTAAGCCATACGGATGAATCAGGAAAAAATACCGTGCAATACGGACAAAAGGGAAAAATCACCATTACCGGCGGAACTTTTCATGGAAATGATGTAAATTCCTCTTCACTGGTCAGAATGGCTCACGGAACGGATATCACATTTGACGGCTGTACATTTTCGGGCGGAGGATGCGCCCACCAGATGGAGGTTGCGGCAATTAACGGATTTACCGTAAAAAACTGTACATTCCGTGATATGAAAGGGAATGGCACAGATGAAAAGCAGGAAGCCCTGCAGCTGGACATTCCATGTTCTTCATACATTTTTTCGGGCGTTGAGCTGGACGGTACGCCCATGAAAAATGTCACAGTCTCCGGATGCACGTTTCAAAACGTACCGCGCGGGCTGGGCTCCCACAGCATGCTGGTCGGGGTATATCATGAAAATATTAAAATCCTGAACAATACTTTTGAGAACGTTGACGGGGAATGCATTATTGCCTTAAACTACAGGAACTGTACCATAACGGCAAATAAAATCAAAAACTGCGGGGCGGGAATCCTGTTCCAGAATTTCAAGCCGGGGGCCAGGGCAGTTTATACAACGGTTAATGATGGAAAAACAGTAAAAAAGGGAAAGATTGACAACAATGTAAAAACGGTCATTTCCGGTAATGATATTACGCTGTCTGCTAAAAAACACGCAGACGAACGTGTTGGAATCAAAATATACGGATTTAACCTGAAAAAAGATACACGGGCAACTGGAAAAGGTTCTTCAGACTTGATTCCAAAAGGAAATTATTCGGTAAAAAACATCACAGTTTCCGGGAACAGGATAAAAACCTGCGGACATGGCATCCATCTGATGGATGCATCCAATGCAGTGGTAAAAGGAAATACCATAGAAAATATTAAGCAGGGCTCAGAAAAAGACGGGATTTTTGCAGAGTTTGCATGCAAAAACCTTTCTATTCAGAAAAACACTGTCAAAAAGGCAGCCCGTTACGGGATATTCCTGCAGCACAAAACGATCGCAAAGACAGTTTCAGACAATAAAATCCTTGGTTCCTGCGGGAAATACGGAATCGGTCTTTACGATAACAGCAAGGTAATCCATGGAATTACCGGAAATACCATAGAAAACAGTAAATCCAACGCCATTTTTCTGAATCATGGATGCAGTGCAGAGAGCATAAATAAAAATACAGTAAAAAAGAGCGGCGGCACTGGCATTGGTTTATATGACAAGTGCACGGTAAGCAGCGGAATTACCGGCAATAAAATTGACGGATGCAAATCCCACGGGATTTCCGTTTCATTAAAATGCCATACAAAGAAAATCAGTGGAAATACCATCCGGAACGTATCAGCGTATCCGGTTGTGATTAATACATCCTCTAAAAAGAAAATTACAGTCAGCAAAAATAAGATTACAGCAGAAAAAGGAAAGGATAAAATTCATATAATTAACGGGGTGGTAAAGAAATGAGATATTTAAGAAAGACAATGTTAAGACTTGTTTTACTTACGTTTTTACTCTTTGCAGGCAGTATCTGGACAGGAACCGGGGCAGAGCCGGTCAGTGCAGGGTCGGGTTATAGTGTAGACGGGAATACGATTACGGTGGATGTGGATTCCGCACCGTCTGTCTGGGACGCCATTGACAATGCGCTGGACTATGCCAGGATGAATTACCAGGCAGGGAGAATTTTTACCGTGAAGGTACCTGCCGGAAATTACAGTTTAAAGAGTACCCTTCATATTTTTGGAAATACGACGCTTGACCTTACCGGAGTGACCTTGACCTATACCAAAAATTCCGGCAATATGATTATGCTTGGAAGACCGGAAAGCAATAAAAACATTGCGACGATGGGCGGATATGGAACGATTGCAAATATCACCGTAAAAGGCGGAACATGGATGGGAAACAATTCCAATTCCTCTTCCCTGATACGGATGGCGCATGCAAAAAATGTCACCTTTGACGGCTGCATCATCAGCGGCGGGGGATGTGCCCACCAGATGGAGATTGCCGCAATTGACGGTTTTACCATTAAAAACTGCAAGCTGATGGAAATGCCTGGAAACGAATCCACCGGAAAGCAGGAGGCGCTCCAGTTTGACATGCCTTGTTCCACATATGTGTTCAGCGGAATTATCCTGGACGGGACGCCGATGAAAAATGTGCTTGTAACCGGATGTACCTTTGAGAATGTACCGAGAGGACTGGGAACGCACAATATGCTGATCGGCCGTTACCATACCGATATAAAGATTACGGACAATATTTTCCGTAACGTGGACGGAGAGTGTATCGTTGCGTTAAATTACAGAAACTGTGATATTAAGGATAACATGATTGTCAACTGCGGTGCCGGGATTGTGTTTGAATACTTTAAGCCGCCGGTAAACGATAATACGGCAATCAAGGCGGTATACACGACGATTTTTGATGGTACGCAGGAAATTAATCCGCAGCGTATGCCGGATGCAAATACCTATATTTCCAATAATATCATTGCACTGAGCGAAGACAGGTATGCTGATGAATATACGGGAATCCGTGTATACGGCTATGAACTTGAACAGGACAAGCAGGCGACCGGAAATGGTTCTGATGATGTTATTCCGGCTGACAACTATTATATCAGCAACGTAAATATCATTGGAAACACAATTAAAACCTGCGGCTACGGAATCCACCTGTCAGATGTCAGAAACAGCGCTGTTTCCGGCAATAAGATTACCAATACCTATGCGGATTCATGGGAAGACGGCATTACAGTTGATGCGTCAAGCCAGAACATTATGATTCAGAAAAATGAAATCAAAAATGCAACCAGGCATGGTATTTTTATAGAGGATTTTTCGTCTGCAAAGACAATTTCAGAAAATAAAATTACCGGCGGGGACTACTACGGGATTAATATATATGATAACAGTAAGGTAACCGGCTATATTGAAAAAAATACCATAAAGGGCTGTGCGGATAACGGAATCCATTTAAGCGGCTACTGTTCGGCAAAAGGAATCCGGAACAATACCATAAGCAGTACCGGCTGGCATGGTATCAACCTTTATGACAACAGTACTGTAAACGGAAGCATTACTGGAAACAAGGTTTCCAAATGTATCCAGAACGGAATATTTATCAATAAAGAATCCGCAGCAAATTCCGTTACCAAAAATACTTTGACAGAAAATAAAAAATATGCCATTGCACTGTATGACGGAAGTTCTGTGACCGGAAATATTTCATCAAACAAAATTTCCAAAAACCAGATGCATGCCATCCAGCTGAGTGAGAACTGTTCAGCAGACGGAATCAAATATAATACCATTTCCAATACGAAGGGAAAAGGCATACTGATACGGGATGATTCCACAGTGGAAAGTATGATCGGCTATAATAAAATTACGACGGCAACACAGGAGGGAATTTATATTTACTCCACAAAAAATGCTCTGGCAATCAAGGGGAATACAATTAAAAAGTGCAGCAGGACACCGATTGCCATCAATACTTCCTCCAAACAGAAGATTACTGTTACCAAGAATTCCATAACAGTAAAGAAAGGAAAGGATAAGCTTCTTGTAGTTAAGGGGAAAGTAAAGAGTGATATTAAAAAGCCGAAAGATAAGGACAAGAAGGACAAAAAAGATAAAAATTAGCATTACGTGTCTGGAATAACCTGGTTTTTTCAAAAAAGGATTGAGAAAACCAGGTCCAGGCAGTATAATAAGGTATTACAGAAGTACAGTATTACTTAAAAATGAATGGGAGGCATTACCAGTGGAAAAAATGAGCTTATTAAAAAAGCTGACGGCAGCAGTGCTGACAGCGGGCATGATTGTTACAGGAAGCGGAGTCTGTGCACCTGATACTGCATGGGCGGCAAATATAGTTTCTGAATCCGTGGATTCGGATGGTTCTGTTTATGCGCAGGATTCCGACGGTTTTGTTTATTATGTTCCAAAGGGGGCAACCAAAAAGAACGGATGCACCATTGGTCTGTACGGGGGAACAAAAACGGATATTACATTTCCGAAGAATTATGCATCCGGTAAAAACGGAACCTATACTGTTACGGATATCGGCGGAAATGTAAGCCTGCTTACACAGCTTAAAAGTGTAACAATACCATCCGGCTATAAAACAATTCAGAAGGAAGCGTTTGCAAACCAGGTTCAGCTCTACAGGATTGTGATTCCGGCTAGCGTGACAAAAATTGACAAGCTGGCGTTTGCAGGCTGCAACATGAGCCGTCTGACCATTGTGGCGCCGTATGGTTCCGCAGCGGAAAAATTTGCAGTTGCAAACAATATTAATTTCTCAAACGGAAAGTCCTTACAGGTCCAGACAGGTGACCGCACCATGTATGCGGGCGAAAGCAGAAAAATAGCTGTTTTAAACGCTTCCAGCGCACCGGTATGGAAAAGTTCCAGTCCGTCTGTTGCAACGGTTGATGAAACAGGGCGCGTTAAGGCGCTTAAGGCAGGAAAAACACAGATTACAGCAACTGTTGGCTCTAAGAGATACAGTTATACATTTAAGGTTTTAAAGCGCACACAGGAAAATGTGTTAAAGGTAGTCTGGGCAAATTATGTGACTGCGGATATGAGCGATTATGAAAAGGCAGTTGCTGCAAACCAGTGGATGAAGGAAAATGTGGACCCGTCCGGAACTTCCGTTTCCGTAAAAAAGGCATTCGAGGGCGGTAAGGTCAATTACAAGGGTTACACGGGGGCATACCATAAAATCCTTACCCATTATGGAATAAAGGTAAAGGAAAAGAACGGCAGGTCACACCTTGAAAATTACGTGACCATTGCAGGAAAGTCCTATATGGCATCCTCTATTGCTTCAAGCAAAGCGGATAAGAACTTTACCACAACAGGCTGCGGAAATGTCACCTTAAACAAAAGCACCCTGACGCTTTCCGTAGGAAAGACCGGAACCTTTAAGGCATCCGGAAAAACAAAGGGGATTACCTGGAGCAGCAGCAATAAAAAAGTCGCAACAGTAAACAAAAACGGAAAAGTTACGGCAAAGGGTGCGGGAACGGCTTCCATTAAAATGAAAGTCAACGGAAAGACATACAGCTGTACAGTGCGTGTGAATAAATAGACAGTTCATATTCTGCAGGAGAGAGGATATGGAAGATTTGCGAACCAGTATTAGATAAGGAGAGTGTGTTATGAAAAAAGAATTTAAGATCAGAAAGAACCTGCTGGCAAAAGCAGTAACGGCGCTTGTGCTGTTTGCCATGGTGATGACAGCGTTTATGCCTGTACCTGCTGTAAAGGCAGCAACGAAGCAGACCATGTATGTGGGGGAGAAGTTCCAGTACATCATTTATGGCGCAACGGTTACAAGTGTATCCTCCTCCAGTAAAAAAGTGGTAAAGACTGCAAAGGTAAAGGACAGAACCAATGCCTGCACTCTGGAGGCAAAAAAGACCGGCAGCGCAACCGTCACCATTAAATATAAGGATTACACCAGAAAGACCCATACCAAAAAGCTGAAGGTAACTGTAAATAAACTGGATATTACAGCAACTGTCAAGCCGCTGGATTCAGGATATGTCCTGCTGGAAGTAAAGAATAATACCAAGCAGACCTTTGAAAGGGCTGAGGTACGGTATACACTTAAAAATGCATCCGGACAGGTTATTAAAGAGGATGTTGAAAGAGTAAATTATGTTATGACGGGAAAGACCGCATATGACAGTATTTACGTTGGAAGGGACCAGAATATTGATTTTTCACAGTGTGAGGCAAAAGTGACTGCCGCTGAACGTGATCCGGGATATACATATAAGAACGTGGCAAAGAAAAACCTGACCGTTACAAAGATGGACGAGGCGGACGATGGAACGAACATTACCTTCAAGCTCAGGATTAAGAATAAGCTGAATCAGAATGTACAGGTAGTAAATTACCTGATTTCCTATGATTCTCAGGGAAATATTATTGATATGACAAGAAGGACTGCTTATGTGAATAAGAAAGCAACTGAGACAACATCAGAATATTCTGTTTCCAAAGGTACTTACAGCCATCCAACATTTGACCATTACGAACTTGTTACACAGGCCTATACAATGGAAAAAAAGAAATAATAAAATAATGAAAAAAGCGGCAGAATCTTCATGGTTTTGCCGCTTTTTGTATTTTAAATAAAAATTTTCAGAAAAAGCTAAATAAAATCCTGAAAAGTCCGATAAATATATTGAAACAATAAAAGAGTAATGCTCCATGGGACGGAACATTACAACCGCCAATCACGGAAGGGAGGCGTGTTACCGCAGCAAAGTTCGAGCAGAGATATCAGGTAATTATTCCGATAGGTCCGGTAACGACTGTTTCATATTTCACACCGCGGAACAGGGATGACCAGCAGGCGAATACAAAAAAGGGTTCCTTTGACGGGATTCTGAAAAAACAGATGCGGATGCTGGAGCTTGAGGAGGATCAGACGTTTCAGGCATACTGCTAGCAGGAAACTCCTGCAAAGTATTACAGTAAGGAGATAAAAATGGCAGAATGGAACAACATGTGAAGGCGCTGTGTCGATACAAAAATTGTACGATGCGGCGTTTTTACGTGTCTTTTTTTTCTGCGGTTCCGTAACTTCCGGCAGATTTTTTCAGTAATAACTTTTCAAACGATACGGATTGTGCTAGAATGGAAAAGCGTGGAATTATATAAGAAATACAGGAGGTACGGGAGGCTATGGATTATAGGCAGGAGTATGAAAAATGGTGCAGCGATGCATATTTTGATGAAGATACGAAGGCAGAGCTTAAGGCACTGGCAGGGGATGAGAAAGAAATCGAGGACCGTTTCTACCGGACCCTGGAGTTTGGTACAGCCGGACTCCGCGGAATCATCGGGGCAGGAACGAACCGGATGAACATATATACCGTAAGGCAGGCGACACAGGGGCTTGCCAATTATATTCTGACCCAGGACGGGAAGGAGCGTGGTGTGGCGATTGCACACGATTCCCGTCTGATGGCAGATGAATTTACGGATGCAGCGGCGCTTACGCTTGCAGCAAACGGTATAAAAACATATGTGTTTTCCGGACTTCGCCCGGTTCCGGAACTATCTTTTGCAGTAAGGCAGCTTGGCTGTATTGCAGGTATTGTGATTACTGCAAGCCATAACCCAAGGGAATATAATGGATACAAGGTATACTGGGAGGACGGCGCGCAGGTGACGCCTCCGCATGATACCGGCATTATGGCAGAGGTTCAGAAGGTGACAGACTTTTCCGTGGTAAAGACAATGGAAAAGGATGATGCTGTGGCGGCAGGACTGTACAATATCATAGGGGAGGAGCTGGACGAGGATTACTTTAAGACACTGCGTTCCCTTTCCATTCATCCGGAAATCATAAAACAGATGGCAAAGGATATTAAAATTGTTTATACACCGCTTCACGGCACAGGTTTAGAGCCGGTTAAGAGGGTATTAAAGGACCTGGGATTTGAGAATGTATACATTGAGCCGCAGCAGGCCGTTCCGGACGGACATTTTCCGACGGCACCGTATCCGAACCCGGAAAACCCGGATGCATGGGAGCTTGCGCTTAAGCTGGCAAAAGAAAAGGACGCTGACCTTGTGCTTGCCACTGACCCGGATGCCGACCGCCTCGGGGTATACTGCAAGGATACGAAGACAGGGGAATATGTGACATTTACCGGAAATATGTCTGCCATGCTGATTGCGGAGTATATTCTTGGCCAGAAGCGTGAAAATAATACAATGCCGGAAAACCCGGTGCTTGTGGAATCCATTGTATCCACAGACATGGCTAAGGCAATTGCAGCTGCATACGGCGTGGAGCTGGTGGAAGTGCTGACCGGGTTTAAGTATATTGGTGAGCAGATGCTTAAATATGAGAAATCCGGTGAAAAGAATTATGTATTTGGTTTCGAGGAAAGCTACGGATGCCTGCCTGGTACATATGCAAGGGATAAGGATGCTCCGGCAGCAGTGTGCATGCTCTGTGAAGTTGCCGCTTTTTACAAGTCGCAGGGAAAAACGCTGTGGGACGGCATGATAGAAATATATGAAAAATACGGCTACTACAGGGAAGGAATTGCGACCATGACGCTTAAAGGCATTGACGGCGCTGCGCAGATTAAGGAAATTATGGGCAGGGCAAGAAATAACACGCCTGAAAAGCTTGGTGCATTTGAAGTGCTTGCAGTCAGGGATTACAAGGCGGATACCAGAAAGGACTTAAAGACCGGACAGAGCGCTCCAACCGGACTTCCGTCCTCCGATGTGCTGTATTATGAGCTTTCTGACAATGCATGGTGCTGTGTGCGTCCGTCCGGCACGGAGCCTAAGATTAAGTTCTATGTAGGTGTGAAGGGAACTTCACTTGCAGGGGCAGACCAGACGCTTGAGGAATTAAAGGCAGAAGTGCTTAAGGCTTTTGAATAAGCGGTATAATGCGATGATGAAAATATATATTTGTCCACAGTGCGGCTGGATACGGATGGTATCCAGGCGTAAGGATGTGGAATGTCTTCAGTGCGGAGACGGACAGATGCGCCTGACCAATCTTGATTTGGAAAAATTTACGGATATGTCAGAGGAAGAACGGACAAGCTATGCTCAGGCATGGCTGTATATACATAACAGGCAAAAGGAATAAAAATATGGCAAATAATAAAAAAAGAAAAAAGAAGAAAAAGAAGAGCAGGAAGCTGCTGTTATTTGCGTTTGAGGTTCTGTTTCTTGGTGTGCTGCTGGTGGCTGCGTACGGGTTCCAGATGCTGAACCGGATCAATCATGATGAGATGGATGTTTCGGAAGCGGGCATTAACAAGGATCTGGATGAAAATACAAAGGAATCGCTGGAAGGATATACCAATATCGCAATTTTTGGTCTGGACAACAGATCCCAGGGCAGTTACAACGGCGGAAATTCCGATGTTGTCATGATTGCAAGTATCAACAACAAAACCAAGGACGTAAAGCTGATATCTGTATACCGCGATACTTATCTGACGGTTGGAAGCGGCAGTTACTCCAAGTGCAACAGCGCTTATGCACGCGGCGGGGCAACCCAGGCAGTCCAGATGCTTAATTCCAATCTGGACCTTGATATTAAGGAATATGTCAGCGTTGACTGGGCAGCCGTGGTAGAGGTGATTGATGACCTTGGCGGACTTGACCTTGAGATTACGCAGGGTGAAATGCTCCAGATTAACAAATACAAAAAGGATGTGGATAAAGTAACCGGTAAAATTACACCGGATGTAACCACATACGGCAAAGTGCATCTGGACGGTACACAGGCGACCACATATGCCAGAATCCGTAAGCTTGCCGGGGATGATTACAAGCGTGCATCCCGTCAGAGAATCGTGCTGCAGGCAATGCTGGAAAAGGCAAAGAAGGCGGGAATCGGGACACTGACACAGATATGTAATACCGTTGTTGACCATATCCAGACGAGTATGTCCACCAGCCGGATACTGTCACTGGCAAAGGATGTCATGAATTACAATATAAAAAGCACCACGGGATTTCCGTTTGACCTGACAACCAAAAATCTTACCAGCGGGGATACGGTAGTTCCGATTGACCTGGCGAACAACGTGAAGCAGCTGCATGAATATATGTTTGACGATAAAAACTATGTATGTTCGCAGACAGTAAAGACAATCAGCGATACCATTATGACAAAGACCGGTGTTACCGCGGATGCTGTAAAAGTGGATACCTCGGAATATAACGAAACGGTGGGAGCAGATGGTACGGACCAGCTGAAAAAAAGCACTGAATAAAATGAAAAGGCATAAAATGTCAGTAGACCAGTCATAATTTTGATTGGTCTACTACTGTATGGAGCAAAGCATATAATAAGGAGACTATTATTTTGAAAGACACAATAAAGCAGCGGATACAGGATACAGACCAGAAGTACCTGTCCAGGTTTCTGGGTGCAGAGATTCCCGGCCGAATTGAAAAACAGCTGGAGGAAATGGACTGGTCATGCCTGGAGCTGATACATGAAAAGAAAAGGGAACGCGGACATTTTGAACCATTAAAAGCGATGGAACTTTCAGAAATTGAACCACGCAGGGAAGAGTTCCGGGCAAAGGGCCTGGAAATTATAAACCAGGGAAAAGTCGGGGCGGTCCTGCTTGCCGGAGGTCAGGGAACCAGACTGGGCTTTGACCGGGCAAAAGGAATGTTTAACATTGGAGTGCACAAAAATCTCTACATCTTTGAGCAGCTTATAGAAAATCTCAGGCAGGCAGCCGGAGAGAGTATTCCCCTGTATATTATGACAAGTGAGAAAAATGACAAAGAAACGCGGGAATTTTTTAAAGAGCAAGATTATTTCGGCTATAACAGTGATTATATCAGTTTTTTCGTGCAGGAGATGGTTCCGGCGGTGGATTTTGACGGCAATATCCTGCTGGAATCTGAGGATTCCCTTGCAATGTCGCCAAATGGCAATGGAGGCTGGTTTAAATCCATGTTAAAAGCCGGATTAAAACAGGATCTGGAAGAAAAAGGCGTGGAATGGCTGAATGTATTTGCTGTTGATAATGTGCTGCAGCGTATTGCAGACCCGGTATTTGTGGGAGCAACGGTTTTATCAGGCTGTGTCAGCGGCGCCAAAGTAGTGAAGAAGGTGGATCCGTATGAGCGTGTGGGCGCCATGTGCCTGGAAAACGGCAGGCCGTCCATTGTGGAATACTATGACCTGACTCCGGAAATGGCGGAGGCAGTGGATGAGAACGGGACACTGCTGTACGGTTTTGGCGTAATACTGAATTACCTGTTTTCTGTGGGAGAGCTGATGGATATTGTTCATTCAAATCTTCCGCTTCATGTTGTGGAAAAGAAGGTGCCGTATCTTGACGGAGGGGGCAGGCTGCAAAAACCAGAAGAGCCAAACGCTTTTAAGTTTGAAACGCTGATACTGGATATGGTTTATATGATGAAAAACTGCCTGCCGTTTGAAGTCTGCCGTGAACGGGAATTTGCCCCGGTGAAAAATGCGGCCGGAACGGATTCCGTGGAATCGGCAAGGGAGCTTTTAAAGAAGAATGGCATTGCAATATAGAGAGAGGAAAATGATATGTGTGGAATAGTTGGTTATGTTGGAAAAAAGCAGGCAGCCCCGATTCTTCTGGATGGTCTGTCAAAACTTGAATACCGCGGATATGATTCTGCCGGGATGGCAGTTTATGACGGGGAAAAAATTGTTATCAGTAAGTCAACTGGCAGACTGAAAGTATTAAGCGAGCTGACGCATGACGGGGAAAATATGCCGGGGCACATCGGAATCGGGCATACGCGCTGGGCGACACACGGAGAGCCTACAGAAGCGAATGCGCATCCGCATTTTAACGAAGCACAGACAATTGCTGTTGTGCATAATGGAATTATTGAAAATTACCTGAAACTGAAAAAGGTTCTGACGGACAGGGGGTATGTGTTCCGTTCAGAAACAGACACGGAGGTAGTGGCGCATCTTCTGGATTACTACTATAATAAATACGACAAAGATCCGCTTACCGCAGTTGTAAAAGTGATTCAGCGTGTGGAGGGCTCTTATGCGCTTGGTATTATCTTTTCGGATTTTCCGGATGAGGTATACAGTGTCAGAAAAGACAGTCCCCTGATTGTCGGAAAGGCAAAGGAGGGAAATCTGATTGCCTCTGATGTTCCGGCGGTATTAAAGTATACCCGTGATGTATACTTTATCGAAAATGAGGAAATTGCACGCCTGACAGAGGATAACATTGAGTTTTTCAATGTGGACGGAGAGCCGGTTGAAAAACAGTCAAAACATATTGAATGGGATATCAACGCTGCGGAAAAAGGCGGCTATGAGCATTTTATGCTTAAGGAAATATATGAGCAGCCGAAAGCTGTCAGGGATACCATCCGTCCTCGTATCAAAGATGATAAAATAGTGATTGAAGAGCTGGGGATGACTGATGAGGAAATCCGGGCAGTGACAAAGATTTATATTGTGGCATGCGGTTCTGCATACCATGCAGGCGTGACCGGAAAATATATTTTTGAGGGGCTTGCAAGAATTCCGGTGGAAGTGGATCTTGCATCTGAATTCCGTTACCGTAATCCGATTTTAGAGGAAGGTGCGCTCGTAATTGTTATCAGCCAGTCCGGGGAAACCGCGGATTCCCTTGCCGCGCTGCGCCTTGCAAAGGAATACGGGGTAAAGACGCTTGGCATTGTAAATGTTGTGGGAAGTTCCATAGCGAGGGAAGCGGATAAAGTCATGTATACGCAGGCGGGGCCGGAGATTGCGGTTGCAACCACCAAGGCATACAGCTGCCAGCTTGTTGCGCAGTATCTGCTTGCAATCAAATTTGCCGAGGCAAGGGGACAGATTGACGGGGAGACGCTGACAGAATACCTGCACGAAATGGAAATGCTTCCGAACCAGATAGAAATACTGCTTGGCAACAAAGAAAAAATCCAGAAGTTTGCCAGCCGTTATGTTGCAGCGCGTGATGTATTCTTTATCGGGCGCGGGGTGGATTATGCGATTTCGCTGGAAGGCTCGCTTAAGCTTAAGGAGATTTCCTACATCCATTCCGAGGCATATGCTGCGGGAGAGTTAAAGCACGGGACGATTTCCCTGATTGAGGAAGGGACGCTGGTAGCGGCTGTTGTAACGCAGGAAGAGCTCTATAAAAAAATTATCAGCAATATTGTTGAGGTAAAAACAAGGGGGGCCTATGTGCTTGCCGTGACAAATGACGATAATTTTGAAATTGAAAAGACTGCTGACCGTGTAATCTACATTCCGAAGACAAACAAATATTTTACCAATTCGCTTGCAATCATCCCCCTGCAGATGTTTGGTTATTATGTGTCTGTTGGGAAAGGTCTGGACGTGGATAAGCCGAGGAACCTTGCAAAGTCTGTGACGGTGGAGTAAAAGGAGCAAACCGCATGAAAGTCCGCTTATCACAATTTTTACAATTTTTTATCACAATTTGAACACAGATTACGGGTAGAATACTCCTAGAAAACAAGAAAGGGGACTATCAATATGGATAATAATTATTTCAATAACAATAATACAGACCAGGAGAACCAGAACAACCAGAATAACCAGAACGGCTGGAACAGCCAGTACACAGCCGGCAGCCAGAACGGATATGCAGGAAATGGCATGCAGCAGAATCCGTACCAGCAGTACAGTAACCAGCCGGCGTACCAGACTTATACACAGCCATCAGGCGGGAAGGTAAAAAAACCGAAGAAAAAATCCGGTTTTGGCATTACACTTGCAAAGGCCGCAGCGGTTGCAGCAGTGTTCGGACTGGTGGCAGGCGGAATTTTTACTGGTATCAGCTATGCAGGTACAAAAGCGCTTGGCATTACCAGTGAAAGCAGTAAGGAAGCCGGGAAAAAGGACAGCGGCAGTGCCTCTTCATCCGTGCAGCAGACAAACACCGGCAGTGCAAAGGATCTTTCTGATGTATCTGCGATTGCAAAGGCTGCAATGCCGAGCATCGTGGCAATTACAAATACCGGCACCGTTTCCTACCAGACATTCTGGGGAACCCAGGAGAGGGAAAGCGAAAGCTGCGGCTCCGGTATCATTATCCGGCAGGATAATGATTATCTGTACATTGTGACAAACAACCATGTGGTAGCAGATGCAAATACCCTTACGGTCCAGTTTTCGGATAATGAAACCGTAAGCTGTGAGGTGAAGGGGACTGATAAGGCGGATGACCTTGCAGTTGTAAGGGTTGCGCTGGACAGTATTAAGCCGGAAACCTTAAATTCCATAAGGGTAGCCACGATTGCGGATTCCGAAAGCCTTGAGGTCGGCCAGGGAGTGATTGCCATCGGAAATGCCTTAGGATACGGACAGTCTGTGACAAACGGTATTGTCAGTGCGCTGGGACGTACCATTACAGTGCAGGATACACAGACCGGGCAGACGATTATCAATAATAACATGATTCAGACAAATGCAGCCATCAATCCGGGAAACAGCGGCGGTGCGCTCCTCAATGCAAACGGGGAGGTAATCGGCATCAATTCCGTAAAGTATGCAGACACTGATGTGGAAGGCTTTGGCTATGCAATTCCGATTTCTGATGCAATGCCGATAGTGGAGCAGTTAATTACACGGGAAAAGGTGGATGAATCCGAGAGTGCATACCTTGGCGTCCAGGGAAGCGATATTTCTTCGGATGTTGCGGAAGCTTACAATATGCCGGAGGGCATCTGCATTGTTGAGGTGGTTGAAGGCTCTGCCGCTGATAAGGCAGGACTCCGTCAGGGGGATATTATCACCGAATTTGACGGACAGAGAGTTGGAACCATGAGGGAGCTGAAAGAACTGATGACCTACTATAAATCCGGCCAGAAGGTAAAAATCAAATTAAGCCGTCTGAACAACGGCTATGAGGAACAGACCATTGAAGTGAAGCTTGGGTCACAGACCGGTGCAAATTAGAAAACAGTCAAAATAGACAAAATGAATAAAATGCGATATAATAGATTGTCCATAGGACAATCTATTTTTCGCAGGAGTCAGAAATGAAGAGAGCAGAGAAGCTGCTGGTGCAGTTTGGCAAGTTCGGAATAGTTGGAACATTGTGTTTTTGTATTGATTACGGACTGATGGTACTGCTGACAGAATTTGGCGTTGTAGGCTATTTTGGGGCAAGTGCATTGTCTTTTACCGTTTCTGTTATAGTGAATTATATACTCAGTATGCGGTTTGTCTTCCAGGGCAGGGATAATCTCAGTAAAATGCAGGAAATGCTTATTTTTGTGGCACTCAGTCTGGTGGGACTGGCATTTAACCAGATGATTATGTGGATAGCCGTGGAGTTTTTCAGGATATTTTATGCAGTGGCAAAAATACTTTCAGCCCTGCTTGTTACCGTATATAATTTTATTTCACGGAAAATGTTTTTAGAGGCCTGAGGTGTGGGCAGATGTTCAAGCGAGGAGGGAATATAATATGAAAAAAAAGAAAATTGTGATTGCACTGGGGCATGAAGCACTCGGAAGTACACTGCCGCAGCAGCAGAAGGCAGCAGTACGGACAGCAAAGGCGGTGGCTGATTTTATCAGGGAGGATTATCAGGTGGTGATTACCCACAGCAACGGACCGCAGGTGGGGATGATCCATACGGCGATGAACGAGTTCTGCCGTCTGTATCCGGAGTATACGGCAACGCCGACTTCCGTGTGCTCTGCAATGAGCCAGGGATATATCGGCTATGATTTACAGAATGCAATCCGCACCGAGCTGTTAAACAGGGGGATTTACAAGACAGTATCAACCGTTCTGACGCAGGTCGTTGTAGATCCGTATGATGAAGCATTTTACGAACCATCCAAGCTGATCGGGCGTGTGATGAACAAAGAAGAAGCTGAGGAAGAAGAGAGAAAAGGAAACCATGTAAAGAGTGTGGAAAACGGTTACCGCAGGGTGGTTGCAGCGCCAAAGCCGGTGGATATTGTTGAAATTGATGCAATCCGTACGCTTTCCGATGCGGACCAGGTGGTCATTGCCTGCGGCGGCGGAGGTATTCCTGTGCTTGCGCAGAACCACAGACTGCAGGGGGCCAGCGCCGTTATTGAAAAAGATCTGGCAGCAGGAAAACTGGCAGAGCTTCTTCATGCGGATATGCTGGTAATTCTTACCAGTGTGGACAAAGTCTGCCTGAATTTCGGAAAAGAGGATGAAATAAAACTGGATACGCTTTCCCTTTCCGATGCGAAAAAGTATCTGGAGGCAGGAGAATTTGAGGCGGGAACCATGGCTCCGAAGATTGAGGCGGCAATTGATTTTATTGGTGAATCCGCCATCCGTTCAGCTTTAATTACGAAGCTGAATAAAGAGGCCGGCGAACTTACCGGAGGAATGGGAACACTGATTAAAAAATAAAAGACGATGGAGCAAGGCAGATAAAGGAGGTATTATGGCAGAAAAAAAGCTGCGCAGGCGTTCGGAGATTCCCGGAGAGTATCGATGGAAACTTACGGATCTGTTTGCTTCCGATGAACAATGGGAAGAGGAAGTTCATAAAGTCCGTACACTGATAGGAGAGCTGTCAGCGTTTAACGGTACACTGGGAGAAAGTGCAGCTGTTCTGCTTGCATTTTTCAAAAAGCAGGATGAGCTTTCCTTCCATCTGTCAAGGGTTTATGTTTATGCAAATGAAAGCTGGCACCAGGACATGGCAGATGCGAAGTACCAGGGGTATGCGGCAAAGGCGGATTCTGTCAGGGTGGAGGCTGCTTCTGCTGTAAGTTTTGCAGAGCCGGAGATACTTGCAATCCCAAAAGAGAGGCTGGATGCCTTTTTTGGTGAGGAGCCGGGGCTTAGCCATTACCGCCGGGCACTGGAAGTAATTTTACGGGAACGGGAGCACACGCTTTCACCTGCGGAGGAAAATATTCTGGCGGAAGCAAAAGAACTGGCGGCTGGTCCGGAAAATATTTTTTCCATGTTTAATAACGCGGACCTGAAATTTCCATCCGTCACGGATACGGAAGGAAACCAGGTTACGGTTACGCACGGAAATTTTATCCGTTTTATGCATGATGGAGACAGACAGCTGCGGAAGAAGGTTTTTGAAGCGGTTTACCATACTTATGAACGTTTTGGGAATACGATTGCCGCAACCTTTGTCAGTAATCTAAAGCAGGAACACTTTTATGCGAAGCTGCGGAAATATCCGGGTGTGCGCGCCATGCATTTAAGCCGGGGGAATATTCCGGAAAGCGTATATGACAGTCTGGTTACGGCAGTACATAACCATCTTCCGGCGCTGCACCGTTATATGTCGCTCAGGAAAAAAATTCTTGGTGTAAAAGAGCTTCACATGTATGATCTGTATGTGCCGCTCGTAAAGGATACAGACAGCGTTTACCCGTATGAAAAGGCAAAGGAAACTGTTGCGCGTGCGCTTGCCCCGATGGGGGAGGAGTACGTCAGTATCTTAAAGGAAGGCTTTGAAAACGGATGGATTGATGTCTGTGAAAATGAAAACAAAAGAAGCGGGGCATATTCATGGGCGGCATACGGGACGCATCCGTATGTGCTGTTAAACCAGCAGGATGACCTGGAAAGCATGTTTACGCTTGCCCATGAGATGGGGCATGCCATCCACAGTTATTATTCCAGTAAAAACCAGTCCGTGACTTATGCGGATTACCTTATTTTTGTGGCGGAAGTGGCATCTACCTGCAATGAATCGCTGCTTGGCCATTACCTGCTGGAGACAGAAACAGATGAAACCAGGCGCAGGTTTTTACTGAACCACTCGCTGGAAGCGTTTCGTACAACTCTGTTCCGCCAGACGATGTTTGCGGAATTTGAAATGATCGTACATAATAAGGTGGCAGAGGGTGAGACACTCACCATGCAGGAGCTCAACAGGATTTACCATGACCTGAACGTTTTGTATTACGGACCGGACATGGTAGTGGATACAGAAATTGATTATGAGTGGATGCGGATTCCGCATTTTTACAATGCGTTTTATGTTTACCAGTATGCGACCGGATATTCTGCGGCAGTGGCATTTTCAAAAAAGATTTTAGAGGAGGGTGCGCCTGCAGTGGAACGCTACATTAATAATTTCCTGAGCGGCGGCTGTTCAAAGGATCCGATTGAACTTCTTGCGGCAGCCGGTGTGGATATGGGTACACCGAAACCGGTGGAGGATGCGCTGCTTGTGTTTGAGAACTACCTGGAGCAGTTTGCCAGGTAAATATTCAGAAATTATCATCAGGATGGCCTGATAAAAAGGAGATAATATGGAAAAAATAAAAAGCTTTACGATTAATCATGATATACTTGTTCCGGGATTTTATATTTCCAGAGAGGACGGGGATGTGATTACCTACGATTTAAGAACCAGAAAACCGAATGCAGGCGATTATATGGACAACGCCAGTATGCATTCCCTGGAGCACATGATTGCAACTTTAATCCGTAATTCCGATATGGGGAATGATGTGGTATATTTCGGACCGATGGGCTGCCAGACCGGATTTTACCTTCTGGTACGTGACAGCCGCAGTCCCAAAGAGGTTTTTGAGGAAACCAAGAAGGTATTAAAACAGACCCTGGAGCATGACGGTCCGGTGTTCGGGGCGTCGGCGGCTGAATGCGGGCATTATGAAAACCTGTCCCTTGCAGCAGCGCAGAAGGAAGCGGAAAAATACCTGGCAGTGCTTGAGGCACAGACAAATATGGAATTTACTTATCCGGAATAAAAATATATGCTTGGAAAGGATTAGATTATGAAAATTGGAGTAATAGGGGCAATGCAGATGGAAGTGGACACATTAAAGGAGTCCATGGACAATGTGAGAACAGAAGAATACAGCGGGGTAACATATGTCAGCGGAACAATTGGGGAAAAAGATGTGGTTGCCGCAGTGTGCGGAATCGGCAAAGTATTTGCGGCAATCTGTGCCGAGGCGATGATTCTTAAATTCCATGTGGACTGTATAATAAATATCGGTGTGGCTGGAACACTCTGCAAAGACCTTAAGGTTATGGATGTGGCAGTCGCCGACCAGGTGGTGCAGCATGACATGAATACTTCCGCACTTGGGGACCCGATTGGACTTTTATCCGGACTGAACCAGGTTTTTCTGCCGGCGGATGAAAAAATGCGCAAACTTTTATGCCGCTGTCTGCAGGAAAAGGGGATTTCCTACAAAGTGGGAACGATTGCGACCGGGGACCTCTTTTTACACAAGGAAACGCAGAAGACACTGCTGCATTCCCGTTTTGGAGCGATTGCAGGAGAGATGGAGGGCGGAAGCATCGGTCATGTCTGTTTTGTCAACAAAGTGCCGTTTGCAATTTTACGCTCCATTTCCGATGGGGAAGGCGGTGCCATGGATTATGAGACGTTTGCTGAGAAGGCGGCGCTGCAGTCCATTCTGGTGGTCGTGGACTTTATTAACAGGGCGGATGAGCTGGAAGGGTAGGAGGCATGCCTTCGGTTATTAAAAGAGGAATGTGTGAAGACATGGACAAAGGAGCTGCCTGTGATAAGATTATATCATGGTTCAAAAAAGGGAATACGGGGGAATATCAGACCTGATACCAGCAGGGGAGAATGTGATTTCGGCTGTGGATTTTATACGGGAGATAAACCTGACCAGCCGCGGGGAATGATTGCGGCATGGCCTGGTCACAGATTTTATGTGCTTGACTGTAATCTGGATGGACTGAACGTAAAAAAATTTGGTGAAGATTATGTGGAGCAGATGGACTGGGCACTTTTTATTGCATATAATCGGGATTATGATGTTATTGCAGGATTAATTGCAAATGATAAAATGTATCAGATTATTGACGAATTTTTTAATATGAATGTATGTGACAGGGGATTCTTAGAAGCTCTTACCAGGGTTAAATTGGGGAGTCAGTATGTTTTTAAAACGGTAAAAGCATGTTCTGATAAACATATTAAAATAGTGGACGAAAAAAAATTAAGTGATGCCGAGCTAAAAACAGCCGTCGCGCAGGAGAAAAACAGAAAAATACAGACAGCGGATATTGTTCCGCAGATAAAGGTAAAATACCGGCATGCCAGAGATGTGAAATATTTTGATGAAATACTGGAGGAATGGAATGAATTTGGCAGCAGACCATAGTTTATGCAGACAGTCAGCAAAGCTTTTTTTACTTGCAAATGAGAGAAATGCTGATTCCGTTAAATTTGCAGAGCGGCTTTTTCACTCGGAAATTGCACCGGTTTTTTACAATAAGGACCTGCCGACAAACTGGCTGGGCGAAACTTATGTTATGTCCGTGCTGGAGGATGAGCTTCATTTTGAAAAAGGCGAAACTTTTTCAGATGATGTAATGTACTGGGCGGGGTATCTGTACCGTGTATGGAGCCTGCTGTATGATGATACACCGGAGGAAATTATAACCCAGGCACCGCTGTCCCTTTTAAACAGGATGTTTCAGGGACTCCATGTTATGTCCTATGAAATGGCAATTGAAGATTTAAAAAATCTTTATCAGGAAAACCAAAAATACAGTTCAGGTTCTAACTTCTGCCAACCGCACATACAATAGAATAAGAGTTCCGTCTGGCGGGTGAAATATGCGGATATTTCAATTTAACAAATACAAAAAAGAGGCACGGAAAAATCTGGAAAACGGGTTTTTTTTAGTGGCTCTTTTTGCATGTCTGATTTTTATTGCCTATGAAAGCACAAGCGCAGTCATTACAAGTGCAACTGTCGGGGACAGGGAATTGCCGATTTACTGTGTGGATACAACAGAAAAGAGGATCGCATTAAGTTTTGATGCTGCATGGGGAGCGGAGGATTTTCCGAAAATCATGGATATTCTGGATAAGCACAAGGTAAAGGTGACTTTTTTCATGACAGGCGGCTGGGTGGATGATAATCCGGACTGCGTAAAGGAGCTGGTAAAAAGGGGGCATGACCTGGGCAACCACAGCCAGCATCATTATGATATGACAACGATTTCCCAGAGTGAACAGGAAAAAGAACTGATGGATGTACATAATAAAGTGAAAGAACTGACTGGATATGAGATGTTTCTTTTCCGTCCGCCTTATGGCGCGTATGACAATGCAGTGATAAAAACCGCATACAGATTAAAATATTATCCAATCCAGTGGTCCGTGGACAGTCTGGACTGGAAGGATTACGGCGTGGATTCCATTATCAGTACCGTGTGCAACCATAAGGCGCTGGGACCGGGGGCAATCATTCTCTGCCACAACGGCGCGAAATACACCGCGGAGGCACTGGATACCATGCTGACGAACCTGGAAGGGCAGGGATATACCATTGGGCCGATATCTGAGCTGATTATGAAGGAAAATTACCACATGGATGTGGCGGGAAAGCAGATTGCAAATGAAAAAAAACAGTAAATATTGCGCATAATCAAAGAATAAGCACTTCATAACACTGCGCATAATCAAATAATAGACATTTTATAACACTGCGCATAATCATAGAATATACACTTTTTAACCTTGCGCATAATCAAAGAATAATGTACAATAAAAGTGCGCATAATCAAAATAGTGGATTTATCAGGCGCAGGGTAAGAAAAGAGGAGATACCGGAATGGTTCTGAAAAGGAAAATATACGATAAGCTTCTGGACTGGAAGAAAACCAGTCGGGGGAAAAAGGCTGTGTTAATTGAAGGAGCCAGACGAATCGGGAAATCAACCGTATGCGAGGAGTTTGGTAAAAATGAATATAAAAGCTATATAGTGATTGATTTTGCCAGGGAATCAGATGAGCTGAAAGGCTATTTCAGGCGGTATATGAATGATCTCGATACCTTGTTCATGCTTGTTTCCACTTACTATGGAACGAAACTGTATGAAAGGGATTCCCTTCTGATTTTTGATGAGATACAGATGTTTCCCACAGCGCGGGCAGCAATTAAATATCTGGTTGCAGACGGCAGATATGATTATCTGGAAACGGGTTCTTTGATATCCATCAGGGAAAATGTAGCGGATATTGTAATTCCGTCGGAAGAGCGGCATTTAAAGATGAATCCGCTGGACTTTGAGGAGTTTGCGTGGGCTTTTGGCGAGGAGCCGCTGATAAATTATATCAGAGAGTGCTTTGAAAAAAAGAAACCGCTGGAACGCAGTCTGCATAATAATGCCATGATGCTGTTCAAACAGTATATGCTGGTTGGCGGAATGCCGAAAAGTGTTGTCCTTTTTCTGGAAAGCCATAAGGATTTTGAGCAGGCGGACTTGGAAAAAAGAGATATACTGGAATTATACAGAAGCGACATCATGAAAATCGGCGCACAGTACAAAGCCAGAGTGCTGGCAGTTTATGACCAGATGCCGGGATTGCTTTCCCAGCATGAAAAACGGGTGGTCTTTAAGCAGATTAAAGAGGGTTCCTATGCCGAACAGTACGACAATACATTTTTCTGGCTGGCAGATTCCATGATAGCGAATGAGTGTTTTCTCTGTAATGATCCGAATATCGGGCTGTCCATAAATGAAACAAGGGCGTATGTCAAGTGTTACATGGGAGATACAGGTTTACTGGTCAGCCATGCATTTGACGAAAATGAACTGCTGGAAGCAGAGGTATATAAGCAGATTCTGGCAGGAAAACTGTCTATGAATGAAGGCATGCTTTATGAAAACATGATTGCGCAGATGCTTGTCGCAAACGGTCATAAGCTTTATTTTTACACGCATTACAGTGAGGAAAAGCACAGAAATGACATAGAGATTGATTTTCTGCTTTCCAGCAACAGTAAAATAAAGTATAAACTGTTTCCGGTCGAGGTGAAGTCCGGGAAAAATTATACAACAGCCTCCCTTCTGCGGTTCCGGGAAAAATATAAAACAAGAATTGGCGAATGTTATATCATTCATCCGCGGAATCTAGCGGTAAAGGATGACATACTGTGCATTCCTCCCTATATGACAATCTGTCTGTAAAATTTTCCGAGGCTGACATTATTTGAACTAAAGCTTGTACCAGCCTCTGGCATGTGCTATACTGGATATATCATAAAAGAATCCGGGAGAAAGAAAGATGGAAGTATTATTTATCATCGGGGCAGTGGCAGGCGTTGCGGTTCTTGGAGCGCTGATTGCAGTCATTGCAGCCGTATCAGGCGCATCTGCAGCAATTGTGGATGAAGAGAGTCTTGAAGAAGAATAATGAAGCAGAAAGCAGGGACGGTATCATCCCTGCTTTTTGTATGCAAGTTTCATGGAAATTATTTCCCAGGTCTGTATAAAATCTAAAATAAATGTAAAAAATAAGAAGTTTGGCTTGTAAATCTTATCCTGTCGCGTATAATGAAAACGAAACTGACCGACCGGTCGGTCAATAAATGCAATCGATGTTCAAGTCAGGAGGTTAAGCTATGATTTCAAAGTACAGTGTCAAACGGCCGTTTACCGTGCTGGTGGGTGTACTGCTGGTAATCGTGCTCGGCGTGGTTTCGCTGTCAAAAATGACAACGGATCTTTTACCGGAAATGAGCATGCAGTATGCGCTGGTAATTACCACAGATATCGGGGCGAGTCCGGAAAAAGTAGAAAAGGATGTTACTGCGCCCATCGAGGCTGCAATGGCAACCACATCAAATATCAAGGAAATCCGTTCCATATCCTATAACAGTTATTCCATTGTTACACTGGAGTATGAGCAGAATGCCAACATGGATTCTGTTGTTATTGAGATCCAGCAGAGTCTGGACCAGATTTCGGGGCAGTGGGAGGATTCCGTCGGAACACCGATTATTATGAAAATAAACCCGGATATGCTTCCGGTTCTTGCTGCGGCAGTTGATGTTGACGGGATGGATGCATCTGAAATTTCAGACTATGTAGAAAACGACCTGGTCCCGTCCATAGAGAGTATAGAGGGCGTGGCGTCCGTCACAACAACCGGACAGCTGGAAGAAAGCATCCAGGTTACAATGAATGAGGATAAAATAAAGGCACTGAACAAAAAAATCCGAAAGAGCATTGATAAAGAGTTTGATGATGCACAGGCGGAAATAGATGACGGAAAGAATAAGGTGGAGAACGGCCAGTCTTCCCTTGACTCCGGAAAAGACCAGTTAAGCTCTGCCATTAACCAGGCAATGGCAAAGCAGGAGGAACTGGAAAAAACAGAAAAGGACTTAAAGAAACAGTTAAAAGAATTAAAAGAACAGCAGAAGTCCCTAAAGCAGATTCAAAGCGGCATCCAGTCCTTTATGGAGTCTGAAATCTACCAGGGGCTGATTACCATGATAAAGCAGAATCCGCAGGCAGTGGAGCTTCCGGAGGTAAAGGCACAGATTGATGCGCTGAATGCAGAAATCAAAACCATGTTTGCCGCGCTTGAACCTCTTGGCATTAAAGTGGAAACCTATGAGGACCTGCCGAAAGCGGCAGCTGAAATCGGAAAGCTGCTGACGCAGGTCAACCAGGGAATTGCGACGATTGAGAGTGCCCTCGAACAGGTGGAGACCGGAAAGGTTTCCCTGTCAAAGGCGCTGGAAACATTAAACGCAAACGCCGCGCTTGCCGCACTGGAAATGAGCACCGGTTCGGCAGAGCTGTCAACGGCTGCATCTTCCCTGGAAACCGCGCAGTCCAATCTGGATGATGCGAGAAAAAATGCATATGACTCCGCAGATTTAAATGAAATTTTAAGCGAAGACACACTGTCAGGGCTGTTTACCGCCCAGAATTTTGATATGCCGGCAGGCTATGCGATGGAAGGGGATACCCAGTACCTGGTCCGCGTCGGGGAAGCCGTTAAGAGCATGGATGAATTAAAGGATCTGGTTCTTTTGGACCTTGGCATGGATGATGTGGGTATTATCCGGCTGTCTGATGTTGCAGATGTGGAAATGACCGATAATTCCGATGAAACCTATGCCGTAATCAACGGAAATCCAGGTATCATGCTGTCCATGGAAAAACAGACCGGCTATTCCACGGGTGAAGTGGCTGACCGGATTCTGGAAAAGTTTGACAGACTTTCCGATGAGGATGAAAACCTGCATCTTTCGGTTCTTATGAACCAGGGAATCTACATAGACATGATTGTGGACAGTGTGTTCCAGAACATGATTGTCGGGGCCATACTTGCCGTAATTGTACTGTTTTTATTCCTGAAAGACTTCAAGCCGACAGTTGTTATTGCCTGCTCGATTCCTCTTTCCGTAATTACGGCGGTAGTGCTGATGTACTTTACCGGTATCACGATGAATATGATGTCCCTTTCAGGACTGATGCTTGGAATCGGAATGCTGGTGGATAATTCCATTGTCGTCATAGAAAATATCTACCGTCTGCGCGGGGAAGGGTATTCCATTAAGCAGGCGGCGGTACAGGGCGCGGACCAGATGGTAGGGGCGCTTGTGGCGTCCACCCTTACCACTATCAGCGTATATGCGCCGATTATTTTTACAGAGGGAATCACAAGGCAGCTGTTTGTGGACCTTGCCCTGACAATTGCATTTACGCTCCTTGCCTCTCTTGTGGTGGCGCTTACATTTGTTCCGGCGCTGTCCACGGCAACGCTGCGGCGCACGAAGGAAATCAGGCATCCGCTGTTTGACGCATTTAAGGATATATATGCAGGATTTCTGTCCGGATGCCTGCGGTTTAAGCCGGTTGTCTTTATTGTTTCAGTGGTGCTTCTTGCCGGAAGCATGGCGCTGTCTTTGTCCAGGGGTATGAACTTTATGGATATGGACATGGAAACAAACCAGCTTTCCGTAACGGTGGCGGCAAAGGAAGGCGAGACGCTTACCTTCAAAGAATTAAGGGATGCGGCAAATTCCGTTATCAGTAAGATATCAGATATTGAGGGAATTGACACAATAGGAGCCATGGCGGGCGGAAATTCAACCATGAGCCTGATGGGCGGCGGAAATGAAAGCGTGAGCATGTATATTCTGCTGGATGAAGAGTCAGGGGTTAAGGCTTCCGATGTATCTGATGAAATCGTAAAGCGCACGGAAAATATGGAGGAGTGTGAAGTATCAACCAGTGCTTCTTCCATGGATATGACCTCCTTTTTTGGAAGCGGATTGTCCATTAATATTCAGGGGAATGACCTGGATAAATTACAGAAACTTGCAGCGGATGTGGCAGAAATTCTGGAAAAGACGGAAGGTACCGTTGATGTGGACGACGGACTGGATGTGGCGACCCCGCAGCTGGAAATAAAGGTGGATAAGGAAAAAGCAGCGGAGTATGGAATGACCGTGGCGCAGGTTTACCAGCTTGTGTATGCAGGTCTGGCGGACAGCCGCAGCGTAACAACGATTTCCACGGATATTAAGGACTATGCCGTTTATCTTCAGACAAAGGAGCAGGAAGATCCGAAACTGGAAGATATCCGAAAGCTTAAATTTACGCATACGGACAAAGAAGGCAAAGAAAAAGAAATTCCGCTTACAAAGATATGTAAGATGGAGGAAACAACGACTTTAAGTACCATCAGCCGTGATTCGCAGACCAGATACCTGACGGTGTCCTGCGGAATTGATGAGGAACATAATATCACGCTTGTCAGTGACAGTGTGCAGAAAGAAATTGACAAACTGAAAATTCCGGAAGGATACAATGTGGAAATGGCGGGTGAGGATGAGACAATTAACGATTCCATGAGCCAGCTGGGGCTGATGATGCTTCTTGCAGTAATCTTTATCTATCTGATAATGGTGGTGCAGTTCCAGTCCCTTACGTCACCGTTTATCATTATGTTTTCCATTCCGCTTGCATTTACCGGCGGTTTTATCGCGCTGCTTTTAACCGGACAGGAGCTCAATGTTATTTCCATGCTGGGACTTATCATGCTTTCCGGACTGATTGTAAACAATGGTATTGTGCTTATTGACTATATTAACCAGCAGCGGAGGGAAGGCGTTTCAAAGAAAGAGGCAATTATTGAGGCAGGAATCACACGAATCCGTCCGATTCTGATGACAACGCTGACGACAGTTCTTGCCATGTTTACCACGGCGCTTGGCACGAGCGAGGGTTCGGTCATGATGCGTCCGATGGCAATAACCATCATCGGCGGACTGTTGTATGGAACGGTTCTGACACTGATCGTCATTCCGTGTATCTATGATGCATTCAACCGCGAAAAGAGCATGGTGGAGGAGGAACTCTGATGGAAAACATGGGTGTGGAGATGCTTTTTCGTCCGCCGGAGAAAGTTAAGAGGATGTTTGAGGCAGTAAGTAAACTGATTGCGGAAAAAGCCGACTTAAATTCCATAACCGTGCAGATGATTACGGAACGTGCCGGTATTGGAAAAGGGACTGCGTACAGTTATTTTTCCTCCCGTGAGGAACTGATTGTGGTTGCGCTGTTTTATGACTACGGGAAACTGCTGCAGGAACTGGAGGTTATCCTGAAACAGACAGAAGGGTTCTGTGATAAAATGCACAGGATACTGGACTGGCTGCATGGACACGGGGAATACCATATGACGTTTATCCAGATGCTGAGGGTGTGCATTGGAAGTGAGAAAAGGCTTTGTGATGTAAACAGCGGCAGATTTCATAATCTGCTTGATGGTATGAAAGATTACATGACATCCGGGATTGATTACCTGATGGAGCAGGGATTTTGTGAAGGTGATTTTACCCAGACGGATATGATCAGGCGCCGTATGGCATTTGCGACAATGATTCTGCAGGTGGCAATGACATTTGGGGAGAAGAGTGAAAAATCTTTTTTCCCGATGCCGTATGAAGAGGTCCGTGAATATGCATATGAAGGAATGATAAAGATGCTGTCATAGTTTCAGACAGTGCATGAAAAATAATTTCATTTTATGAAGAAAAAGCATTTAAACCGTTTGTGACAGGACACAGACGGTTTGGATGCTTTTTTGTACGTTTTTCAGAAGTAAAAGACATATTTTCCCCATAATTGGGAAAACTTGTGTTATGAGTGATGAAAAGACAAAAATATCTACAGACATACAAAAAAATATAGACGCTTACAAAAAACTGTTTGCAGACTGTGCAGACATAAAAATGAAGGAAATGTGGCTTGGCAGCGAGAAAAAGACCCGCTGTTTTCTTGCCTATATTGAGGTGGCAGTCAGCAATATGCTTCTGGAAACGACTGCATTAGGGCGCGCCCTTGCATTTCTGGGGCAGACTCCCGGTGCAGACATTAATTTTGTGCTGGATGCAAATGCCATGGGGATTTCCGATGTGACGCCGTTTGAATATGTGGAGGATGCGGCGGCAGGAATGCTGACCGGGGACGCCGTTTTATTTGTTGACGGCTATGATAAGGCATTAAAGATTGCAGACAAGGGATATCCCGGTGCAGGGGTAAAAGAGCCGGATTCAGAAAAAGTTATCCGCGGTTCCAAGGAGGGATTTACGGATTCCATAAAAATGAATACGGCATTAATCCGTAAGCGTATCCGGTCAAACCGGGTAAAAGTACAGGAATTAAACCAGGGACTTCGTTCCCATACGGCGGTTGACCTGGTTTATATGGATGACCTTATTTATCCGTCGGTTCTGGAGGAAATCAAGAAGCGGGTGGAAGCGTACGAGATTGACGGGGTGATGGACAGCGGAATCATTGAACAGCTTGCAGAAACCAAGTGGTATTCCCCGTTTCCGCAGTTCCAGACAACGCAGAGGCCGGACCGTGCGGCAATTGCAGTGCTGGAGGGACGGGTGGTGCTGCTTTCCGATAATTCACCGACGGCATTAATTCTGCCAACCGATTTTAATTCGTTTTTAAAGACAAGCGATGATTATTACAACCGTTTTGAAGTGGCGACTTTTGCGCGCCTGCTGCGTTACATGGCGTCTTTTCTTGCCATGACATTTCCGGGGCTTTACCTTGCAGTTACCAATTTCCATACCCAGATACTGCCGACGCCGCTTTTGCTTTCTTTCTGGGAAGCGCGTATCGGGGTGCCGTTTCCGGCGGCGCTTGAAGTCATACTGATGGAAGTTTCGTTTGAACTGCTGCGGGAGGCGGGGGTGCGCCTGCCCGGAGCCATGGGAAACACCATAGGAATTGTGGGCGGTCTGATTATCGGACAGGCGGCGGTTGAGGCAAACCTCGTCAGTCCGATTGTGGTAATTGTGGTTGCGTTTACCGCGCTTTGTTCCTTTTCCATTCCGAATGAGGAATTTGCGTTTTCCTTCCGGCTGCTGAAATTTTATATCATTATCATGTCCGCGTGGCTGGGATTTTTTGGATTTTTACTGGGACTTCTTACCGTCCTTATCCACCTTTCAAGGCTGAAAAGCTTTGGAATTCCTTATTTTATGCCATTTGTAGGGGCAGATTTAAGCGGTTATGAGGATGAGAGGGATTCCATCTGGCGGTCGCCGCTGCGCATGATGAAACGGCGGCCGATTTATGCAAGGCGTGATAAGCGTGTGCGGCTCAGGAGGAAGTAGAAACTATGTTTTCAAATAATAATAAATTATCCACACGCCAGGTATTCCGCCTGTTTGTGTTTGACTTTGTCGGGGAAAGCACTCTGGTGCTGCCTGCACAGCTTGCATCGTCTGCAGGAAATGACGGTGTATTTGCCATCCTGCTGGGAGGAGCGCTGGCGGGGATTTATCTCTGGTATTTAAGCAGGGTTCTGCAGGGCATGAATACGGATCTTTTAGCCTATATGGAGCAGTTGCTTCCGGTCTGGCTGGGGAAAACCATACTTGTTTTTCTGACGGTCCATTTTATTCTTATGGCAGGGTACGGGGCATGGCTGTTTTCCGATGTTATGAAACAGGGGCTGATCGGAGGGGAATCCCATACACTGATTTTAATCCTTGTCCTTCTTGTGGCAGGATATGCGGTTTCCGGGGGCATTGAGAGCCGGGCAAGGGTGTATGAGGTGCTGTTTCCGGCATTGTTTATACTGCTGCTTATTATGATGGTGATTGCATTTAAAGACGTGGATACCAATTACCTGCAGCCGTTTTTCACAACATCCGTGTCACAGGTGGCAAAGGGAAGCATGCCCGTGATGTTTTGTTTTTCCCCAGTGTTTCTTGTCCTTTTTTTCCCTTCCTATGTACAGAAGGACAAGTGGGGAAAGCTGGTTAAGGCAGCCGCCGGAGCAATCGTGTTTGCCGTTGCTGTTATCGCGGTTTTTTATGTGGTGTTACTTGGAAGTTTCGGGGCGGGGGCGCTTTCTGTCATGCAGTATCCGGCAGTTACCCTGATGAGCAGCATCCATCTGCAGGGAAGCTTTTTAAAACGCCTGGACGCATTTATGATTGGAATCTGGTTTTTTACACTGTTTGCCCTTTTAAATGTATTTTTATTTTACGGACAGGATGTCATCCGGCATCTGTTTAAAAAAGGAGGAAATGTGAAAAGACCAAGACTGTTTTTATCCGCTTCGCTGGTTCTGGTATTTCTGGCAGCGGAACTGTTTGCCCGGACAGACTTTACAGGAATGTTTTTAAATTATATCAGCTGCTTCGCGGGACCGCTTCTTGTGGCGCTTCCGGCAGCAGTTCTTATTTTTGGAAAGGCAGGGAAAAAGGGATGATGAAAAAAATTGCCGTGATGGCATCTGCTGTTTTAACCAGTGCATGGATTCTTGCTGCATGTACTGCAACAGAGCTGGAGGACCGCTGTTTTCCGATGATGGCAGCGGTTGATTACAGGGACGGGCAGGTGGATTTTGCCTATGGCTTTCCGCAGCTCAGCCAGAAAGATGATACGGACCTGGATGCCGGGACTGTCAATATATCCATGGCAGCCGGAGGAAATTTTGCGGAAAGCGTAAGGCGTTACAACCAGGAAATGAACAGGCTTGCGGACTGTAACCATATGAAGGTGCTGGTTTTTGGCACTTCCCTGGCAGGGGAAAGGGAGCAGTATGAAAAAATGCTGAAATATCTGCAGAAAAGCGAGCTGTTTCCGCGCAATACCTATGTCTGTGTAACGGACGACATAGATGCTCTGTTTGAAGCAGAGCAGTCCCTTCCGGATGACCTGGGAAGTTACCTGGAGTCGTTTTTACAGAAGCAGGAAAAGGAGCAGGATGTGAAACTTCTGCATCTGGGAAAGCTTCTGGACGAGCAGTATAACCAGATGGAAAACCTTCAGGCTCCTTATCTTGCCGTTGAAAACGGGACAATTATTCTGAAACCCCGCTACAGTCTGCCTTAAGGTACGTTACTATTTTTATTTTATAGTTCTTGCAATTCTTATCCGGTTCGTTTATACTTATTCTAAGTATACTTTGCTTTCAGAAAGAATATGATTATCTGTATGACAGGCATCTGGAATGGACAGAATATTTTGGAGTTGGCATGAAAAATAAAAATAAGGACAGTTATGGTAAATTAATAAGAACAGGTTTCCTTACCGGAATGGCAGTGATGTTTATCATGATAGCAGCAGTATTTGCCGGAAGGACAATGCCGGAAAAGAAAGATGGCGGTGAATCTTTTATACTGACAGATGATGCATGGACTCTGGATACTTCCGGTAGTATTCCGGCGGATATGAAGCACCTGGGTGATGGTTTTTCCAGTGACAGTGATGTGCTGTCCATTTATTACCGGCTGCCCCGGATGGACGTAGCGCAGAGTCTGGTCTGGCGGACAAAGGATGTGTATACCAGACTGGCCGTTGACGGGGAGGTCCTGTATGAAACTGAGGTACCGCAGTCACGGTTTTACAGTAAGTCGCCTGGAAATATATGGAATACCTGTGATATTATGCCGGAGTATTCCGGCAAAGTGCTGGAAATGCAGGTGAAATATGCTTACGATGAGAGTGCCGTGACAGTTGACCATATTTATATGGGAAACGAGGCAGACATTGTTACCGGTCTGATTTCCGGTAAGACGGTTGCGCTTTTAATCAGTATTTTTATGATTCTTGCCGGTCTTTTTATGTTGTTTATTAACTTCATTCCCCGGCTTAACACGAAAAAAGGCAACGGAATTTTTTATCTTGGGTTAAATACCCTGTTTTCGGGTATATGGAGCCTGCTGGAGACCAATGTCGTGCAGTTTTTTGTTTCCGATGCACGGCTTTTACAGATGGTGGGCAATGTGGTTATGATGGTATCTGTTCTGCCGCTGCTTCTGTATCTGGACTGTGAATACCATATTTTAAAGAACCGTTTTCTGCAGCTGCTCAGCTGTCTGGATATTGTATTTCTTATGGTATGCGGGATTGGACAGCTCACCGGGTTTACGGATCTGCACGACATGCTGCGGATTTCCCTGCCGTTTGTCGGAATTTTCTACATGGTTCTGATGGTGACGGTTGTGAAGCGTTTTATCCAGACAGTCAGGAGCAGGGAGAAAAACCTGATGGTATCCCTGCAGATGCTGGGAGTTGTCAGTCTGTGGGTTATCACCATTTTTGAGGTGGCGCGGTTTTCACATACGGATTCCATGGACAGGGCTGTGGCAATCCGTCCGGGAATGCTGGTGTTTGTCCTCCTGTTTGCCGTAAGCAGCGAGATAAGCGCGTTCCGGCTGATGCAGAATGGCATGCAGTATGACCTGATACGCAATCTTGCCTATCATGACGGACTGACAAATCTCGGAAACCGTACTTCTTATCTGGAACAGCTGAATAAATATGATGAAATACACATAAAAAGGCTTGGTATGGTATTTCTGGATGTAAATAACCTGAAAACCGTCAATGACAATCTGGGACATGAAGAAGGGGATAAGCTGCTTAAGCTTGCTGCAGAAGTAATTGCCAGCACATTTGGGAAGTATGGAAAATCCTACCGGATTGGAGGGGATGAATTCTGTGTATTTCTGGAGGCGGAGAAGCCGGAGGAGATATACCGGAAAGCAAAGGAGGAGTTTTACGAGGCAGTCGGCCAGGTCAACAGTGCCAGGTATTATCCGTTTGAGCTGCAGATTGCGCATGGATTTGCACAATGCGAAAATGCAAACAAACTCCGGCTGAAAGAAATGGTAGATCAGGCGGACACGCTGATGTACATAAATAAGGAGCAGTTAAAGAGAAGTATCAAGACCGCATAGACAGCCCTCCGGAAAACGGAGGGCTGTTTTATCCCGGGAAAGGGGCTGCATATACCGTGATTCAAAATTATGTCATCGCAAAGCGTGTAAAACCTTGACACAGCAGGCAATTTTTACTATGATTTTTAAGTGTGGACAATAACCGCTGCTCCTTTCGGAGAGTTACATATATTAAGGGAGGAAACAATGTACAATAAAGTTGATACAAATATGAATTTCGTGGAACGCGAAAAAGCAACAGAAAAGTTCTGGCGCGAAAACGATATTTTCAGGAAATCCATGGAAAACCGCAAAGACGGGGAAACCTATACTTTTTATGACGGACCGCCTACAGCAAACGGAAAACCCCATATCGGCCATGTTGAAACACGTACCATCAAGGACATGATTCCAAGATACCAGACCATGAAAGGAAAGTATGTACCGCGTAAGGCTGGCTGGGACACCCACGGGCTTCCGGTCGAAATCGAGGTAGAGAAAAAACTGGGACTGGACGGCAAGGACCAGATTGAAGCGTATGGACTGGAGCCGTTTATTAAGGAATGCAAGGAGTCAGTCTGGAAATACAAGGGCATGTGGGAGGATTTCTCCGGAACCGTTGGATTCTGGGCGGACATGGACGATCCTTATGTGACATATGACGATAATTTTATCGAATCCGAGTGGTGGGCATTAAAGGAAATTTGGAACAAAGGCCTGCTTTACAAGGGCTTTAAGATAGTGCCTTACTGTCCGCGCTGCGGAACGCCGCTTTCGGCGCAGGAGGTTGCGCAGGGGTATAAGCTTGTAAAGGAGCGTTCGGCAATCGTTCGCTTTAAGGTGGCGGATGAGGATGCGTATCTTCTGGCATGGACAACCACCCCGTGGACACTTCCAAGCAACGTGGCACTCTGCGTGAACCCGGAGGATACTTACCTGAAAGTAAAGGCAGCCGACGGCTATACCTATTACCTTGCCGAGGCGCTTGCTGATACCGTGCTTGGCTCCCTGGCAGAAGACGGGCAGGAAGCATACGAGGTGCTGGAAACATATAAGGGAACGGCACTGGAGCACAAGGCATACGAACCGCTGTTTGACTGTGCAAAGGAAGTGGCGGACAGACAGAATAAAAAAGGCTTTTATGTGACATGCGACAGTTATGTTACCATGACAGACGGTACCGGAATCGTACACATTGCGCCTGCATTCGGTGAGGATGATGCCAATGTCGGAAGAAACTACGATCTGCCGTTTGTACAGTTTGTCAATGAAAGAGGGGAAATGACAGAAGAAACCCCGTTTGCCGGATTGTTTGTTAAAAAGGCAGACCCGGAAGTGATTAAAAATCTGGATGCAAGAAAACAGCTTTTTTCTGCACCGAAGTTTGAGCATGATTATCCGCACTGCTGGAGATGTGACACTCCGCTTATCTATTATGCGAGGGAGTCCTGGTACATTAAGGAGACCGCAGTGAAAGACCAGCTGATCAAAAACAACAATACGGTCAACTGGATTCCGGAATCCATCGGAAGCGGACGCTTTGGAAACTGGCTGGAAAATATTCAGGACTGGGCGATTTCAAGAAACCGATACTGGGGTACGCCTTTAAATATCTGGGAGTGTGAATGCGGAAATTTTGAATCTGTCGGAAGCCGCGCAGAACTTGCAGAGCGTACCGGGGATGAAAACGCTGCAAAGGTGGAGCTTCACAGGCCTTATATTGATGAAGTGACATTTCCGTGCCCGAAGTGTGGCAAGACCATGCACCGCGTACCGGAGGTAATCGACTGCTGGTTTGATTCCGGCGCCATGCCTTTTGCGCAGCACCATTATCCGTTTGAAAATAAGGAACTGTTTGAAAAGCAGTTTCCGGCGCAGTTTATTTCCGAGGCAGTGGACCAGACCAGGGGCTGGTTTCATTCCCTGATGGCGGAATCCACGCTGCTGTTTGACAAAGCGCCATATGAAAATGTTATTGTATTAGGGCATGTGCAGGATGAAAACGGACAGAAAATGTCCAAGTCAAAGGGCAATGCCGTTGACCCGTTTGAAGCGCTTGAAACATACGGGGCGGATGCTATCCGCTGGTATTTCTATACCGCATGTGCGCCATGGCTTCCGAAACGTTTTTCCGGAAAGATTGTGCAGGAAGGCCAGCGCAAATTTATGGGAACACTGTGGAATACCTATGCGTTCTTTGTTCTCTATGCCGAAATTGACCAGTTTGATGCGACAAAATACAGTCTTGAATTTGATAAACTTACGGTTATGGACAAATGGCTGCTGTCCAAATTAAACTCTGCAGTTGCAGCAGTGGATGAAAATCTGGAGGCTTACCGGATTCCGGAGGCTGCGCGGGTACTGGAAGAGTTTGTGGATGATATGAGTAACTGGTATGTCCGCCGTTCCCGCGAGCGTTTCTGGGCAAAGGGTATGGAGCAGGATAAGATTAACGCCTATATGACGCTGTATACTGCGCTTGTTACCATCAGTAAGACAGCGGCCCCGATGATTCCGTTTATGACAGAGGAAATTTACAGGAATCTTGTATGTTCCATTGATGCATCTGCACCGGAAAGTGTTCACCTTTGTGATTTTCCGGCGGTGAATGAACAGATGATTGACAAAGAGCTTGAAGCTTCCATGGATGAGGTTCTTAAGATTGTGGTGATGGGGCGTGCATGCCGTAACAGTGCAAATATCAAAAACCGCCAGCCGGTCGGACAGATGTATGTGAAAGCTGAAAAGAAGCTGGATGATTTCTACGTTGCAATCATTGCTGATGAACTTAATGTAAAGAACATTACGTTTACCGATGATGTGTCTGCATATACGGATTACTTGTTCAAGCCGCAGCTTCGCACCGTGGGACCGAAGTACGGAAAGTATTTAAAGCAGATTCAGGAAGCGCTTGCAGCGCTTGACGGCAATAAAGCGATGGCAGAGCTCCGCAGCCAGGGCGCACTTAAGCTTGACAGTGTCAGTGAAGAAGTTGTATTATTAGAAGAGGATTTGCTCATTACCATGACACAGGCAGAAGGTTTTGTGACAGAAGGTGATAATTCAGTTACCGCTGTTATGGATACCAGGCTGACGCCTGAACTGGTAGAGGAAGGTTTTGTGCGCGAGCTGATCAGTAAGATTCAGACCATGCGTAAGGAAGCCGGCTTTGAGGTCATGGACCATATTGCAGTATCCTACACTGCAGGGCAGAAGATTACGGATATTTTTGGCAGATATGGAGAGGCTATAAGTTCAGAAGTACTTGCTGATGCAGTTACCTCCGGCACCTTAAGCGGGTACCGGAAAGACTGGCGCATCAATGGTGAGGAGGTTACCCTTGCAGTTGAAAAGCACTAAAAAGAGGGGGAGCAGGTTCTGGCTTGTCTCCCCCTCATGGTATTTATACCCATACAAATTAATTACAGGAGGACAACGCGTTATGAGGGATAAGGTGTTTAACAAAAAGGAATTTATCGCATCTGTTACAGAGAGCGTTAAGACCATGTACCGCAAAAACCTGAAGGAGGCCAGCCAGCAGGAGATTTTCCAGGCAGTGGCGCTTGCGGTAAAGGATGTTGTCATGGATGAATGGATGGCAACACAGTCAGCAATTGAAAAGGATGACCCGAAGACAGTTTATTATATGTCCATGGAGTTTCTGATGGGACGTGCCCTTGGAAACAACCTGATTAACCTTGGGGCATACAGCGAGGTAAAGGAAGCCCTTGAGGAGATTGGACTGGATCTTTCGGTAATCGAGGACCAGGAGCCGGATCCGGCGCTTGGAAACGGCGGTCTGGGAAGACTTGCAGCCTGCTTTATGGATTCCCTTGCATCCCTTGGTTATGCGGCATACGGATGCGGAATCCGTTACCGTTACGGAATGTTCAAGCAGCAGATTACTGATGGTTTTCAGGTGGAAGTGCCGGATAACTGGTTAAAGGACGGCTATCCGTTTGAGCTGCGCCGGCCGGAGTATTGCTATGAAGTGAAATTCGGAGGCCATGTGGAGCAGAGGGAACATGAGGACGGCCAGCTGCATTTTGAGCAGGTAAACTACCAGTCCGTGCTTGCCGTAGCCTACGATATGCCGATTGTGGGATATGGAAACAATGTTGTGGATTCCCTGATTATCTGGGATGCACAGCCGAAGGAAGAGTTTAAGCTGTCTTCTTTTGACAGCGGTGATTACGAGAAGGCAGTAGAGGAAGAAAACCTTGCCCGTAACCTTGTCGAGGTACTGTACCCGAATGACAACCATGTAAAAGGAAAAGAGCTCCGTTTAAAGCAGCAGTATTTCTTTGTGTCCGCCAGTATCCAGCGTGCAATCGAAAGATTTAAAAAGCACCACACGGATCTGCACCAGTTACCGGAAAAGGTGGTATTCCAGATGAATGATACCCATCCGACTGTTACGGTGGCGGAATTAATGCGTATCTTACTGGATGAGGAAGGTCTTTCCTGGGATGATGCATGGGATATTACAACACGCAGCGTGGCATATACCAACCATACCATTATGGCAGAAGCGCTGGAGAAATGGCCGATTGATATTTTCCAGAGACTGCTTCCGCGCGTATACCAGATTGTTGAGGAAATCAACCGCCGCTTTGTACTGGAAATTAAAGAGCGCTACCCGGACAATGAAGAAAAAATCCGTAAGATGGCAATTCTTTATGACGGACAGGTGAAGATGGCGCATCTGGCAATTGTTGCAGGTTTTTCCGTGAATGGTGTGGCAAGACTGCATACAGATATTTTAAAGAAACAGGAACTTAAGGATTTCTACGAGATGTTCCCGGAGAAATTCAACAATAAGACCAACGGTATTACCCAGAGAAGATTTCTTGCACATGGAAATCCGCTTCTTGCAGAATGGGTGACAAAGCAGGTGGGGGGAGGCTGGATTACCGACCTTTCCAAGGTTGAAGGACTGATAAAGGTTGCAAACGACCCGCAGGCGCAGAAAGAAGTTATGGAGATTAAACGCAAGAACAAAGTGCGTCTTGCAAAGTACATTAAGGAGCACAACGGGATTGATGTTGACCCGAACTCTATTTTTGACGTGCAGGTAAAGCGTCTGCATGAATACAAGAGACAGCTTATGAATATTCTTCATGTGATGTATCTGTATAACCAGTTAAAGGAAAATCCGGATATGGATTTTGTTCCAAGAACCTTTATCTTCGGTGCGAAGGCAGCGGCAGGATACCGCAATGCCAAGAACACCATTAAATTAATTAATACGGTTGCGGATGTGGTAAATAATGACCCGTCCATCAAAGGAAAGATTAAGGTGGTATTTATCGAGGATTACCGTGTATCCATTGCGGAGTGGATTTTTGCGGCTGCAGACGTCAGCGAGCAGATTTCTACTGCAAGTAAGGAGGCGTCCGGTACCGGTAACATGAAGTTTATGTTAAACGGTGCAATTACCATCGGAACCATGGACGGTGCCAATGTTGAGATGTATGAAGAGGTTGGTGCGGACAATATCTTTATTTTTGGTATGAGCGCTGACGAAGTCATTGCACATGAGAATTATAAGGATTACCAGCCGCAGGAAGTATATAATAACGATGCAGAGCTTCGCAGGGTGGTCAACCAGCTTGTGGACGGTACCTATGCAAAGAACGACCGCCAGCTGTTCCGTGAGATTTACAACTCACTGTTAAATCCGCAGCAGGGCGAAGTAGCTGACCGCTATTTTATTCTTGCTGATTTCCGTGCATATGCAAGTGCGCAGAAGAAGATTTCTTCTTACTATAAAAACACAAGTGCATGGGCAAAGAGTTCTATTTTAAATATCGCCCATGTCGGCAAGTTCTCATCAGACCGTACCATTCAGGAGTACGTGGATGATATCTGGCATCTGGATAAGATTAAGGTAAATATGACTGGGGTTTAAGTTTAGAATAAAAAATCATAATTTGCTGGAAAACGGATGAACAGAATCTGAATATTTGTATATCATAAAGTGTACACTATTGACATAGTGTACACTTTTGTTATAATGGAGGAAAAGGAGATGATGGATATGTTAATGGAGCAGGCAACAGCTGTAAGGAAAGAATGGAGCGCCGTATGTGACAGTGTGATTCATGAAAAGCCAAGGTTTATCAAGCGTACCAGGGATAAGATGTGGTTTTCCAGTCTGGAAACAATGACGCAGATACTGGAGGCTTATCATTTTACGGCGGTAAAATATATGGAGGAGGATGGCTCAGTTACATTATCGCTAAATGAGATTGACCTTGTGGAAAATGGTGTAGATGAACAGGAAGCCCGAATGAAGCTTGCAAAATCCATATTAGATTATTCTCTTGAATATTATAACGAATATGAAACATATTCCCACAGTCCAAACCGGAAGCAGCATATTCCATATATTTTTAAAGCCCTGATTATTGATGACATGGAAACAATAGGAGAAATGCTGCAGTGCCAGGATGGAAAGAACTAAAGAGATTCTGTGACAGGGACGGGTGGGAATTATATAAAGATACGGACCATTATTTTTACCGGAAAAGGGATACGAATGGAACTCTGAGAATGACAAAAGTATCAAAGGGCTCCGGTGAAATTCATGCACATATGTGGAAAGAAATACTAAAGAAACAGCTGCAGGTAACACAGGAGTATTTTAACAGCAAAATATAACAGGATATTCAATTTAAAACACCGGATACGGCAAAAACCGTATCCGGTGTTTTTATAATGTGCGCCTAGCGGCGCACGTTTCCAACGAGTGAAAGTCTCGAATCCGCCT
>CANOLA010000010.1 GCA_947566705.1 uncultured Lachnospiraceae bacterium | reverse complement strand
TTCGGCAAGGATTCCAATCATCAGCGCTGCCAGAAGCATAATTGCCGCAAATTTTCTGTATCTTTTCATAAATCTGCCTCCTTTCTTTGAACATCCGCTCATGCAAAATTTGCCGGGCCGTACATCATAGATGCACGACAGTCAGCAAATGAGCTGACACTTTCCTATACTCATGGCAGCGTCTTTATCTTCTCTGTCTCTGACCATTTGGTCGGAAACTGCCGATTTCCCGCCGCCGTTTTGATATCTTTCATGTAACGCCTTCTGATATAGTAGGTGGTATTCGGCTTTAAATTACCGATTTCATATATCTGCTTATACTTTTTTTCGCCGTTTTCCATATAGGATTTCTGAATTGTTCTGGCGTTTTTAAAATTCTTATTTGTAGAAATCTGTATACATGAGCCTAAAGTGCCGAAATAGTGTATCTTTCCGTTCGGGAGTTTCCTATAGTTCGTGGTTATTTTTGTTCTATGTGCCCGCAGATTTTTAACATTTAGCTTGGAGGTCGACGTCTGAATAAATCTGGTCGAAAGCTCCTTGCCCTTGCCCCCGTTTAAGTTGTTTGCCTGCACGACAATCTTAACCTTGCCTTCCGCTTTATTAAGATAAGAGCTCTTTACCGTAAGCTGTGCCTTCTTTACATGCTCATTGGAGTATAGAACCTTCTCAAGAACCCCGTACTGTGCAATAATCTTACAGGAAAAATCAACGTTATTTTCTCCCTTGTTCCATGTATAAATGAGATTATTGTCTTTAATATCCGCAAGCCTTAAACCAGAAATATCCTTTACCTTATAGTCAGCCTTGCTGATATATTTCGTCTGCACATACCGTTTATGTCCGCTGAACCATATCGTTGTCCATTCGGAGTCAGACTCTGAAGGAAAAAGCCATGTTTCATAGTTTTTTGACATGATACCTATCTTTTCCGAATTGATGTCCTTTGCCGCATAAGCATAAGCCGAGGTTTTCGACGTTACGTTTACAATCTTGGCAGGCACGCTGCCCTCCGGAATTTTTTCGCCTTTTTTTGCAAAGTCCAGGTAGCGGCTGTCTATATAGTACATTCCCGGCACTTTGTAATGAAGGTAATACACTGCATTATTCTGGGTCTTGTCACTTCCGTTAAAGGATACCTTATAGTACTTCTTCGTACTGCCGCCTGCCTGTGAAGGTACTAACTCCGTGGAGACCACATTCAGCTTCGTTCCACGCGGCAGGGCATAAACCGGCGTATAGACGGTTTCCTTCTCATTCGGGACAGGACGCAGGTATACAAGCCTTGTCACCGTACCCGTTCCCACATTCGGAATCTCCGACTCCGACTTCCACGGGTGGTTCTCCTTTAAACCAAAGTCAATCCATACTTTCTTGCGCGCTATCCTGTAAAAGCCCGCCGGGTGCGTCTCCATGTAGGCGTCTGCATCTGTTCCGCAGGCAAACCTCCCCGTCACATAACTCCATGCCTGAAATCCGTCGTCCCATATGGTAACCCAGTCCTCGTCGTAGTCAAATACATAGAACCGGTATCCCTCCCGGAACGTTCCCTGAAAACCTTCCGGCTTGGAATAAATAGAATTCGTCATGTAGGGATTCCCCACAAGATATTTTTCCCTTATGGAAATAAGATATTCCTTGTTATCCTGCGGAAGATACTTCGGGTTTACGGTCTTTCCGTTTATTTTGGTACCCGCAGGAACGGCGTACATATCATGCTTTGGACAGCTTGCAAGCCATGATTTGCCTGCCATGTCATCCTCTCCCACCAAATACGCCGATCCCAGAATATCAGAACTTTTCAGCCCCGTATTCGCCCTTGTAAAACTAATCATGCTGTTTTGGCACTTGTTCACATAGTCAAGCCACTCGTCCGCCCGTACCTCCTCCGGCTGCATGGCAACAGAAGCCGCAAATAATGTAAGACATAGAAATGCCGCCATTACTCTTTTTAATGCACTCTTCATTTTCCTTCCTCCTTCTATTAAACTTTGTCAATGTGTTAACTTCGCTTCATCGAAATCCACGTCCTTCATTTTCCTCTTAGCATCAGCAGTGCTGATCGTAATGGTAACTTCCACGGGAGCCCCGCTCCTGTTATTAATCCATACCACCTCTTTACTTGAAGTGATTTCTACCTCCTTTTGGGAAGAATCTATTTGAGCAAGGTCGCCTACAAACACCACACCTCCGCTCTTTTTATTGACATTCCCATCGTATATTTCAAGGTTCAGGTTCTCGCTCTCACTCTCCGTACTGATTACAATGTTATAAGGCAGCTTCTTCTTGTCTGCACTTTTTACCCAGATACGGTACTGCGTAAGATTCTCAATCGTGACCGTTTTTGTCAGGCTCGTAAACGGCTTAGGCTCTACCTTAACATGAACCTCTGCATCATAGCTCCCCTTTTTCGGTGCAGAAAAGGTTATTACAATGTCGGTTTCTCCCTTTTTTACTCCCGTTATCTTTCCCGTTTTTGATACCTTTGCAATGGTTTTGTCCTTGCTCTTAAACTTCTTCTTTAGTCCGTCAGCATTTGTTATGGTCAGTTTTTTGCTCTTCCCCACCTGCAGTGTCAGATTTTTTTCCTTAATACGGGGATAGTAGCCTGCTGCCTCTGCCGTATAGGTGGTGGCCGGACTAACTAATCCAAAAAACAGGACTGCTAATAGTAATACTGCAATAACTTTTCTATGTATTTTCATAAGCTCTCCTTCTTTATCTTTTTTGTTGTATACAATATTATTATAGCAATAATTTTAGGCATTTTCCTGTATAAGTGCGAATGGTAAATATACAGCGTGAATGGTATCTGCATTCTGGATTAAAGATATCATTTTTCCTCATCTGCTTTACGCTGCCGCATTAGCATTTATTGTATCTATAACCTTTCTAATTCCCATCCACACAGTCAAATCAGTAAATATCTCAACAATACTTCCCTGATCTGTAAATGGTGATTCCTGAAGAACAGAAAAGTCCTTCAGCATTCCATTATGAACAATATATTCCACTATCTGATTTACAAAATAAATCTGCCTGCTATCAAGATTTGTATTTGTCAGATATTCGGAGAATGCTTCTTTTGCTGCATTCATATCCAGTCCAACGATCTCTCGTACAAATTCTCCAAGCGGTTTAGCTCCGAATTCATGTTCATAATCCTGCTTTGTACCAACTTCACACCACAGAATCTCTTCTAAAGACGCAACATCATTTGACGTCAGAGGTTGATTTGTCTTAAGCTTAGCAATCGCAATATTATCCTGATGCTGTCTAATATAATATTCTGCCTTTGCTTTGTAATTCTTCAGTTCATCATTCTCCAGTTCGGCTTCTTTCCACTCCATTGAAAGCAGCTCATCTGTAAAATTCGTTACATACTTCATGGTTCCTTTCGGAATGTACTTCATCAAATTGCGAAGTTTCTCCCGGATTTCTTCAAATTCGTTAATTCCAGCATTATCAACGTAATCTGTATTCAAAATCTTATGAATCAAGTCTGACTGGGCCTGAATCTCAGGAATATTTGCTACACTTGCAATTCCTGCCACTTTCTTATGTAGATCCGTACGAGCTTTCGAATACTTCTTTCCCACCAGGTAAGCAAGCTCAATACCATACATAAGAGCATCAAAACGAACTGCACTCGCCTCGTCCTGGTCTGGCAAAATCAAAGGAGCAATCTCTTCCCTCACAATTAAGGTGTCTTCGTAAGTAAGTGCCTGATAATTTGATTCTGCAGAATATAAATCTACATACTTTAAGTGCTGACGAACTGCAAAATTATCCCTTGGCAGTTCCTGAACTTTCTCACTCATTTGCTTAACCAATGCCTTACGGTAAGCTGCCAATCTGTCAATCTGATATTCAATGTTCTGAAGCTTATATGATATTTCAAATTTCAAATTGAAAATAGCCCCTTGCAGAGCAATCATATTTGCAGTAGCTTTCCCCTTGTTCATTCTGAAAAACTCAAAGTTACCGCAAAAATCAAAGATATAGAACTTTTGCTTGTCTTCACCATCAAGTAAACCTGGGCAAAGTCTTGTACCTCGTCCAATCATCTGCCAGAATTTTGCCTTACTCATAACCTTTTTAAAAAATACCAGGTTCACCACTTCCGGCACATCAATGCCTGTATCCAACATATCTACAGAAATAGCAATCTGAGGCATCTTCTTTGAATCTGAAAACTCATCAATAGCACTCTGCGCATAAGTCATATGATTATCAATTACCTTTGCATAATCCGGCAGATGTGGGTACTCTCTGTTAAATACCTCTAATATCTTCTCCGCATGATCATGATTCTTTGCAAAAATAATCGTCTTTCCAAGTTTTTGACCGTAATCAATCCTGATACCATCTGTCATCAAAACATTCAATACCTGCTTTATGGTATCCTCATTGAATATCCACGTATTAAGCGCTGACGAACCTATTGCCTCCGGCAAATCACCATGCTCATCCTCAAAAGTTTCCTCATATGCTTCCTTATCTTCTTCAGACAATTCATCATACACAATTCCCTGCTCAATAAATTTAAGCTTTGATTCTACAGAAAGATAATCTACAAGATATCCATCCTTTACAGCCTGTGCCAAATCATATCCATAAGTTGGCACACCATTTTCCAATTCAAATACTTCATAGGTATTCTTGTCGATTTCATCCTTTGGTGTGGCTGTAAGACCAACCAATGGTGCATCAAAATACGTAAAGATATCTCTATATTTGTTATAAATTGACCGATGAGCCTCATCACATATCACAAGATCAAAATGACCACATGTAAACAATTTCCCTTCACTGTCATTTACTGTATCAATGCAGTTCATCATTGTCTGATAAGTAGAGAAAATGCAATGTGCACTATAATTATCTTTCTCTTCCACAAGATTTGAGCATGACAAATTTGGCAACAAATTTACAAAGCTTCTCTTTGCCTGTGTGACAAGCGAATTACGATCTGCAAGAAAAAGAATATTTTTTACCCAACCTGCTTTTAACAAACAATCACATAATGCAATGACCGTTCTTGTCTTTCCGGAGCCTGTTGCCATAACAAGCAATGCTTTTCTACGATTCTTTTCGTCAAAGCTGTTACATACCGCTTTAATTGCAGACTCCTGATAATAACGTCCTGCAATATTTTTATCTACTACAACGTGCTTAAGACTTGTTCTCATAGTCAATAAATTAAACCACTTCTCCAAGTCTCTTTTTGAATAAATAACCGAACACTTTCTTTCAGGATACCTGCCATCAATAATGTGCGTTTCAAATCCATTTGTAAGAAAAATAACCGGTCTTCTCTTATATTTTTTTTCTAATAAATCTGCATAGAGTTTTGCCTGTTGTCTTCCCTTCGAAACATCTGCACATGTTCTCTTAGCTTCAATAACAGCCAATGGTCGATGCATATCATCATACAGAACATAATCAGCATATCCTGCTTCTGATTTATTCGGCATACCAGGAAGCTCCACTTCATTGATCCAGTCTTTGCCTTCCGTCCATCCGGCATCCATAAGGATAGAATCAATGTAGAGTTTTCTGGTCTTATACTCAGACAAATCAAGCGGCTTTGGAACATAGGTCTGCTGCTGTTCCTGTCTGCGGGCAGAGAGTTCTTCCTTCAGCGAAGCATTTTCTGCCATAAGTTTCTGTAAATCAATTTCCTGCCTGGCTGATTTTTCCTGTTCCTTTGCTAATTCTTCTTTTGATACCTTCGCCTTCTCAATCCGGGAAATAATAATTGTTTTATCAAAAGAACGCTCCTCGTACTGATTTGAATAACAGTATGCAATATAATCCAAATAAATAAACAGGTTCTCAAGACAAAGCATAGCCTCATCTCTGCCTAATTTCTTATTACTATGCGCGGCATTGTTCCCGCATCTTCGAATGTAATCCATTCGTTTCCACAAATCAGGTCCCACAATCTGCCTATATTCTTCCGCATTCATTAAACTCTGCAAATTATCCTGATAAGGCATCTCAAGTTCTGCATCCACTGAATACATCCACTTCAAAGCAAACTCCATTGCTCTGCGGCTATTAATAATACTTGCTTCCGGATCCATAAGGATAATCTTCTCAGCAGATATGGCAGCGTCTGCAAACGCAGAAAATTTTGATTCGGTTTTTAGGTAATCAAAGTTGGTAACCATATTATCACCTCTTATATTTTCCTTATTCTCTTGTTTTTCTTTTCCTCGATACAAGCACTAAAGCCTTCTTCAATATACTTTTTTTGTTTCTTACTGCGCTCTTTTAATTGACACAACACGTCCTCGTAATGATCTGTATCAACACTAAGCACCATCTCATCAAACAACTCTTTGAATCTTGGATCTTCCTCATGACCCGGATATGAAACTTTCACTTTTTTAATTCGCAATGTTGTTCCTTCCAATTCATATTTCATTCGGCAAAAATTAGATGATGTTTTAATCCCTTTGTTGTTCTTTATAACATTTTTTATAAATATTTTCTCACTCCTCTCGATTGATGGATTCGTGTTCCTTTTACATACTATTAATGCACCTATGCCCCCTATAAAATAACCTAAAAAGGCCAAAAAGAAATATGAATAATTATTTATTATTATGTAATCATTATATGTTATATGTAATATCACTACACACAAACATAACGGAACAACAATAGGCAGCCAAAATACAACTAATGATTTTATATCGATTATTCTTTTAGTTTTTGCCCTTAGCTTATTCATTTTTTGTATTCTTCCCTCACATTGAAATCCAAATCCTATCCATGTACCAATTACAGTCACTATCCACATAAAAATTCTATTCAAAATACTAATCAATTCTTTTGATGTTTCATCGTAAAGAGTGCATGTTTTTTTAACCATTATAATGCAAAAAGATAATACAATAACAGTAAAACATACTTTTGACACAGCGTTTGTATATTCGTCCAAGTAATCTAAATTAAAACTTTCAACCAACTTAGCAAACAGCCATGATAATCCAGCACTCAAAAAGGGAACAAAAAATCCCGAATCAATAAAACGTGATGCTAAAAAAATAATTTGAGATTGCTTTGGCAATAAATCAATCAAAGCTGTGCTTAATGAAAACTCCAAAACAAATACACAAATAAACGCAACAAAGGCTAATAATATTGGTTCAAACCAATCAAGTGGCGAATATGCGAAACGGATAATTAAGATTCTTTTACTTCCATATATGCATATACCTACTCCAATCATAGCTGAAATTAAAAAAATAATAGCGTTTATCATTAAAAACCTCCTTATCTTGTTTGTATATTGAAGCTATAAATTTTGATTTGTCGACCTGTTTGACGAAGTCAGCGAACTGATTTTGGAGCTCAATTGGCGGAACCATAATATCCAACTTTTTTGTCATTAAAATAGAAAGATAAGCAACTGTTGAACCTGCTTGCAATGCATCCATCTGCTTTCTAAATCCCGGCATCGAAAATAGGTATGATATGTATAATGCTGTTATCTTCTCATCATAATTCGAAAGCCACGTTATCATCCCATCCTGAAAATAGAACTCATCATCTTCTCGTATAATATAACATCTTCCCAGTGTTCCCCTTGCTGTTAGAAGGATATCCCCCTCTATCGGAACTAAGCCTTGTTCCTTTAGCTCCACAAATCTTTCTTTTGGAATATGCAAATCACATTCTTTAGAATCTGTATCCATTCTATTAATCAAATCCGAAATTCGAAAAAATGGTACCCCTGCCACACTCTGTTCGTTTTGATATATTCTTTTGCTTGAACTTACTTCACAAAGTTGCTCCAGTTTGTATATATTCCAGTTTTTTTCATTAGTATCAGGGTCACCAAACATCTCGACAAATCGGGCTTTGATGAGGTTGTCTAATAGGTTTATTTCCTGCTGGCGTTGTTCCTTTATCTTTATAAGTCTGTTCAACTCATTAACAATCTGCATCTGTTCTTCCATAGTTCTAACAGGTATTTGCATCTTACGCATAGCAGCCTGAGTAAGTTTCTGTCTGGTAGCACCATTAACCATTCCATCAACCTTATAAAACATGAGAGAATAGCATAAATAATCTACATCTAATCCAGTTTTAGGTTTCAAAACATGAGCATGATTATTAACCCAACATTTTCCTGAAACTCTGTAAGCAATGGGTCTTTCCTTTGAACCAAAGTTACCACCATCCTCTGCCAACAACACCAACTCATCGTCAAAAATATAGTCTACAACATGGTCTTGAATACCATTTGCCCCATAATAAGGATATTCTCCCTCTTCTCTATCAGATGCTGTGATTGGCATTCTCATTGAATCAAGTATTTCACAGCAATCTTCTACATACATCACATTCATACAATCATCCCTACAACTCCATGTCAACATAGAGTATATTGGTTAGCAGAGCACCTCCTGCCATATTACCGCTCAAGTTGCTAAAAACATTAAGTGAAACATTCAGTACATCAATTGTATTATGCTTATTACTCTTCATTTGCCCATCTTCCTTATGATTAAAAACTGTTTTTACAAGTTCTGTGATAATAAAGATTATGAACGGAATTATAACAAGAAATACTCTCTTTGGTGCCACCCCTTGCTCTGCAAGCCAATATACTCTATGATATAGAATTCAACCTTTCGTTTTTCCCTACAAACCCGAATTTGGTTAGGCCATATATTTCTGATGGGATGTCTTCACATTATTTTGATTGACCATAGCGTACTGCATAGTCGTATCTATTTGTGAATGTCCAAGAATTTTCTGAACCTGCTCAATAGGCATACCCTTATCAATTGCTCTTGTTGCCATAGATCTTCGGAACTTATGCGGATGAATTCTATCCAAATCCAATTTTCTTCCTAAATTTCTCAGTCTTATCTCTACTCCACTAATCTTCAGTCTATTATATGGAGCATGCAATGTCACAAAAAGCGCTTCATTATCATCACATCTTGTGTCAATATATTCCTTGAGATGTATCTTTGCTTTCGCATCAAAATATACTCTGCGTTCTTTGTCACCTTTTCCATATACAATACATTCTCGACCTTCAAGGTCAATATCATCTATATTCAGATTGACTAATTCACCAACGCGGATTCCCGTGGAATAAAGCAGATCAATAATAGCCAAATTTCTTTTTTCTTTACAGTTATCTCTTAATTTTTCAATACCTTCATCAGAGATAGTATTTTTTACAACTGTTTTCGTTTTAATCTTATGAATTCTTTTCATTGGACTTTTTAAAATATAGTCCTCTTCTTCCAACCAGGAGAAGAAGCTTGAAATATTCCTGCGAACATTGTCAATTGTCGCATTTGTACAATTGTTTCTCTTCTGGTAATTTGACAAATACTCTCTTATTTCTTCTGTAGTAATCTTCCTAACACCAGTTTCCACTTGTGAAATCAGGTGTTCAATCGTTGTCCTATAATATTTTATTGTTCTTTCAGAACAGCCCTCAATTTGTTTTGCATCAAGGAACATCTTTAAAAATTCCCCGTTAGTGATTTCTTTCTTTTCTGCTTCATTTTCTGCGAAATTTCGAATTATCACTTCCTGTAATTTTTTCATTTGTGAAATTGACAAATATTCTGCCATTTCGTTAAGAACTAAAACTATTTTTTCCTGCATGCTGGTATCTCCTTTCAACGATACCAACATTCTACTCCAAAAATCTTTAAATTACTTTATTTTCCATATAACATTCCAGCAGATATGATGGGTTTTCATAATACATACTGCTGTTATAATCATCAATTTTACTGCTTATAAACGAATTATAAACCTTTAATAATGCATCAATTACTTCTATCTTTTCCCTCACCGCTACGCCCTTTATCAGTCTTTTATATACTTTACCTATATCCCAATATGATGGTATGGCATATTTACAAGCTGTTACATTATCAAAACTTCCCATTTTGATTTTTGCTTCTCTGATAAAATCATCACTAACACGTTCTATTCTGTCACTATGATAGACATCCGCTAAATCATAGATTTTCGCAAGATTCTTTTTCCCCAATGTATTTACGACCTCTATCCTTGTATTTTTCGTCTTTCTTGCAATATAATCAATCAAACTGCATGTAAAGAACAGAGCATTATCTTTTGTTGACTCTCTCCCCATATCTTCCATTATAAAACCTCCTCAAATCCTCTGTATTCAAGACATTTTAACGCTTCTTTTGTACAAAAATTAATCTGATGCGTCGGATACTTGAATTTTACCAATACCCAAAACTGTTCTCTTGTAATACTTCCATCCATATAATCAGAAACATAATTATAAATCTGATCATTTGCCATTGCACCAATCACAATATCATATGAATGTTTCTTCCCGCATCTGCAATCAATGATGAAATCCAACCATTCATCCGTCATTTCTTTATATTCTTTTATTTGCAAATCAGATCTCAATCGCACATCATAGATAGACACAATTGGAGTATCATATCGTTTGGCCCATCGTTGCGCTTGCTCTTTGATAATTGTGCAGTAAAATCCCTCCCCGAAATCCTTTGTGTTTTTCCCAGCACGAATCTCAGGATTTTCAACCGATGTATAACCACCATGATATACTGTTATTTTAGCCATTTATCATCTACCTTTCTATCCAAAATACTTCTGCATTAATGAATCAAATAATAGCTGCGTTTCATCCAATGCCTTCTGTACTACAACTTTTGATTTGTCGACTTGTTTAACAAAAGCATAATAACTGTCTTGAACTTTCATCGGCGGCTTAATAATCTGAAACCCAGATACAATAGGAACATTGAGATTTGGCATCGTTTGTCCTACCGCCATATCTTCTATAGTCTTCTTGAATGATGGAAATGATATTATCTTCTGAATGTAATCAGCAGCAACTTCACCTTTACTCCTAATAAGAATACTTCCTGTACCACATAAAAATCCATCACTTGGAACTACTGCACATCTTCCCATTTCTCCTCGTCTTCCCATTACTACATCACCTGTTTTTAACTGATATGCTGACAATTCTTCATATTTCTCATCCGAAATTGTAAGTTTATTATCAGGCAGTACCTTGCCATCAACAATATGAGATGGATTAATTAATGGGTGTCCACCTTCTATATAATCCTCTTTATGAAGTAGTGAACCAAATGGTCCTATCTTTATGTCTGTCAGTTCTGAGAGCGCCACTTTATCAAATCCATAAGGATTTAAAACCGGGTCACCAAAGAGTTCGACAAATCGGGCTTTGATGAGGCCGTCTAAAGCAGATAATTCTTCCTTACGCTTCTGAATTACACTATATATTTTCTCTAGAATTTCCGCATATTCATGTTGCTTATCAAAATTGATGGCGGGAACCATTATTTCTTCAAGTACTTTCCTACTTATTGCCTTAAATGTACTTCCTGTTCCTTTACTATTTAATTCTGCACTCTTTGCTTTGAGAAGCCAGAAAATAAACTCTAATGATACTTTACTTCTATCTGGTGTTAATGCAGCTAATCCACGACCAATACAACACTTCTCTTTTGCATAATTCAATGCACCAATAGGAGCTCTAACAGAAATAAGTATATCCTCTGGCTGTGCAATCTTTGTCGGGGTATTACACCAAACTCTTGTTATTGGATATCTCTCACCAAAATCAGCATTTCCCTGAAAGAATGGAATGCCATCTTCATTATCGTTATAACTAGATGAATCAGGCGATTGCCCCATATTAATCTTACAAACATCTTTTAACGCTATATATTCCATCTTCATCATCCCCTACGGGCTGCTCGCAGCCCTACAAACTCAATTTTCACATTGCTCTTGCATTTTATATTTATTTATGTTATCCTCTATAAAAGAGAAGCGGTTTTTTACCGTACAGTCATTTTGACTCAAGCGGCTTACTCGCTTCTTTTTTTATGTTTATCATATCATACAGAAATAGCCCCTTTATTGTTTTTCTTACAATAAGTGTTGCACTATAATAATTTAAGCGTATATTGTCTTCACAGCTTCCCCGTACCGGTATAGCAAAATATGTATCATAACGATACCAACCTTCCGATGCATTTTTACTGTGCTTATTGTTCTTATTTTCTATCCAGCGCTTATTTGTAGCATTAACAATTAAAGACTCTATTATCTGAGATGCATTTGCCTTCGCCTTTGCAGCTGCTCCCCGTAAGGTTTTAGTATATTTCGATTCTGCATATTCATTTGGAAAATCTCCCGCAATTGAAATATAATCCTGATATGTTAATACCATGTATGTATGTCCAATATACTTTTTTAAATATTGTTCAACTTCGTTCCATGGAATATTCTGTTTATTCGAAAATATAATTTCCTTTACAACTGATACAGCCTTTTCCTTTCTATTATTCGTATCTCTTCCTCCTTTGTATGATCCATCTTCCTCAATTAATGCCCAATCCCCTACAAACCCGAATTTGGGTTTGTATTCCTTTCACCGTCTTAATTAGCACTCACTGCAAGCAAATAATTAACAAAGGCACTACATGATACCAACATAAATTTTGCTTCTTCAAATGTTGATGATGGGCCGCCTATATTACCTGCATGCCTTATTCCATTAGCATCCGAAGTATATCCATATAATGAATTAAATGCAGCCTTTAACCCTGAATGAATTTTCACACCATTCTCTTCTAGCTTTTTTAACATTTTTCCTAAAGATGCTTCTTTTCCCGTAATGCTTGTCAATATTTCACACAATGCCTCAACAGCACTAATGCTTTCCTTAATAGAGTTCTCATAATCAGGTGCATTTCTATCTGCAATCAACTTATTTGCCTTAGACAAATGCTCATATACCGGACTATATGGATTTTCCAATGCTTGATTTATTTCTTCTACTTCAATCTCATCGCTTATTGGTGTAAGTTGCTCATCTACAAATCTATATCCAATATATTCCCGTTGTAAAATAGTATTAACTGCCTCATAGACAGACTCGCCCTGATATCTTTTATTGTAATCATCATAGTATTGATATTCCTTTGTATCCCTAAGATACATATCCCAATATTGCGTAATTGCCTCTATCAAAGTCAAAACATCGTCATAATCATCTTCTTGTATTGTATTATTTATCACTTCAAATACATCATCATATTTCAGTTTTGAATTAACCGGTTCAGAATATATCGTTCCTATCACATACACAAAAAAATCCTGGATAAATTCATTTCCATAATATATGTCCATATACACAGCTTTATAAAGCTGACTAATCATATTTTGTAATTGTGTTCTTGTCCGCTTATCAAAATTCTTTAACTGAATTTCTGTGTTTTCCGGCTTGATTTTATTTCTATCCGAGAATCCCCCTCGTTTACTTACTTTTGGCATAAAATTATTCTCCCAATAGTTTTGCTAACTCTTCCATTTCCTCACCAATCTCCATCTCAATCTCGCGAATATTTGCCATGATTTCTGATGTTGGCGGATATTCAACAGCTACATACTCAACCTCTTTGTATTTGTTGATACTAAGGTCATAACCATTGTCAACGATATCCTGTTTAGGAACCATGAATGATTTATCGGTGCGTTTTCTGTCTGTTTCCTTATCTAAGTTCTTGAATCTTTCAATAATATCCGGAATATCATTATCGGCAATTGGAGAACGTTTATCATCCAGGCTAAATCCATCAGCAGTCATATCATAGAACCACACGCTGTCTGTTCCGCCATGCTCTGTTTTTGTAAAAACAAGAATCGCTGTTGATACTCCTGCATATGGTTTAAACACACCGGAAGGCATTGAAATTACTGCCTCTAATCTCTGGTTTTCAACGATTTCTTTTCTAATGTCCTTATGCGCTTTGGAAGAACCAAACAATACTCCATCCGGAACGATACAGGCACATCGTCCACCAATTTTTAAGATACGGAGGAATAAAGCAAGGAATAACAACTCTGTTTTCTTTGTTTTACAAACCTTAAGCAAATCCCCGGAAACAGACTCTGCATCAAGACTTCCCTTGAATGGAGGATTTGCAAGCACTAAGGAATACTTATCTTTATCCGGATTTTGATCAGATAAGCTGTCTCTATATTCAATAAATGGATTATCAATTCCATGTGTCATCATATTCATGGCACCAATACGGAGCATTGTACGATCCATATCATAGCCATGGAACATGTGATTCATGTAATGATCTTTTTTCTGCTTATCAAAGAAAATTTCATCTTTCTTCTTTTCTTTTAGATATTCTCCGGATGCAACCAAAAATCCTGACGTTCCACAAGCAGGATCACAAATCACTTCTTCACTTGACGGATCCATCATTTCAACCATCATACGAATAATATGTCTTGGTGTTCTAAACTGCCCATTAAGACCAGACTGTGCAATCTTTGACAAAAGATACTCGTATACATCTCCTCTTACATCAGCAGTCTGAATTTCGTTCATCATCTTATAGATTTCATCTAATGAATCCACAACCTTAGATAACACAAGCGGGGTTGGTAATTTGAAAATTGCGTCATCCATATATTTGGAATAAGCACTGTTCTTATCATTGTGTAGTGTTTTAATAAACGGGAAAACCCACTCCTGCATTACAGAATACATTCTATCAGCAGGGAAATCATGGAATACAGACCATTTAAGCTGTGAGCCGGCAATCGTTCTTTCTCCAATTTTTACTTCATCTGAAAAAATGCTCTGATATGGAAGACCAAGCATTGCGCTTTCCTTTGCTCTCGTATTATCCGAATCGTCCAAATCGCGGATAAACATCAGATATGTAATCTGCTCAATTACTTCAAGGGGATTTACTAACCCGCCTGCGGCAAAAATATCCCATAAGCTATCAATTTTATTTTTCAACTCACCTGTAATCATTTAGTCCTCCACTTGCCACACATACTTTGTGTAACGGCCCCCGCCGATTTTTTTAATTTCTCTACTCTTTAATAAATCTGCTAAAGTTCTCTGTATTGTCGTATCACTTATATCCGGATTCATTTCCATTAACTCAGATTTTGTAATCGTACCTATATGGTTTTTAATAATCTCACGAATACGATCTGCTTTTGATAAACCAGGATCCGTCAACAGCTCCGCTCTGGATTCAAATTCTTTATATGCATTTATAACCACTCCAAGCATATAATTTACAAAAGGCTTGTAATCATTTTCGTTTTCATGCCAGTTCATGGAACTATCCTGAAGCGCTTCGTAGTAAGTCTCTTTCGAATCTTCCATTATCTTCTCGATACTGATGTATTTACCCACAATAAAACCCGACTGATATAACAAAAGCAATGTAAGCAATCGGCTCATTCTTCCATTACCATCATTAAATGGATGAATACATAAGAAATCCAAAATAAACATTCCAATGAGCAGCAATGGGTCAACCTCATTCTTTGCATCACGAAATGCCTTACACAGTTCATCCACCGAAGCAGCTGTTTCCCACACTGGTACTGGTCTGAATCGAACGCGCTCGTTTCCATCCGTATCCGTCTCCCGAATAATATTATCTGCTGTCTTAAATGTTCCACCTTCTATATTTCCAAGAAATTTATATAAATCCTTATGTAATTGTAAAAGGTAATTGGCATTAATTGGGATATACTCATAATTCTCGTGGATTGTATTCAGTACATCTCTATAACCGGCTATTTCAGACTCATCACGATTTCGAGGTGTTGTTTTCGCCTGTACCAAATTCTTCAATCTGTCATCTGCAGTTGAAATACCTTCAATTCTATTTGAAGACTCTGTACTTTGAACTTTGGCAATTTCTACCAGCTCGTTAAGCTCATCTTTGTGAGCCTCAATAAATAATCGCTGTTCCCCTTTATATTCATTGATGCGAGTGAGTTTCCTAACTATTTCTGGAGTCAATAATTTATGCCATTTTTCTCTGTAATTATAACCTCTCATTCAATCACCCCATCAGCAATTCAATTTAGTCATAAGCTATCCATATGACTAAATTAACTATCATCATTGTAATGCAAAGCAATATGGTTGTCAATAGTTTTAATTTAGTCATTTATTTTACCCCTTTTCTCTTACTCAATGTACTTAGAACATTGGCTATATCTTGTTTTCTTCCAGATTTCCTCTCTAAAAGAAAATGCCCGCCGGATTTACCGAGCGAGCGTTTTTATAATCTTTGATTTTAATATTCAGAACTGAGCAGGAAATCTGCTATGTGCATTGTCTTAATACCCTCATAGTTTCCTCCCGCAAGTTCATCTGTTGTAAGAACATATTTTGGGTAATTATCGTGTATTTCAAGCAGACGATTATACTCCCGCTTCTCTGTCTTTTCAGAATTGATTTTCTGCGTGACCTGAACATAGATTTTTTCGTTCTGCCTTTCCGCTACAAAATCAATCTCCCCGTCGCTGGTTTTCCCCACATTAACGGTGTACCCACGCCTGCAAAGCTCCAAATATACAATGTTTTCAAGACTGGAAGCCACGCTGTCAGCGTTATAGCCGAGAACACTATAACGCAGGGCAACGTCTGCAAGATAAAATTTTTCCTGTGTTTTCAGGATTTCCCTGCCCTGCAAATCATATCGGGAACAGCGATGGAGCAAATATGCTTTTTCAAGCTTTTCCAAATAACTATATACTGTTTCGTTGTCAAGCGATCTTCGTTCTGATTTCAGATAATCCGCAATCGACTTTGCAGAAAAAGTATTACCGACATTGTTAAAGGTGTATTTGACCACTCGCTCCAACTGATCGATTTTTCTGACCTGATTCCGTTTTACAATGTCCGAAAAAATCGTTGAATTGTATATATCCCTGACAATCGTATAGATTTCGTCCTGAGAATACGCCTGTAAATGAGTTGCGGGGAAGCCTCCCGAACGGACATAGTTTTTAAGCTCTGCTTTTGGATCTCCCACAGCGGCATACTTTTCCTTAAACATCAGGTATTCACCGAAAGACAAGGTAAAAATCCGAAAGGAAACATATCTCCCGGTAAGATAGGTTGATATTTCGGAAGACATCATTCGGGAGTTGGAACCTGTTATATACAAGTCAGCATCAAAATCCGACGCCAATGAATTTACAACCTTTTCCCAACCCTTGATTTCCTGTACTTCATCAAGAAACAAATAAGTTTTACCATCAGGTGAAAGCCGTTCTTTTAGCCAGTCGTACATCTGCTTCGCTGTCATATCCTCATATTCCATAGAATCAAAGCGGCAGCTTACAATTTGTTCCTCGGAAACATTTCGCTCCGCTTTCAGCTTTTCCATAATCATTTTAAGTATTGTAGACTTTCCGCAGCGGCGAACTCCTGTGAGTATCTTAACAAAGGGCGTGTCCACATAAGCCATTATTTTATCTGCATACATTGGTCTGTAAATCACGATAACCACCTCCAACTACAAAACAGTATGCCGCAAATCTCTTGAAAAATCAATATATTTTGCGGTTTATAACCGCAAAACTTTCAATCACATCGCCTCATACTTATAAAGTCTTCGCCAGTTCTGACAGCCAATCTATATCCGCCTCCTCTATTTTTCCATCATCACAAGCCTCTGCCAGTCTGGAGTCTATTGGAATCTGAATCGTCATCTTTATATTGTATTTTGCCGCCAATTCTTCGATATTACACTTTCCAAATATATAGTGTGTTTCATGGCAGACAGGACACTTAAAATAAGACATATTCTCAACAATTCCATCCACCGAAAGAGATTGAAAAACTGTTTTACTGTACCCGAAATAATCGGGCCATGCCAAATGACCGGATCAGAATCATTATCTGACAGCAAATTAATCGACATAATCTGCGTTCCATGTTTTGTAACTGCCGGTTAAATACTATGATCTGTTCCAACCTTTTTCCATGAATATTATATAACTTTTGTTTATCACAAACAATTTACTATGAATTTTATTAGTGACTTTTATTTTACAAATCTACGAATAAATTCTGTCATTTTCTTTTTCTCCTGGTTTGTTATGAAAAGCTATTGGCTGCCCTTCTCAATTTTTCCAGAATAGTCAATTATGCCTCCAAATTCAATAACATTTGTATACCCCAATTCTACCAGTTTCTGTGAAGCCTGCTTACTTCTGTTCCCACTTCGACAATATACATATATTGTCTGATTTTTATCCGGCAATTCTGCAATCTCTTCTGTTCCAATAGATTCATTTGGAATATTAATTGCACCCGGAATATGCCCTTCTTCAAACTCATCAAGTCTTCTAACATCTAAAAGAATGTAATCTGTATGAGATTCCATGAGTTCTATTCCTTCCTGCATTGAAATCTGCTGAAAATCAATCTGTTCCTCTGCATCTTTCATCGAATCTTCCTTTCCACAACCAGTTAATAGAATTAAAAGAGTAATACACAGAATCAATGCTTTTTTCATGATGCACCTCCACCTATTTTATCCGCTCCACATGGATGTGAAGTCCCTATCAAATTTTTCTCTTTCATTACATTCTCATAAAAACGGTATCCACCCGAAAAATTGTAGCAATCAAATCCTTTCCCATCTAAAATTCTACACGATGCATTCCCTTTCTTCTTACTTTTTATAAGTTACTAAATTTTCTCATAATGTCAAAATGTAAGTATATCACCACATGCCAAATAGTGTACATTAGCACACTTTTCAGCCAAATATCCAAAGGCATCAATCCCTGTGCAATGACATGTATAAAACTGTGTATCATGATATTCCAATAGTTTGCATGCGACCTCCTCCAACTGACTTTTCGGTACCGTCTTCTTTAAGTGCGGAATGGAAAGATGAAATCCTCCGATACATACATCCGGAATATAGTTTCCAGCCTTTTCTAAAATATTAATTATTCCACAATGTCCACATCCCAGGATTAAGACCTTCTTATCACAACTCACTTCTAAATTTTGCTCATGTTCAAATTGATCCAGACCATTTTCATCATATAGCACATTGTTTGCTTCCGAAAGATGATTCTTTGCATCAGAAACCGTAAAAAGACTTAGTTCCTGATCAATCTGATAATCACCATCCAACAAGAAAATCTGTGGATGGTCCATAAGTTTAAGTTCCAGACCGATATACTTAAGTCCCTCAGGTCTCTCACTAAAATGAGGTTCGAATGCTTTTCTTTGGATATAAATTCTTGCAGTTTGATTGATTTCCAAAAATTTTCCCAGGGCACCGCCATGATCATAATGTCCATGGGAAATAATAACAATATCTATATCCTCCAGCTGAACATTCATCTTCTCCGCATTTTCAAAAATGGTTTCATCCTGTCCAACATCAAACAAAACATGGTGATTCCTGGTTTCAATATAGAGTGATAAACCATGCGCTGTTCTCATTCCACAGTTACTTGTATTCTCTACCAATGAACAAATTCTCATAAATCCTCCTAAAATATAGCAGGAACCTCACATCTGGTTCACTGCAAACTCGTCTGCATCTCTGAGGTTCTGGCATTTATAGCCAAAATTTAAGGCTACCACATAAGGTTTTCCATTTTCCACCATTCCCACATGGGCAACACTGCAATTACGGACAATTTCAAAAATCTGGTTTAAATCGGTTACTTCCCTGTCTCTTCTTCTCATGTCTTTTCTTCCTTTCTTTTAAGCATGATACTTTCCGGTCATTTCACAGACAGAAAGTTTAATGACCGCAGTTCCCTTTAACATATTGGCCGGGATTTCTTTTTCCCTTAAATGAGGTGTGTATTTCTGAACAATCGCCGATAATGCAGTTTTCTTTTCATTCATATCCTCAACAAGCTGTGCTGTTCCCCGGATTACGACACTGGCATAAGCCGTATTAGTATCACATGGTTTTTCTTCCCTATCAATCAGCAGTCCCCGCATTTCATACACATTAAAACAAATATGGGGGTACCTTTTTAAATTTTCGATTTTCTGTCCGGCAGGCAGACCATGAATATAAACTGCATTATGGGAAAAAACATAGTGTACTGGCACACTATAGGGTGTTCCATCCGTATTGACGGTTGCCAAAGTACCTGTCATACAATCTGACAATAGGCGTTCCGCCTCCCTGTCCGTTAACTGGTGCGTTTTCATTCTGTGCTGCATGAACAAAACCTCCTTTCTATCCGATGTCTCCTGTTGCAAATCGTTTAAAATGCATTTGTCTTTTCGATTACGTATGCCTGTTCCTCTAACCCAAAATATGTTTTTAAAATATTACTGGTTTCGGACCAGCTCGTAAGTTTCTTCTTAAGCTGTACCATTCTTCAACATATCAAAATCCGCCTTACTTTTTTCTTGCGTTTTTCCACGATATTTTTTATAATATCATTGGATTGGTCCTTATTAAAGTTCCAATTTCACAATTTTATATGGAACCAATTCAAAAAATAAGTAAAAAACGAAGGACAAATGAAATGCTTACGATTGGCAGAAAATCCGGCTCTTCCCTATATGGACAGCTATACGAACAGTTAAAGCAGCAAATTCTTTCAGGAAATATGGTTGCCGGACAACGGCTGCCAGCTACCCGTGAACTTGCTTCGGAATATCAGTTGAGCAGAAATACAGTAATCAGTGCGTACCGCCAATTGGAAGTGGAAGGGTATATAAAGCCCGTAACCGGTTCCGGGTATTATGTAGAAAACCTTAACCCTTTTAAAATTGACCTGCCGAAAGCCGCTGCTTTTCCTGCTACACCGAAACAAACAATAAAACCATATGACTATACATTTGCGTATGGCGATCTGGATTACAATTGCTATAACTCCAAAGCGTGGAGAAAATGTATGCTGAACGCTTACGATCATCTTTCCTCCAAAGACAGCATAGCCTATGAAGAACCGCAGGGATTTTCCGGTCTGCGCCATGTCCTCGGCGGTTATCTGTATCTTTCACGAGGCGTAAAATGCTCTGCAGAACAGATTATATTTACAAGCGGCCATCAGCAGTCCATGAATATCATAGCAAATCTATTTAGCTCTGCGGACTGGGGATTCGCCATGGAAGATCCCGGTTACAGCGGGACACGGCAGGTTATGGAACAAAACAATTTCCATATAATACCCGTCCCCGTAGAAAATGATGGAATTTCGATTGATGCAATTCAAAACCTTTTTCATACGCTTCTGTGCGTTACGCCATCACATCAATTCCCATTGGGAAATGTTCTGCCCATATCAAAACGGTTACAACTTTTGGAATGGGCAAGAAAAAACGACGGGTACATCATAGAAGATGATTATGACAGCGAACTGCGTTACCACAACCGCCCCATCCCTTCCTTACAGTCCATTGATTCCGGTGAGCGTACGATCTATCTTGGGACTTTTTCAAAATCGCTTTCCCCGGATTTGAGGATAGCCTACATAGTACTCCCAACGCACCTGTTACCTTCCTACCGGGAAAAATATTTATATGCAAACTGTACTGTTCCCGCACTCCTTCAATTAACGCTTGCCGAATACATCGAAAACGGAGAATACCAGCGTCATATCAATGCCATGCGAACGCATTACAGGAAAAAACATGATTACATCAGAAACTATGTCAAAGAAACCTTATCGGAAAACGCGGTTCTGCTTGGAGAAGATGCCGGACTGCATTTTGTCCTGTCCATACAGACAAAAAGAAGCCAAACGGAACTGCTAGAAAAATTTGCCCAAAAAAGGATACAAATATCTCCCGCGGAACCTTTTTGGGTGAATAAGGCTCTTTACCCTCAAAATCAATTTTTGCTTGGATTCAGTGCAATACCATTGACACAGCTGCCAAAAGCGATGAAGAGTTTGTCAGAAGTTATAAACGCTACAGATTGAATTTTTCACACCTTTTATCGATTACTGCTATCGTTAAAAAGAAGTATTGCCGCACACCACCTTAGCAGGGTGGCACCATAAACCATCTCGGACACGCAAATATATAGTGGGCAGGGTTGGACTCGAACCAACGGTGTTTCTAATGTGGGAGATTTACAGTCTCTTGCCTTCACCGCTAGGCTACCTGCCCATATGTGACTACTGGGAGTTGAACCCAGGTGTTCAGATTCACAATCTGACGGACTAACCGCTATCCTATAGCCACAGTACCTCCTGTGGGATTTGAACCCAACATCTCCGGCTTGAGAGGCCAGTGTCCTAAACCATTAGACTAAGGAGGCATGATGATCCCCACGGGACTCGAACCCGGTATCTCTGACGTGAAAGGCCAGCGTCCTAACCATTAGACCAGGGGACCGTATTGGAGCCAAGTATTCTCAGCTCCTCTTTTTAATTCATGCGCTAATCTGCGCTTTTACATCTGCATCGATAACAACGATATCATCCATAGCAACTCCAAAAACTGCAGCCAAAACAACCAAATTATCTAATGTAGGCATCGCAGTTCCGTGCTGCCATTTATAAATTGCCTGAGGAGTAGCAAAACCAAAAATCTGTGCTAAATCCTTAACTGACAAGCCGGTCTGCTCTCTCAATCTTGTAATATTTCTTCCTGTTTCTGCCATATCGATGCTAGGCATTGTAAACATCTTTTCCTCCTGTTCCGGCCACCTGACCGGAACATTCAGTTCTAGTCAGATACCTTAAAATTGTATATAGGTTTCATCACATCAATGACATCTACAGACTCCTTAATAACATCTATAATGTCTTCAAGAGATTTGTATGCCATTGGTGCTTCGTCCAATGTATGCTCATTAACTGAGGTCGTATAAACTCCCTCCATTGTCTTCTTGTATTCCTCCATAGTTAATTCCCTGAAGGCTTTTGACCTGGACATAATACGTCCTGCTCCATGAGGAGCTGAATAATTCCATTCAGAATTTCCCTTACCGATTGCAAGAACACTTCCATCTCTCATATTTATTGGAATCAGCACTTTTTCTCCACTATGCGCCGCTATTGCGCCCTTTCTTAAAATCATTTCTTCTGTATCAATATAATTATGAATAGTATGAAATGCCTCGTTTCCGTCCAGTCCTGTTCTTTCGAAAATTATCTCTGCCATCTTTTCTCTGCTTCTACGAGCGAAGGACTGACAAATTTCTACATCATGAAGATAATCCTCAAGATATTTTCCCTCCAGATAACAAAGATCCTCCGGCACACTTGTCGGACTCTCATAAACCTGCCAATGGAGCTGCTTTAACGCCTCTTCTATTTCATTCTTACGTCCCTGCTCCTTGTAGGTTTTGATAATCTCATCTCTTTTTTCAAGATAATCTCCATAGCCTCTGTTAAGATTAATTGCAAGTTTCTGATAAAGCTCTGCCACCTGCTTTCCAAGATTACGACTGCCAGAATGAATGATTAAATATTTTGTCCCATCTGCAGCTTCGTCTACCTTTTCAAAATCAATATCAATTTTTCCAAGGTTTACCGTGTACATTCCACATCCGATATCAACTCCAACTACATTTGGAACAACCTTATCAGCTATTGTCATTGTAGTTCCAATAGTGCAGCCTTTACCGGCATGAACGTCAGGCATGATTCGAATTTTTGTTCCTTCAGTCATTACGTAATTACACATACGTCTAACTTGCTCTATAGCCTCATCTTCTACTACCTTTGCGTAGCAGATAGCGGTATTAACTTTTCCTTTGATTTCAATTAAATCCATGCTTTCTAATCCTCATTTTTTCTTAACATTGGACAGTACTCCTCATGGGATTTGAACCCACAGCCTACCGGTTAAAAGCCGGTTACTCTACCATTGAGTTAAAGGAGCAGAACAAAATGGGCAAGCCCGCTTCAATTTCCTATGATATAAAAAAACGCTTACCTTATTATTTAAGGTAAGCGGTACGCTAAAACATGCTTATTTATTATGCCTTACCAGCCTTATCTTTCTGGTACTGTGGCAATTTCTAAAACACAATTTTCTCGTTTATACTTAGCCTTAAATGAGCGCATAGAATCAAAACTCCACTCATATTCTTTGAGAAGTGCAGCTATTTTACGTTCACTATGGAGCTGATATAAACGATTCATTGTTGCCATGTCTTTTTCCTTTCTTCGGAGTGCATTATCTGCTCCGCTTATCTCTTTTCTATATCGTACTATAGCACGATTATCTTAGGATGTCATTATACTTGTGGTATAAAATTATGGGCAATCTCATCTGAGACTGCCCATTCTACCTATTAATAGAGCTTTGCGCCTGCCGGAATGTGATTGTCAACCATTAAGAGATTGAGGCCTTCGTGACCGCCTTCTTCGTGTACGGCTGAAATCAGCATACCCTCGGAGTCAATGCCCATCATCTTTCTCGGCGGCAGATTTACGATAGCGATACAAGTCTTTCCAACCAGTTCTTCCGGCTCGTAATACTCATGAATACCGCTTAAAATCACACGATCTTTGCGTTCTCCATCGTCCAATGTGAACTTCAAAAGCTTCTTGGATTTCGGCACGGCTTCACATGCCAAAATCTTTACTGCACGGAAATCTGACTTACTGAATGTATCAAAATCAACCATTTCTTCAAAGATAGGTTCAATCTTTACATTAGAAAAATCAATCTTTTCCGGCTCTGCTTCTACATTTTTTTTAGGAGCTTCAGAAGCCTTTTTATTTACACCATCTAACGACTTCATTGTCGGGAACAACAGCACATCCCTTATCGCCGCCGAATCCGTCAGCAGCATCACCAGTCTGTCAATCCCATACCCAATACCACCCGTTGGCGGCATACCGATTTCCAGCGCATTTAAGAAATCCTCATCCGTATGGTTCGCTTCCTCGTCCCCTGCCTCAAACGCTGCATCCTGCGCGGCAAAACGCTCACGCTGGTCAATCGGGTCGTTCAGCTCGGAATACGCGTTGCACATCTCCCATGTATTAATAAACAGCTCAAAACGCTCCACCTTTTCCGGGTCGGACGGCTTCTTTTTCGTCAACGGTGAAATGGCAACCGGATGATCCATAATAAATGTCGGCTGCACCAGTTCCTTCTCACAGAACTCCTCAAAGAAAAGATTAATAATGTCTCCCTTGGTGTGACGCTCCTCGTATTCAATGTGATGTTCCTTTGCAAGAGTCTTTGCCGCGTCATCATCTGCCACAGTATCAAAATCTATATTTGCATACTTCTTAATCGCGTCATTCATCGTCAGACGCTCAAACGGCTTCCCGAAATCAAGTTCGATACCATTATACGTAATTTTTGTGCTGCCGCAAACCTTTTCCGCGAGGTAACGGAACAGACTTTCTGTCAGTTCCATCATGCCTTCATAATCTGTATATGCCTGGTAAAGCTCCATCAGGGTAAATTCCGGGTTATGGCGGGTGTCCACTCCTTCATTTCGGAATACACGGCCAATCTCGTAAACACGCTCCAGGCCTCCGACAATCAGGCGCTTCAGGTAAAGCTCCAGCGAAATACGAAGCTTTACGTCTTCATCCAGTGCATTGTAATGCGTTTCAAACGGACGTGCCGCTGCACCGCCGGCATTACTGACAAGCATTGGTGTTTCCACTTCCATGAAACCGCGGGCATCCAGAAAATTGCGGATTTCTTTGATAATCAGGGAACGTTTTACAAACGTCTCTTTTACATCCGGGTTCATAATTAAATCCACATACCTCTGACGGTAACGCATATCCGTGTCGGTCAGCCCGTGATATTTTTCCGGCAGAATCTGCAGACTCTTGGAAAGCAGCGTAACCTCTTTTGCATGGATGGAAGTTTCCCCGGTCTTCGTCTTAAAAACAAATCCCTGGATTCCCAGAATATCACCTACATCCGAACGCTTAAAATCTTTGTAGGCATCCTCTCCCAGGTCATCCCTCGTTACATAAACCTGAATGCTTCCCTTTAAATCCTGAATATTGCAGAATGATGCCTTACCCATCACACGCTTGAACATCATTCTTCCTGCAATGGAAACCGTCTTTCCTTCAAACTGTTCAAAATCATCCTTGATGTCCATGCTGTGGTGTGTCACATCATATTTAGTGATGACAAACGGATCCTTCCCATTCTCCTGTAAATCCTGCAGCTTTTCACGGCGCACTTTTAAAAGCTGGTTAATATCCTGCTGCTGCCCTCCGTTATTTGCGTTATTCTGTCCCGCCATTTTTAATTTCCTCCTATACTCGTCATCCGTTCATTTACCTGTATCAATACTGTTCTGCCGGATACAGATTTTGGAGTATACATTTTCTACACGGTTGATCTCTGAATCTCAAGCACCTTGTAGGAAAGCTCTCCCATCTGTGTTTCCACCGTAATCTGATCCCCGACTTTCTTTCCAAGCAAGGCGCGGCCTACCGGCGATTCATTGCTGATTTTTCCCTTTAAGCTGTTTGCCTCTGTGGAACCAACAATTTTATACTCCAGCTCCTCGTCAAACTCACAGTCAAGAATCCTTACCTTACAGCCAATACTGATTTTTTCCAGGTCAACCTCTTCTTCAACAACGACCTCTGCATTCTTTAATATCTTTTCGATTTCTTCAATACGAGCCTCAATATCACGCTGCTCATCCTTTGCAGCATCATACTCCGCATTCTCGGATAAGTCTCCCTGCTCACGTGCCTCTTTAATCTTCTGGGAAACCTCTTTTCGCTTTACAACCTTTAAATGCTCCAGCTCATCTTCCAGTTTTTTCAAACCTTCATAGGTCAGAATATTCTTCTTGTTTTCCATTTCACTACCCCGCTTTTATTTTTATTTGCCCCAAAGGCTGATTTACGTTACAGTTCAACCCACGTATTATATCGAATTGACCGCCTGTTGTCAAGATTCCTGCCAGTCCTGCAGCACCTCTTCCAGTTCTTCATAGCTTTCTACTGCATTAATCGCCACCCGCAGACGTGAGGAACCGGAATATCCTGCGGTATACCATGCCGCATGTTTACGAATCTCCCGTATTCCAATATAATCCCCCTTAAATTCCAGCATCATCCGCGCATGGCGCAAAATCATCTGTTTTACTTCCATTACTGACGGTCTGGGAAGCTGTTCCCCCGTTTTATAATACTGGAGAATCTGCTTAAATATCCATGGGTTTCCCTGCGCCCCGCGGGCAATCATAAATCCGTCGCACCCCGTCTGCTGCCCCATGGCGGTAACATCCTCCGCAGTCAGCAGGTCCCCGTTTCCGATTACCGGAATGGATACCGCCTCCTTTACCTGCCTTATAATTTCCCAGTCCGCCTTTCCGGCATAAAACTGTTCCCGTGTCCTTCCGTGTACCGCAACCGCTGCCGCTCCGGCGTCTTCCGCAATTTTAGCAAGCTCTACGGCATTGACGTGTTCGTCATCAAATCCTTTGCGGATTTTAACAGTGACCGGCTTTTTTATGGCTTTCACCGTTTTTTCGATTATCCTTCCGGCAAGAAGGGGATTTTTCATCAGCGCTGAGCCCTCGCCGTTATTCACAATTTTGGGGACCGGGCATCCCATATTTAAATCCAGGATATCGAACGGCCGCTCCTCAATCTGATGTGCAATTTCCGATATAATATCCGGGTCGGAACCAAAAAGCTGCAGGGAAACCGGATGTTCCCCAGGATGAATGGAAAGCAGACCGGCTGTATTCCGGTTTTTATAAAGAATGGCCTTTGCGCTTACCATTTCCATGCACAAAAGCCCCGCCCCCTGCTCCCTGCAGAGCAAGCGAAATGGCAGGTCCGTTACACCTGCCATGGGAGCCAGTATCAGGTTGTTTGGCAGCGTCACACTGCCGATTTTCAATGGTTTTATCTGGTTTATCATGATGTTTTCCGGTTCTGTTTTTTATATACACGGTAAATACCTTTCAGTGTAAGGTTCGGGTCATAAATATCTATGGAGTCCGTCTCGTTGGAAATGATCCTTCCAAGCCCGCCTGTTACGACTGTTTTGATATTATCCAGTCCGACTTCTTCTTTTACCCTGCGGATAATATATTCCGTCTGCCCGATCTGCCCGTACACAAGACCCGACTGCATACTTGATATGGTATCTTTCCCAAGAATACCTGCCGGCTTTTTTATTTCTATCTCCGGCAGCTTTGCTGCATCCTCCCACAGAGCTTTTGCGGAAATACGGATACCCGGTGCGGTAATTCCGCCAAGAAACGAACCGCCCTCGTCCACAAAATCATAGGTAGTGGCTGTCCCAAAATCAATGACAAGCACCGGACCTCCGTAAATTTCATAAGCGCCCACCGCATCTGCAATCCTATCCGCTCCGATCTGCTGCGGATTCGGCGTTGCAATGCGGATTCCGGTTTTGATTCCTGCCTCCACAATAATCGGATCTATATGAAAATATTTTGCCAGCGCACCTTTCAGTGAATGCATAATGTTCGGCACCACTGAACAGATAATTGCATCCCCGATATCTGACGGTTTAATTTTATTCTGCTCCAGCAGCGTACTAAGAAGCATCCCATACTCATCCGAGGTACGCGGCATTTTCGTTGTTATCCGAAAACTCGCCACAATCTCATCCCTGTCAAAAACCCCGCAGGTAATATTTGTGTTTCCGGCATCTATTGTTAATATCATTTACATTTCCTCTCCAAGATAAAAAATACGGTAATAAATTTCTATTTCCTCCAGCAGCTCCCGCCGTTCATTCTGGTACTGCTTGATTTTTAAAACGCTTCCAATTTCATCATAGAAAAAATCCCCTTCCTCGCAGGAAGTCCGAAACTGCAGCGTGCCGTCCTCCTCGAAAAAAAGCTCCAGAATACCGCCCACATCCTCGGTATAAAGCACACACATAATCTTAAGTTCGTCACGTACCGCCTGCGGCAGCCCGTCAAACTGTTCATTCAGGTAAAATTTTTTCTGGTAACTGTTGGATACACACAGCGTCATTTCATTAGACATATCCATATATTCCTCTCACGGAAACCTCCCCGGAGGATACCAGTTTTCTTGATTCCCAGGTATCCACGATCAGTTCCCCTCTTTTTGTTATTCCCATTGCTTTTCCCTCAAACGGCTCCTTCGGGTCGAGAACACGCACCTGCCGCCCCCTGTTGACAAGCATCTGGTCATATTCCTTCTGCATCCCCGTCATGTCTTCCGTTTCAAGATAGATATCATACAGCCGTTCAAACTCTTCCAGAAAACCTTCTATCAAATCCGCCCTGTGAAACCGCCTTCCGCATTCAAGCAGCAGCGAACCCGCCGTTTCTGCAATTTCCTCCGGAAAATGTTCATTATGTACATTGATTCCGATACCGATGACAATATGGTTAATATAATCAAACTGGGCGCTCATTTCCGTTAAAATACCACAGATTTTTTTCCCGTTCACCACAACATCATTCGGCCATTTGATCATTGCCTGTACCTCCGCCCCCCTGCGGATGGCATTGCAGACTGCCACTGCCGATACAAGTGTCAGCATGGAGGCATTATTGGGATTTATATCAGGCTTGAGCATAAGCGTCATATAAATATCCGTTCCGCGGGGTGATACCCAGCTGCGTCCCCTGCGCCCCTTTCCTGCAGTCTGCTGTTCCGCAACAACAAAAGTACCGGAAGGATAACCGCTTTCCGCCAGTTCTTTAGCCTTTGTATTTGTGGAATCCAGACTGTCAAAATAACAGGTTTCACTTCCAGCCCATTTTGTATTCCGTATGCTTTCCAGTTCAATCCCGTTAATAACATCCGGCACGGACAGCAGATGATATCCTTTATTCTGTATGGATTCAATTTCGTATCCGTTCTCCCTGAGCTGGTTTATGACTTTCCAGACTGCAGTTCTTGACACGCCAAATTTATTGCACATTTCCTGCCCGGAAACATACCCTTCTGTTTCCCGCAGCATCCTGAGTATTTCAGCTTTCATATTCCGCTCCTGTGTAGGGGTATTACATTAACTAATCTGACAGTGTCGCTTTCATGATTGCTTTGATGGAATGCATACGGTTTTCTGCCTCGTCAAATACAACCGAATGCGGTCCCTCAAACACTTCGTCCGTAACTTCCAGCTCGGACAGCCCGAATTTTTCATAAACCTGTCTGCCGATTGTGGTTTTTAAATCATGGAATGCCGGCAGGCAGTGCATGAATACAGCCTCAGGCTTTGCATTTTTAAATGCTTCTGCATTTACCTGGTACGGCTTTAATTCCTGAATCCGTTCTGCCCAGACCTCTTCCGGCTCTCCCATGGACACCCACACATCCGTGTAAATAACATCCGCATCCGCCGTTGCATCCGCCACATTGTCAGTCAGTGTAATGGACGCCCCGGTGGTGGAAGCCACATCCACACAGTAATCTACCAGTTTACTGTCCGGATAATACTTCGGGCTGGTACATGCAACAAAATGCATCCCCAGCTTTGCACATGCCACCATCAGGGAATTACCCATATTATAACGGGCATCCCCCATATATACAAATTTTACGTCTTTTAATTTTCCAAGATGTTCCCTGACAGTCAGCATATCCGCAATAATCTGCGTCGGATGGGACTCATTCGTCAGGCCGTTCCAGACCGGAACCCCGGCGTATTTCGCAAGTTCCTCTACAATTTCCTGCTCAAACCCCCGGTACTCGATTCCGTCAAACATTCTTCCAAGCACCCGCGCCGTATCCGGTATGCTCTCTTTCTTTCCAATCTGGGAAGCTCCCGGATCCAGATAGGTTGCATGCATCCCAAGGTCATGTGCTGCCACTTCAAAGGAACAGCGGGTTCTGGTACTTGTCTTTTCAAAAATCAGTGCTATATTTTTACCCACAAGACTGTCATGTATGATGCCCTGGCGTTTTTTTTCCTTAAGCTCTGCGGACAGGTCAATTAAATGTAAAATCTCCTCCGGCGTAAAATCCATAATCTTTAAAAAATTCCGTCCCTTTAATGTCATTACTCTTCCTCCTGTATTTCCATTTTAATTCATGCCCCATGGGAGCACTGAAAGCTGCACCGCTTTGCTTTATCCACTGTACTTAATAGTATATGCGAATTGGAAACTGAAATCAATCCATTCCCATAAAATTTCATTCTTGAATAAAATCTCTTTCAATATTACAATTTAATATAGCAGGGAAACATGAAGGGGGATTTTATGAACAAATATATTATCAGCTGCTGCTCTACCGCAGATTTATCCAGGGAACATTTTGAAAAAATCAACGTAAAATACATCTGCTTTCATTACGAACTGGACGGGGTTATGTACAGTGATGACCTTGGCCAGACCATACCATTTGATGAATTTTACCAGAAAATGGCGGACGGCGCCGAAACGAAAACCTCACAGATAAACGCCGGGGAATTTGAAGCTTATTTTGCCCCGTTTCTGGAAGACGGGTACGACATTTTACATGTATGTCTCTCTTCTGGCATTACCGGTGTTATCAATTCTGCCAGTATTGCAAAATCCGTACTGGAAGAACGCTATCCTGACCGTAAAATCTATATTATTGATTCCCTCGGCGCCTCCAGCGGATACGGCCTGATCATGGACACGCTTGCCCGCATGAGGGATGAAGGGAAATCAATAGATGAACTGGCGCATTTTCTGGAAAACCACCGGCTGAATTTACAGCACTGGTTCTTTTCCACTGACCTGACCTTTTATATAAAAGGAGGGCGGATTTCCAAAACGTCCGGTGCCATTGGCAGCGTACTGAATATCTGCCCGCTGCTTAACGTGGACAGCCAGGGAAAACTGGTTCCAAGATTTAAAATCAGGGGAAAGAAAAAGGTCATTCATGAAATTGTAAAGAAAATGGAAGAGTTCGCCGAAAACGGCAGAGATTATTCAGGCAGGTGTTTTATATCACAGTCAGCATGCTACGAAGATGCCAGGGCTGTTGCGGACCTTATCGAAGCAGAGTTTCCGAAGCTGGATGGCAAAGTACTCATAAATAATATCGGAACCACTATCGGCAGCCATACCGGTCCGGGAACAGTTGCATTGTTTTTCTGGGGAAGCAAAAGGACAGATTAACCTCTGCCCCTGCTGCTGGAAAATCTATTCTTTCAGGGAACTGACAGCTTCTTTCGCATGTCTGACAAATACAGCCTGGATGGCAGGAAGCTGTCCCAGTCCCTCCACAATACATTTCACCTCATACCCGGCTTCTGCAAACGCCGACTGCCAGGAACCGGCTTCATCTCCTGCCATATCGTTATTGGCATGGTCTCCCGCGACAATCATAAACGGACGCAGTACCACCCGACTGTAACTTCCCTTTTTCACCTGTGCAAGAACATCTTCTAACGCCGGCTCCGCCTCAACTGTTCCAACAAAGTAGTTTTTGTAACCGTTTTCAGATAAAAGCTCCTGCATGTCAGTATAGACCTGATTGGACAAAGCTTCTGTTCCATGCCCCATCAGACAGACCGCTGTATCCCCGTCATCATCCTCTGCCGTTGCCTGTATAACCGCTTCCATTACATCCTTCTCATCCTGCCAGGATGAAAGAAGCGGCTTTCCGACCGCCACCTGGTCAAAAGCCGCTGCGTGTTTTTCAATTTCTGTACACATTTTATGGTATTCGCTGCCTTCCATCAGATGTGTCGGCTGGACAGCCAGTATCTTCACGCCGTTATTTGCCGCCCGCTCCAGTGCCTCACGTACATCATCAATCACAATATTGTCACGGCTTTTTAAGAGTTTTGTAATCTTACCGCTTGTAAAACCTCTTCTTACTGCATACTCTGAACCAAATTCCTTTTCCAGTGCCTGCTCAATTCCACCGATTGTCCGCTCCCTGTCATCGTTATAACTTGTCCCGAAACTCACCACAAGCAGCTCTCGTTCCCCAATTCCGTCCTCATTTCCGGTATAGTCTGGATATGCCGCCTTCATCTTTTCGTTCTCCTTATTGATATTAATCACCCAGAATAAATTTTTTCAGCAGGAACACAATTTCATTCATATTCACCGGCTTGGATGTGTGTGCATTCATCCCGCAGTCCAGACAGCGCTGTACATCTTCTGAAAATGCATCCGCCGTCATTGCAATAATCGGAATCGTCTTTGCGTCCGGACGGGCAAGGGCACGGATTGCCTCTGTTGCTTCATAACCTGTCATAACAGGCATCCGGATATCCATGAAAACAGCAGCATAATATCCCTCTTCGGCCTGCTCAAACTTTTCCAGACAGATTTGTCCATTTTCCGCCCATTCCGGCTTCAGTCCTATGTCAGAAAGCAGTTCATTTAAAACTTCCCAGTTTAAATCGTTATCCTCTGCAACCAGTACCCTGTACCCTGCCAGTTCCATATTCTCTTCATTTCTATCCGTCTGTGTTTCTTCATAATTCATGTATTTCCGCAGTCCGTAATACAGTGTTGACCGAAACAGCGGCTTGGAAATAAATCCTGTAATTCCAGATTCCCTGGCCTCGCTTTCAAACTCACTCCAGTCATATGCAGAAATTAACAGAATCGGAATATCATGCCCCAGTTCTCGCCGAATCTCCCTTGCCGCCTGAAGGCCGTTCATTCCCGGAAGCTTCCAGTCCAGAAGAATTATCTCATAGTCGTTCCTCTGCCGGCGGTGCTTTTGTACTTGCTCTACTGCCTCCTCTCCGCTCAGCGCCCATTCAGCCTGTATGCCAATCGTGGATAATGCTTCCACGGTTGTACGGCACATCATTTCATCATCATCCACAACCAGCATCTTCCATGCCGGAAGAACCATATCTGCTTCTTTAACCAAAGCTTTTTCAAAATCCAGTATAAGATGAAATAATGTTCCTTTTCCAAGCTCACTCTGCACTTCAACTGTTCCGCCCATTGCATCCACGATATACTTGGTAATCGCCATCCCCAGACCGGCTCCCTCCGTCCTGTGGACACGCTTATTGTCTGCCCGGCTGTAGGAATCAAATATCTTCTGCAGAAATTCTTCTGACATTCCAATCCCATTATCATCCACCTTTACATGCACCCGGATAAACTCGTCTCCTTTTGGTGATTTTTCCTCATACAAAGACAGATTAATGGTTCCTTCTTCAGGAGTATATTTGACCGCATTTGACAGGAGATTGAGCAGAACCTGATTTAAACGCACCCCGTCACAGTACACATCCTCTGCTTCAATATTATCAACATGTACATTAAAATTCTGTTTCTTCCCCCGAATCTGCGACTGTACAATTCCCACAACCCCTTCAATAACCTCCGGAAGCGAAACCTGGTCCATGCTCAGGGTCATCTTGCCGCTTTCAATTTTGGACATATCAAGCACATCATTAATTAATCCCAGCAGATGTTTACCAGACAGGGTAATCTTCCGCAGACAGTTACGCACCTGCTCACTGTCATCAATATGCGCAGTTGCAATAGCTGTCATACCTACAATTGCATTCATCGGTGTCCGGATGTCATGACTCATATTAGAAAGAAACTCACTCTTTGCTTTTGTAGCCCGTACCGCCACATCACGTGCCTCTTCCACCTCGCGGAACTGCTGGCGCAGCAGTCGGAAATACCAGTAAAAAATCAGCAGCAGCATAAAGCACACAACCGAAAAGGCGGCAACTGTCGCAAGCGTCCTCCGCCAGTTTAAGGAATTAACGGTTTCATCCAGAATCCCAAACGGAAGTATGGTGATGAGATACCACTCGGTATGCTCCAGGGCAGTACTGTATACCTGCTGTCTGCTGTCTTCCAGCTGAAAAATCACCGAAAAATTTTCACCTTTTTCCATCGCAGCAGTCAGACCCTTAATATATTCTTCTACCTTATCCCTATTATCCGCATCATATTTTTCATATGTATAATCAAAGTAATTCGTATCATCTACATTTGAATCATGTATAACAAAACTGCCATCCTTACGAATAATATGTGAATGAACCAGCGCAGCTTCTTCCTGCATTCCTAACATATTCGTGATATATTCAACCGGAAGACCCACGACAATCGCCATACATTTTTCCCCGTCCTCCATCGGATAATCAGCTTCAACACCGAACATAATAATATCACGTCCGGTACTGTCCGTCCCAACCGCCAGTTTTTTTTCCTTCTGCCTCAGCGAATGATAAAACGGATCCGGATCCGTCAGCTTCATCTGATTTCCATAAAGTGTCTGCAGCCTGCCATTTTTTGAACAAAGTGCCAGATATTCAAAATCCCTTACCTGCACACGGTATACCAGCTCATTATACAACGCTTCCAGATCTTCATCCTGCTGTGAAACAACCTCAACAGCAGTTTCTGCCTGCTCAAATTTTGCATCAATAAGCGTTTCAAAATGTGCGGATATCTGGTCACTCATTCCATCCATATATAAATTGCCAACTTCATTAATCGTGTCAACTCCGGTCTGACTAATATACAGCCCCATCAAAAGGAATACAATTATACTGACAAAAATCAGGACTATAAAACTCCCAACCAGAAAGCGTGAAGTTTTTTTATTAATTCCACCTTTATCCATTATCATATTCTCCTTGTAAATATCTGTCCAGTCCGACAATTTACGTATTGGTTTTCATTATATCACACTCCATTCCTATATTGCAAGATACCCGGAACCTGAGTTTTACACCGTCTAATTCCCCAGCCCGGCAATCCCCTCCTCTTCTGGTCTGTCATATACAAAAAAGGCTGTTGCACGAAAATTCGTGTAACAGCCTTCTGTTTTTTAATAAAATACAACCGCGCCAATCACAACTCCCGGATGACCGCTGGATGCAAGCTTAAAATACTTGGCTCCGCCTGTCGGATCACTTCCGTTTAAAGCAGCCCTTGCTGCAGCCCTTGCACTTGAGCTGACACCATTTGCAAGTCTTGATGCAAGCCTTCCGGAAGATGCCGGACCGAACTGTCCGCTCTGGTAAATTACCCCGCGGATGGTGTTCGGAAAACTGCCGCTGTGTACTCGGTTTAACACCACTGCTGCAACTGCCGTCATACACTGGGAACCCTCTCCGCCAGCCTCACACTGGATCAGTGCTGCAAGAAGCGTTTCATCATCAGCGGTCACTGAAGTCGGTGCATTGCTGGAACCAGCAGATGAGGAACTGTTACCGGATGATGCTGCATTTGCGGCTGCTTTTCTTTCCTGCGCTGCCTTCCATTCTGCCATTTCATCCGCCAGAGTAATTGCCTTTCCTATATTTAACTTTACAGTTACATATTCGTCACTGACATAGCAGGTACTGGAATCAACCTTTACTGCCACCCAGCCGTCTTTTTTCTTTGCCTTAGTGTCCACGACAAGCTTATCACCGGAAACAACCGCCTTGATAACTGCCGCGTCCGTACTTGGCTTTTTACGGATACGAAGTCCGTCAATGGAAACCTTTGCAACTGTGTCACAATGTTTTTTGGCATATTTATATGCTTTCTTTCCTGTGATGCAGTACTCGTTCTTTACATATCCGGTAACTTTTCCAGACTTGATTTTCGTCCAGGTTTTTCCGGTCTTTGTGATGGTTGCACAGTCACCCTTGTACATTTTACCAACAACCTTGGAATCCGCATCCGGTTTTTCACGGACATATAAGAAATTGTCCACTTTGGCCATCAGCTTGTTTTCCCATTTATCTTCTTTTGCGGAAGTATCCTTTTCTTCCACACTAACGTCTTTTGCTGAGATAGTATCCTTAATTGAAACAGCCGCTTCCCTTACAGCAGCCATCTCTTCTTCCGTACTCACTTCCGGTTCTGCTGATGCAGCAAGTATATCCATCTCTTCTTTTTCAATGGAAAGATTATTAAGCTCGTTTGCTGCCTCCTCATTGTATCTGTTCACTGTAACTGCAACTCCGGCAATTCCGTTTTCTTCTAACTGTGTTTCCACTGCCTGGCTGTGTCCTGCAGTGTTTATCCCGTTACCCGTAACTGCTGTGATTGCAAGTGCCATTGCAAGGCTTGCAACTGTTATGCTTTCAATCACTTTCTTGTCTGCTTTCATGGTGAACCTCCATATTTCATGATACATTTATATGCAGTTAGTATTGCACATGTGTTTCAGTTGTAAACATTTTATTTCAATTGTTACAACTTTATTACGAAGTGTATTCTAACACATGGTTTTCCATCTGTCAAATGTTTTCTTGAAAAAATTTGGGAATCGCTCTCCACAAATTGACATTTTTTGCACAAAAAATGGGTGTGGCACTCATCTGGCACACCCATTTTGCTTTTTAAATGTCTCAGAAACTTCTCAGAAAGTCCTGAAAATATTTCAAATATTACAGTTATTACAGTTTCTTATTACAATCTCTTTAACAATTCCTCTCTTGCATCCTCATATCCCAGTCTCCAAGAAGTGCAAACATATTCTTTTCCGTATTTCTTCTGTTATTTTACCATACCCATAGTCTTATTTACACTTCTTTTTCTATAGGTTTCTCATATAAAAACCAGTTATTCTCTCATTCGTATTTTATTCAGAAATAACTGTTTATATCGGGATTTCAGGGAAATATCTCCGTCAGAACAGCTGTAATCAGCCCGTTTTCATCTTCTTCTGCAGTTTTCTTCGCTGGCTTGTCCTTCCCTGCATTATTTTGAACAGGTTCCGTTCCGGCTGCCATCACAGAAACTTTTTCTTTATTTATCTGTGCACGGTTTAAATACTCCTCTGTCTGCTTTGCAATCTGGTTCATTCTCTTACGTATTTTTTTGATGCGGTGACCGTTTACAAGCAGCAAAAGCAAAAGCATCCCCTGCAGGCCGAAAAAAACGCCCGTAAAAATTTCCTTGTCATATGTCTGAATCCATGTAATCATCTCTGTCATAGTTTTCACCTTCCCTTCATATAATTATATTTTTCTGGTATCTTTATTATAATGAAAGAAGTCCCACACTGGAATATCCTATCGGTCGCAAGTTTCGACACATGTCATGCTCCCACAGGGAGCATGACCTACGCCCAGCGCTCCGCGTCAGCGGACTTTCTTGCGCTGGGCTCCTTTTACCCCCGCCAGAAGTATAACCCATGATGATTCCTTTGCATCTTGACCTTTTTTACGCAAACGTATAATATAAATGACATACCATATATAATATCCCATTTAGGATATCACCCGCGTACATCACTGTACGCGTCGAACGATCATGGTCCAACATCATTAATTACAGAGAGGAAAGCTCTTATGGAAAAAAAGAAAATTGTTATGACCGGCGGCGGCACAGCTGGTCACGTCACCCCAAATATAGCCCTGATGCCGGCTCTGCAGGAAGCAGGCTATGAAATCACTTATATCGGTTCCTACAACGGAATGGAACGTGAACTGATTGAAGCACAGAACATCCCTTACATAGGCATTTCTTCCGGCAAGCTGCGCCGATATTTTGACTGGAAAAATTTTTCTGATCCATTTAAAGTTTTAAAAGGCTATGGCCAGGCTATTTCCAGCCTGAAAAAAATCAAACCTGATATTGTCTTTTCAAAAGGCGGCTTTGTTTCAGTTCCGGTTGTACTTGCAGCAAAGCACTGTCACATTCCTGCCATTATCCATGAATCCGACATGACGCCCGGACTTGCAAACCGAATTGCCATCCGTGGTGCAAAAAAAGTCTGCTGTAATTTTCCGGAAACAATGAAATACCTTCCGTCTGAAAAAGCAGTCCTGACAGGTTCTCCTATCCGCCGTGAACTTTTCTCCGGAAATGCACAGACCTGTCTGAAATACTGTGGTTTTCCAAACCATAACAAACCAGTTCTTCTGATTATCGGCGGAAGCTCTGGCTCCAGAATCATAAATGATGCCATCCGCAAAATACTTCCAGAGCTTCTGGAACAGTTTTACATTATTCATCTCTGTGGAAAAGGAAATCTGGATGACAAATTAAAAGATGTCACGGGCTACGCACAGTTTGAATATGCCCGCGCAGAACTTACAGATATGTTCGCCCTTGCAGACCTTGCCATTTCAAGAGCCGGTGCCAATTCTATCTGTGAGCTTCTTGCCCTACATAAACCTAATATTTTAATTCCCCTCTCTGCTGCAGCAAGCCGCGGAGATCAGATTTTAAATGCGAAATCATTTGAAAAGCAAGGATTTTCATATGTACTTGAAGAAGAAAAACTGACAGAACAGTCTCTCCTGGAAGCTGTAAGAGCTGTGTATTCAAACCGAAAAAAATACATGGATGCCATGTCCCAGAGCGGGCAGATGGATTCTATTGAAACGATTGTAAAACTGATTCAGGATGAAAGTAAATCTTAACCTCTGTTCATACCGGCGACTGCTACCAGTATGGGATAAAACTGCCTGGTTTGCAGGGACTGAAAGTCCTGCAAACCAGACTTTTTACATATAAGTATATTTATCTCCCGGCTACATCTTCATATCACTGCAAATTTTCTTTAACTCATCATCCGAAAATTCTTTATGATCCCAGTCTATAATGCCCTTTTCATCGGCATATCTTGGAATCAGGTGCATATGAAAATGAAAAACCGTCTGTCCTGCTGCTTCTCCATTATTCTGCAGTACATTATAGCCATCACAGCCAAGAACTTCCTTTTCATGGGTAATAATTTTCTTTGCCAGCCCCGCTGCTTTTCCAAGGATCTCATCCTCAATCTCGAAGAGATTTGCATAATGCTGCTTTGGCAGAATCAGCGCATGGCCTTTCGTTGCCGGACTGTTATCCAGAATTACCCGAAAATCCTCATCTTCATATATTGTATTGGTCGGAATATCCCCATTTGCAAGTTTACAAAAAATACAGTTGTCATCTCTCATCTTCATTTCCTCCCGTTATCAAATACTTCTAAAATACAAAAATCTGATCCAGCATGCGAAGAGTTTTAAAATTTCCCTTTGCAGTCATTGCTCCACTCATAAACGCCCTCTGGAAAGTCATTCTTCCATCCATAATTGACTGCATAATCTCACCATTTAATTTCGCAACCACATCAATATTTTCTTCTTCCCCGTAATGAACCGTAAGCTCACCCTGGTTGCTTGCTACATACAGAGGCTTTTTCATCCCCTCAACAATAAATGAGTAGCTTGCGGAAAAATCCTCCACCGGGACATAATGGCTTTCGAATTCCTTTACATACAAAACATCATTTTCCGTATCCGTCTGTCCAAGCAGATCCTTAAACATAGAGGCAAGCTCCTCAATGTCTTCCTTCTGCTGTTTGACGTAGGTATCGTCAGATACATATTTGGATAATTGTTCGCTTTCCTGCGGTGTAAGATTAAGCTGCTGTGTACGGAGTACACTCTGTTTTACCGCCAGGTTACTGTTTGGCAGGCTCTTTATTTTCTGGGAAATGGTCCGGTACAGATTCTCTGCCTTCTTTTCAATAATCAGACTGTACTCCTTGTTTGCTTTAAACTCTGCAAGGTCCTCTACATAACCGCACACACCGGAGCACGGCAGTCCTCCAAGAATTTCCCATGCATTTGAAAGCGTCATCTCGCCCTCGCGCTCTCCATAAGTCGTAGACATGACAATTGGCTGCATGTAAGTCTGGCTTATTTTCTCTTTGTCCCCGTAAAGCCAGCAGGAATCCAGAAACTGCTGCATATATCCGCCAATGCCCAGCCACTCAATCGTAGTTGCCAGTATAATACCGTTTGCATCCTTAAATGTCTGCGGCAGAGTAGCAATCTCATTCTTATGTTCATAAATATTATATCGCTCAATGGATACCCTGAGTTCTCTTAAAACATCCTCCATCTTGTTTAAAACATACAAGGTGGGATCGTCCAGCAATCCCCTTCCACCATAATATACATTAATTTTCATCTGTACTCTCTCCTTAAACTGTAATACTTAAAAGAAGTATTGCCTACTCCCTAGTATAGAGATTTTCGGAATCAAAATCAACTGCTTTACGCTCTTTCCGGTATAAAATAATTGCTAAAAGAAATCCCATGAGTAACCCGCCGATATGTCCCCAGTTATCCACCCCGCCATTTTTAACTCCTGAATAAATGGAGAGAACAATCATAAACACCAGACCGCCGCCCGTCAGGGTTTCATATCTGCCCTTATGACAGATAACAATCCAGAGAAGTGCTCCGATAATACCAAAAATCGCGCCAGATGCCCCTGCTGCCAAAGCCTCCTCTTTTCTGTAAATCATCTGCATACAGGATAATGTGCTTCCTCCCACTCCTGCAAGAAGATATAAAACCAGATACCGGATATGCCCCAGTGCCTTTTCCAGAATAACCCCTGCACAGGCAAGAATCAGCATATTATTCATAATATGTTCAAAGTCAAAGTGCATAAAAGTTGATGTCAAAAGCCTCCAGTACTGTCCTTCCTGTACATCAGAAGGATACACCCCTCCTCTTCTCATAAAGTCCATATAATCATATGGTCCTATCTTTCCCCACAGCTGCAAAATCAGAAACACAAATACATTAGCAGCTATAAGTCCTATTGTAATTCCCGGTTTTATTTCCTGCTTCTGCCGCATAGCATCCCCTCTTGTCCTTATTCTCTTTAGTATACGCACTTCCTTTCATAAACACAAGAGAAGATTCTATAAACATCCCCATATACGCCAGGCATTCAGACAGTATATTAACCAAAGCGGTATCTGGCGTCTGCAAAACAAACAATATCATTGCTGTTCAGCTTTCTCCGTTCCTTATAAACAAGCGGTTCATCATTTACAAATGTACCGTTTGTTGAGTTTAAATCTTCTATATAATACGAATCCCCCTCCTTTTCAATTCTTGCGTGAAGCTGGCTGACAGTTTCTTTTTCAATCTTAACCTCCACATTTTCCCCGCATCCAATTCTTGATGCGGCGGCATTTAGATGAATATCAGCCATTTGTCCGTTCCCCTGATAGATTAACACCCCCCGCGGCATGCTCTGACATGTGGCAAGACAGACTGTAGGGCGAATAACCGGCTGTGGCGGTACATACATCTCTTCCTCCGGACAGACGGGTATAATAGCATTTATTGTCTTCTTTTTTTCTTTTTTCGTCCCCTTCCCCTCCGGTTTCACCAGCCCGGAATCCTTAAACTTTTCAAATACCAGGCTTTTCAGCCATTCCAAAACAGAAGTCTTATCTGTTATGACATGTTTGACTGTTTTTTCCCCACTCTCCTTCCTATTTTTCTCCATTACCACATCCGGCTCTGTTTTCATGGACAAATCCAGGACTGTTTCACTAACGGCGGGCCACGGTGACGTTTGTCCCTCCTCCGCTGTAACGGCTGTAATCTGTGACAAGGCTTTATTTTTTGCCCTGGAAATACAGTCCCGGATCTCTGAAATTGAAAATCCCTCCTCCAGCGTCCTTTCGTAAATTCCATATGAGGCCCGAACAGCTTCAGCATCTTTGTGGTCAATTTTTGTCAGCAAATATTCCATCAGCTGCTGAAATGATTTTTCCGCGCATCCATCATTTTCCGGATAAATGGTGAAAATAAATTCACGGTTCAGACTCGTTATAAATACCAGTTCCGGCTCCAATACCAGACACTTCGTCTGTATCAGATTCCACTCCAGTGTTTCCATCTCATTACAGATACTTATGATCATACGCTCAATAAATTCCATGCCAATTTCCCTTACGCTGCAGTAACAGTCCAGCGACTGTTTGCCGGATATGTTATACCAGTACTGTCCATTGCCATCCACATATGCCTTTTCCACAGGCAGTAATCCCGGAAGCTTTCTGTGAAGCATTAGTTTTTCATCCATATCTGTGCTGGCGGGAGCGGAAATTATCATATAACTTCCTGTCAGGTTTCTTTCATAAGTAATTTCTCTGTTACTCATCCGTAACCTCCTTTATCATCTGGTATTTGTAAAACTCTTCCACTTCCCACATATCCGCAACCGCCTCTCCTTCCTTTTCGTTTTTAATTTCCACATAAAGCGCTATTCCCAGCCGCATTGCAAATGCCATCACCCCAATCAGCAACGGAACAATGAACGCTGCTTCCACAGTATAGCTTCCCTTCCACTTTTTCACTGCAATCATCCCCCCTGTATACATTTTATAATAATACAGCCTGCAAACAAAAAAGGAACAAACGGAATCTCTGTCTTTCTGCCTTTACGCATGATAACCAGAAGAAACAGTGCTGTTATACCAGCCAGCGTAATGGCTGCCACACACAGATCCATAATTTCCCTTCCTGTCAGGAAACATCCCAGACACAGGATAACCAGCCCGTCTCCATACCCAATCGTTTCATTTGTCAGCCAGGCGGCAGATAACACCAGAATTCCCGGTATAAACCCCAGTAAAAAACGCCACTCATTCCATTCCCCGGCGGCTACTGATAGCAAAACTCCTGCAATTCCCATAATTACGGGCCAGATTGTGCTGATCTCCTTCCGGTACAAATCTTCCACCGCAATAACTGCCAGTCCTGCAAGGAGTATGACCGACCGAATTATAATAATATTTTCCTGCACCACAGGCTCCTTTCCATTTAAAATCTTTCTTTGTCTTATGGTCCAGTTCCTCCACACTTCGAGCAGGGCCCCCTTCCTCCCACATCAGAAAGCGGAATCAGATAAATTGTCCTTTTCAGGCCACTGCATGACAGACTGGCATGGTATGCTGTACCATAATCGGTTATATATACCGTTCCGCCAGTATTTTTTCCTGCCACGCATTCCCCGCATGCGTAGTATTTATGTCCCCCTTTATTGCGCAAACCCTTTATATCTTCAAAATTTACAGTTCGAATACTTAAATCCAGATAATGGCACATTCTGTCCCTGTGATACACTGTTCCAGTCTCCGTAACATAGACATAATCATCTTCCTCTCCTTCATCCCGGTCTCCCGTCCACTTGCGGCTCTTACTGCTCTGAGAAACAGCAATCCCCTTTACCGTAAAAAAATTTACCGGAAGCCTGATATAGTAATCTGCCTGTAAGTCAATATAACAGTCAGACACATTTGACCTCAAAAGAGAAACCCCTGCTTTTCCGCCTTTTACATACCGCTCTGGAAGATCATAATCATGCAGTCCCTTTAAAAAATACACCTCTGCAGAAGCCATAAGTCCCATTTCCGAATTTACAGCACTTGCCTCGCTGGCGCTTTTTCTGCTGGCATATTCCAGTGCCTCCTGTACCTGCGTCTGAACCTGCAGAACTCGGAAAAAGAAAAGAATAAATACAAAAAAAGCTGCCACAAGGGGTATTATTATCGCTGCTTCTAACGTATATGATGCTTTTTTACGGATACACAGGGATGTCTTTTTGCATGGAGACCCTAGTCTTGTTATTCGATCGGTAACATATCTGTTGCGGCTGTTCTGCGGCACAGCCTTAATGTGACTGAGACTGGAAATTTTTGTATCCTCCGGAAAAGGTTGGGTTTTAAGGTTTCTTATGCAAAAAGACATCCTTATGCATCCTCCTTTCCCTGACGATAGCTGTATGTCGTTGTATTCTGTACACGAATATTTCCTTTACCATTTTTAAGCAGACTGACAAACCCAAGAAATACCGGGGAATACTCATAAGTTGCACTTACACTGCTCTCGCACAACACATGATCCATCTGAAATGTTTCATATCCCTCATTTCTTTGAACCGTTGCTTCCTGGGCATCCATGGCACGCATTGCAAGTTTGTCCCCGTTATGCATAAGCAGCAGGAGACTCAGAAACTGACCGTAATCCATTCCCGCCGAACAGTTCTTCGCCACACTCCAGCCCGACAGCAGCACTGGAAGATCATGCACATTAGAAGTCCAGTCCAGTTCACTTTTAACCAGGGAAACCTTTCCCCCGGACAGCAGTGTACGCAAATCCAGAACACTTTCAGCAAATGCCCATGCGGCTAAAATTCCATATTTAACTATTTCAACGATAACAGGATTCAGACTGGCCCCTGCCAGTGTCACGGCCAGCGCCATTGCCTCAGACTGTTTGCTGGCTGACGCCATTAGACTTGCCATATTGGATGCCTCCCGGACAGCAAGAAGTTCCCCCACTACAACACGCAGATTCTCAGAATCTTCCGCTTTTCCTGCAATCAGGTATTCCAGCTCGTAGTTTAAAGCTCTGTTACCCTCTGAATTTGTATAGCAATTCAGATAATTTACATAATACTGGTTCACAAGCACACTCTGATACCAGTCTGCTGCAGAAGATATGACTTTCGTTCCCGTATTCAGATTCCGGTGTGAAACTGCCTTACTTAAATCAAGCCGACTAGCTGATACTTTTGCATTTTGGGGCAGAACAAGGGACAGCACGCCATTTCGTTTTGCTTCTGTTACGGTTTCCAGGGGATTTTCCTCCTCCGGCTCCGGCGAGGTCTCTTTTGTATTTTTTTCCCTACTGCCGCCTTTCATCTTTTTACGGGAAGAATTTGCTTCATCCTCTTTTGCAGCCTCCTCAAGTGCGTCCATTGCATCTCCAATACTTTTATCCCCGTCCCCATAGTTATTTTTCGCATCATTAGCAGATTCGTATATGTTGTAAACAGTTTTTGCTGCCTCATACCCCAGATTTTCTTTCATATATGCACATACAGCCTCTTCAAATACTCTTCCATTCTGATCTGTCATAAGAAGATACTGCTCAAACTCTGCATCTGCCATTTCTGCAGTAAGAAGACTTGTTCCGGGAAGCATGGCAATACTGCCTTTGCTTCCCAGGTTATCTGCAGTCAGGTTCCGAAGCATTGCTTCCCTGTTATTCAGCGAAAAGGTACCGCTGCTGTCTGCAGCTGTCATTCCAAGAAGATGATAGGTATCCCATAAAGGACTGCAGTAATCAGCAAATGCTGACTCTGCCACTGCATCTGTATTCATTTGCAGTACCTTATTAAATTCAATATGACGGGCCCCTTCCAGCAGAGTAAAAAGCATCTGTGCCACAAGCATCAGCGCCAGTGCAGCAAAAACTGTTATACTTCCCCTGCGCCTCATTATACTTCTCCGGACTTGTCGGTAATTGTATTGAAGATATTGTTTACCAGAGTAGTCAGCTTGTCCTTAAAAATAAGCACCAGACCGATTAAAACCACCACAATAAGTATCATTTCCACTACTCCGATTCCATCCTCATCCAGAATAAAATTCTTAAATCCTAACATAATTTTCCCTCCTTATACTTGAAATGACATGAGTGCAGGGACTATAATAATTGCAATCACAATTCCCAGCATACATATCAGGGGCATAAGCATCTTAGTGCCTGCTTCCTCCCCAAGTTTTCTTGCCAGAGCCTTACGCTCTTCCATTGCTGATTCGGCTTCCTGGCCTAAAAGCGTACAAAGTCCCCTGCTTCCCGTCTGCAGATTCTGAACCAGAATGCGTACCAGTCTCTGATAAACACTTAAATCGGTTCGTTCACCGAATTTCTGGTATGCCAGACGGTCGCTTTCGCCATCAGAAATTTCACGTGATGTAATCATCATTTCCTCATAAATATGACGTTTTTCCACCTCCTTTTTCTTTCTTTTCTCCGCATACTGCGCGGAAATTTTATTCCATGACTGCTTTAAGGTCATTCCGGCACCCAGTAAAATCAGAAGTTTGTTGACAACCTCCGAATAATCCAGCTGCATCTGGTCCTTTCTTTCCTTTTCCGCCAGACGCTGACGTTCCCTTGCGGACAGGCCCAAAAGAACAATTACAATAATTTCAAAAAGAAGAACCTTCCACACAAGATGCTGCTTTTTCTCATTCCATTTCAGCTGCACTCCTTCCACCTCTGTGGGAAGTGTAAGTTTTTTTGTTCCCTTCTTTTCACTTTCTTCACGAACTTCTGCACGGATGCTCTTTAAAAGCTGTTCTTCCCTGGAAAGTTTCGGCGGAAACACCATAAAGGAAAACATATATTCTTCTTTATATTCCCCACAGGACAGTTTCACGTCCGCCTGTACCAGTTCCCCTTCTTCCCCAACTGCGTCTGTCACAATTGTGCCATCAATTTCTACCGCATGATACTGGTTTAAAAGCCATTCCGCGTTCACCAGGCCCTTTACATAGGACTCTTCCATATTGACAGAAGAAGTGACATGCCCGGCTGTCTCACCATTTGAGAAAAAACGGGTATCTATTTCTTTCTTTGCCCGCTCAAAATATTTTCCGGCCTCCTCCTGCGTAATGCCGGTTGCGGGAACAGTTAAGTTGTAATCGTAATTTTCAAGAAGCTCTTCTGCATTCAGCTGCAGCTCCATCTCCTGCTGGGCGCTCCCCGGACTTCCACGGATAATCTGGTTTTTTCCATTCAGCTTATGTTCGGATGCCTCCGCATAACCCGCCAGCAGAAGAAATACCAGACAGACTGCTGCGGCTTCCAGGATTCTTTTTTTCTCCATTGGTTCTCCTTTCCTATACCTTTATATCTAATATCTTTTCAGCCAGAAGCACGACACCGCCATAGGCAGCAAGGCATCCGGTCATAAAAAGCACTCCTGCGGGATTTCCATATAAAACATTCAGAAATCCTCCTGAGGTCACCTTCAGATACGTCAGAATAAAAATCGGAACAACATTCATTACTTTCTGCTCCATTTTCCGTGACGCAACGAGTACCTGAATTTCCCTCTCTGTATCATAGCGCGCCCGCATATGCTCCAGGGTTCCCTCTATGATTGTCACAAAATTTCCGCCGCTGCGCTTTGCAAATGCAAATACCTCGGAAAAGCTGGCAATATCTGCATTTCCGGAACGCAGTGCAAAATCCTCCAGAAGCTGTTCAAGCGGTATATTTAATGCAACCGAATGGTTCATAGCCTCAAGTTCCTGGTACATGCAGGAAGTTTCCCCATAAAGTGATTTAATTTCTTTCTCCGCTTCTTTCCATGCATTTTCCATGGAAAACCCTGCCAGAAGGGATGCGCTGACCGTTCTGAGTGCATCCAGAAATTCTTTTGCCAGTTCCTCCTGCCTGGTTCCGGCACCCGAATGTACAGCACGTTTTCTAAAAATTATGTACAATACCGGTACAAACAGCAGGCCAGACCAGTGATTATAGAACAAAAATGCAATCGTTGCCCCCAGTCCAGATGCTGTCAGCAGACATTTTAGCTTTTCCCTTACAGACAGACGGTATATCCTATAGTCCATCGCTGCCCTCCTTCCGGTGCGCCCCATATACAGACTCCATCCCTGCCATCACCAGCTTCTTCCGGTTTAACAGTCTGCCTGTGCGTACAAGTTCCCATGTCCCCTCCTCGCCTTTTAACTGGTAAAGCGGCGACAAAATAATCTTTTCTTCCTCCATTCCCTTAATTTCCATGATTTCCAGCACCCGTCGGCTCTTGTCTGACAGCCGTCCAAGATGGACGATTACATCAATTCCCGATGCAATCTGCTGCCGGACTGCAGCAAGCGGCAAATCCATTCCCATAAGCACCATCATTTCCAGTCTGGCAAGAATATCCTGGCTGGAATTGCCATGTGCCGTTGACAGACCACCGTCATGTCCGGTATTGAGCGCCTGCAGCATATCAAAGGCTTCTGCCCCGCGGCATTCCCCGACAATAATGCGGTCCGGTCTCATCCGCAGCGCAGTTCGGATCAGATCACGGATACTCACAGGCATCACCCCCTCCATATTGGCGTTTCGGGTTTCCAGACGCACAAGATTTTTCACCCCCTGAATCTGTAGTTCCGCGGAATCTTCAATTGTAATAACACGTTCATCTTCTGGAATATACTGCGATAATGCATTAAGAAATGTTGTTTTCCCGGAACTGGTTCCTCCGGAAATCAGCAGGCTGTAGCGTGCCCTGACAAGCTGTGCCAGAAGCTGCGCCGCCTCTTTTGTAATGGCTCCCTTTTGTATCAGGTGTTCCATGTCAAGCGGATGCTCAGGAAACTTGCGGATGGTAATGGCAGAACCGTCAAGTGAAATAGGCGACAGTACAATATTTACACGCGAACCGTCTGCCAGTCTTGTGTCCACAATCGGATTTGAGAGATTCACCACACGGTTGTGCCTCCCTACAATCTGCTGAATCACGTCCTGCATCTTTTCCTCGCTTGCAAATCCCTGGTTCCAGGTATAAACCCGTCCGGCTTTTTCATAGAAAATATGACTGGGACCATTTACCATCACCTCGGAAACCTCCGGATCATCAATCAGCTCCTGCAGGGCATCCAGCTTTCGCAGGGAATTAAATACCCTCTGCTGCAACTGTAATCTTTCATGGAGTGAAACCGCCTTTCCGCTGCAGAGTTTTGTCGTTTCCTCGCCAATAAGGTCCAGGATTTCCTCATCGGGCATTTCCCGTGACAAGTCCATCCGTTCCAGCACCTGTTTGCGGACCTGGCTGATATATTCATCCAACAGACATCACCTCCGGTATCATTCTGCGGATACTGTCACCAAATTCATTCCACTTCCACTGTTCTACAAGCCGTTCACACGACACCATCGGACTTGTCACTTGCGGAATCCGGATTTCCCGCAGCGTTTCTTCCCAGTTACCTCCTCTGTGCCTTGCAAGCTCTGCCGCAAACTCTTTTTCCCTCCACTGCCCCAGACCATCCCGGCTTTTCATCAGGTAAATCTCCTGACAACCGCCCAGAAGCTCGAAAAACCCGACAAACCGTGAGCCCATGTTCAGAATAAGCGTGCTGTAATCCATTTCCTGCGCAAGCATATGAAAAAGCTTCTGGTATGTTTCATTCTGCACCTCACACAGACATTCTGTGTTAGTTACAGGATATACCACATCCGTCTGTTCCAGATGCCCGATACAGGATACCATCCTTCCTTTTGAATATGTTCCGCTTTCCGCCATAAGAAAAAGTTCCTCCATCCCTGCCCGGTCTGTATTTTCGCAGTCCATTAGCTGCGATAAACCGCTGTTTTCCTGCAAATCCAGAAGAAGCACACGCTCCTTCTCACTTAAGATGGATGCAACGGTTACAGCAAACGGCAGCTGGTACTCATTTTCTGCCAGTGAGTATACTGCCAGAATCTGCGCATTTTTATGCAGGCAGCCGTTTTCTTTTACATTTTTTATTTCCTTTCCTATCTGTTTTAATATCTCATCCACAATTTTGTTTACTTCCTGATACTTATCCACCAGGCAGACACCTCCTTCCAGTATAAGTTCTGCATCCTCCTCTGCATCGTAAAGATAAATTACCGGGACACTCTTTCCCTTTGTCTTAAACGGTCCGTCATAACGGGAAAACAATACTGCATCAAAACAGTCACCTGCTTCCAGCAGTAATTTTGCGTCCGTATAAATATGCAGTTCAAGCTGTTCCCTGAAATGATTCATGAGACAGCCCGTAAACCGGTTTCCATATTCCCGGTTTCCAAAATAAAGTCCAAGCCGTACTTTCTTCATAATTCCTCCTTTTGGTATCGCCCCTTCGCTCAGCGGCATGTCAGCAAAAATAGTCCAGGCCCATAGTAACAAGAAGTCCCGCAAGTATCGCCGGGGAAAAATGCATCAAATTACGTTCTTCCGCCATTGTTTCACGGTAAGAACATACATTACCCAGAAACAGTCCCTTCACGAACTGCTGCCCCTTGAACAGACTGAACCGCAGGTTATGGTTATACAGCATTTTTACAATACCAGCTGCTGCTCCCAGAACAAAAGCAGTCACGATACAACCCGTCAGCGTTTTTAAATTTGTAAATCCACCAATTATGGAAAAAAGTTTGATATCTCCGGCACCTAACACGCCAAGAAGATATAAAAGATATAATACGATAACCGGAAATGATATATTCAGAAGAATATGAGGAATCCGCGGCACTCCGCCATGAATGAAACCAAATGCCAGCGATAAGAGCAAACCCGTGAGAATCAGCCGGTTACTGATTTTCATGCTCCTTAAATCCTGAACGACCGCCACAATTATGATTGTGTACAATGTCAGGGCTGATGCTGTCTGCATCACATTCAATTGCATCACCTCTTTTGTTGTAAATCGAATTATAGCAACTGGAAATATATCTGTCAAGACTTTTTTAAAAATTTTTTGTATAACTTTTCCATTCCCGACTTATACTTGTAAAAAGGGTATTTTTGAAAGTAGGTGATTCATTGAAATTTTTTAAGACAACCCAGGAGCAGCCTGATGGTTATGCCGCGCTTATAAACAATCTGCACCAGACATCCACAGAACTGAAGAACGCATACGAGAACCTTGAAAATGTTGTGGACCCTGATCTTATTGACTGTTACATCTATCAGGCAAAAGCGGCACAGATGCGCTACAAATTCCTGCTTGACTGTGTAAAAAAAATAGAGGGCTCCTACACAAAGAACCCTCTCTGATTATCCATATCCATATAACTCTCATTTAATTCCCCGCGGGCGTATGTCATCCCTGCATACACCTGCTGGGTGTTCTGCATGAGCGGTCCGCTGGTATCCTGCTTCGCCGCCTCCACAAAGGAACCGTACAGCCGTCTGAGAATTTTTTCTGCTTCTGCCAGTCCGTCCAGCCGGTTCTCATACAATACCTTTGACAGTTCATTTTTGCAGTACACATAAAGGGAAAACAAATTTTCCGATATGTCGTAGGAAAAATCCAGGCTTCCCGTCAGTTCATCCACTGTCTTCAGCGCCCTGCGGATGCTGATTTTCATTTCTTCATGCTGGTTCTGCTTATATGCAAGCCTGGCATCCTCCATATGGGCAAATAAAATATCGTAAATAATTACTATCATTTCACCGGAATTGCACTGACTGAGCCGTCTGGTAAAATCCTGCTTCTTTTTATCATCCATATTTCATCCCCCGTTACTGCAGCAGAGAAAGTACCTGCTGCGGCAGATCATTTGCCTGCGCCAGTACCGAAATAGATGCCTGCTCAAGTACATTGCGCTGGGTATATTCAACCATTTCCTCCGCCATATCCGTGTCAAGAATCGTGGAGTATGCGGATGTCATATCCTCATGCGTCTCGGCAAGACTCCTCTCCGCATATTCAAGACGGTTTGTAAATGCACCAATTCTGGCACGAACCTCATTCAGCCTGTCAACTGCATTATCCAGTGTCACAAGCGCCTTGTCCGGTCCTCCGGTTATTGTAACATCCACTTTATCCAGATACATGCTCTTTGCAGACACCTGCGGAATACGGATATCCATATCCTGGTACTGGTTTGCCCCCATCTGGATTGTCATCGCTCCAATATCAGTTACCTTTACATCAACATTATATACTCCTGGCGGCACATCATTTACATCTTCCCTGATAGAGAAATCCATGCAAAAACCATCAAGGTCCGTTACTTTTACATGCAGACCATCCACATGCGCTGTTGCAGTATCAGAAAACTTGCTCGCGGTATCCAGTTCAACCTCAGCGTCCACACCTTTTTCCTTGGCAGAGTACACAACCGGATTTCCTTCATCATCCCT
>CANOLA010000009.1 GCA_947566705.1 uncultured Lachnospiraceae bacterium | reverse complement strand
CGATTGTCACAAAAAATTACGACATATCACAGAAGTTTCTGGATGAGGTGGATGCGGCATGCGTTTATGTAAATGCATCCACCCGGTTTTCTGATGGAAACGAGTTTGGTTTCGGTGCTGAAATCGGTATCAGTACACAAAAGCTTCATGCAAGGGGACCGATGGGACTGGAAGCCCTTACAAGCTATAAATACATTATTTACGGAAACGGGCAGGTACGGTAAACCATGACAGAATTAAGACAGCATGTTATAAAAAAACTGGAAACACTGCCGGAAGAAAAACTGGAACTGGTTCTTACACTACTGGAAAACATAGAAGATAATAAAAGTGCTGGCGAGAGAAAACCAGACAAACGCGAACTGAAAAAAATGTTTGACTTTGCCGTTCGCCAGACAGCACGCAATATAAAGTTTAAATTCCAGGACCAGGGGAAAAATATTTATGCCATGTGTTTTCGCATGCATTACAATGTTACCGCTGAATGGCTTTTCTCATGTGAAGTAATTGTACAGACCGTAAAAAACTGTGAGGAAAGCATCATAAAATATAAAAAAGAGAATGAAGGGACATACTGTGCCTCTGATCTGCTTGCCTTTAAATATATTCCGGAAGAATATGGGTATTCTGAACCCGGCATGGAAGGGTTTGCCAGGGTTCAGAAATATTTATATGAAAACTGCCTGAATGATGAAGATGAGGAAATCATAAAGGAATTTAAGGATACGGATGAGCTTACGGAAAGAATTACAAAGCAAAACCATGAAATAGATAAAATCCTTGCCCAAACGATAGCGGATATCCGCAAAGAAGGGGATTTCTTTGAAAATGAGGATGACAGCCAGATGTATGTATTTCCATATATCGGGGAGGATGACCTCTTGGAACATTTGATTCCCCTGGCAAAAAAGATGAATAAAGGGCTGGATTTAAAAGAATATTTAAAGTTTGTTAAAGCAATTCAGGAATAATCAGATCTTCTTTGTGTGCTTTTTCTGCTTCTTTTTCAACAACCAAAACCAGTTTAATATCAGGTGATATTTAAACTGGTTTTGGATTATTTTTCTTGACTTTTTTTCAGTATCAAATTAGAATAGAGAAAAGGAGGTTTCTGTATGCTGGCATATAAGATAGATGTAATAGAAACACTGAAAGAATCCGGGTACAATAGCACCAGGATATTAAGGGAAAATATACTTAGTCAGTCTGCTATGCAGAAATTGAGGAAAGGAGAAATAGTAGGGATAAAAACACTGGAACAGCTTTGTGAATTATTAGATATGCAACCGGGAAACATAATAAAATACGTGGAAAATAAACCATAAACAGTCTAATTTTAATATCTGAGATAAACCAAAAAACGTTTATTAATGATATTATCAAATGATGCAAGTAAATCTGATGGATAGAAGGGAGATTGGAAGATGGAGGTATTAAAGTCAATGACAGCAAGAGAGGTATTAAATCTTATCGAATGGTTAAAATCCAAAAATTTCACAAGTGACGATATTGTTGATTGTATCGAATCAGTTGAAGGTAAAAAGAAGATAGACAAAGAGGAAAAAGAAAATTAGAGGTAAGAAAGCCTATGTATGAAGAAAAAATAGACTTTGACAAAATAGATATAACAAAGGAGCCTCCGACAAAAGAACCAGCCAGACAGTATTACTATATGGCAAAATGCCGGGAATACGTGAAAAAACTTGGGGAAAAATTAGGGCGCAGACCCGTCTGCTGCGTAAAAACCTTTGGCTGTCAGATGAATGCCAGGGATTCTGAAAAACTTACCGGAATACTCACGGATATCGGATATGAGGAAACAGAAGACGAGCATGCGGATTTTGTCATTTACAACACTTGTACCGTGCGTGAAAATGCAAATAACAAGGTATACGGGCGGCTTGGTTATCTTTCCGGTTACAAAAAAAAGAATCCGCATATGATGATTGCACTCTGCGGATGCATGATGCAGGAGGAGCAGGTTGTTGAAAAGATACAGAAATCCTACCGTTTTGTGAACCTGGTTTTCGGCACCCATAATATTTATAAATTTGCCGAGCTTTTATGTAACAGCATGGAATCCGGTTCCATGATTACGGATATCTGGAAGGATACCGATAGAATTGTTGAAAACCTTCCAAACAAACGCAAATTTTCCTTTAAATCCGGTGTCAATATTATGTTTGGCTGCAACAATTTCTGCAGTTACTGTATTGTACCCTATGTACGGGGACGTGAGAGAAGCAGGAAACCGGAGGAAATCATACGGGAGATCAAAGCCCTTGTGTCCGATGGTGTCTGTGAGGTCATGCTGCTGGGACAGAATGTAAATTCCTACGGCAAAAACCTGGAAAATCCCATGAGTTTTGCAGACCTGCTTCGTGAGGTGAATAAAATAGAGGGATTAAAACGCATCCGTTTTATGACGTCCCATCCAAAGGATTTATCCGATGATCTGATTCTTGCCATGAAGGAATGCGATAAAGTATGTAAACACATGCATCTGCCGCTGCAGTCCGGCAGTTCCAGAATCCTTAAAATAATGAACCGCCATTATGATAAAAAGCAGTATCTGGCACTGGTAAAGAAGCTTCGCGAGGCGATACCTGATATTGCACTGACAACCGATATTATTGTCGGATTTCCAGGTGAAACAGAAGAAGATTTTATGGAAACACTTGATGTGGTAAAGCAGGTGGAATTTGACAGTGCTTTTACCTTTATTTATTCAAAACGTACCGGAACCCCGGCGGCTGCCATGGAAAACCAGGTGGCTCCTGAAGAAGTAAAAGAGCATTTTGATCTACTCTTAAAAACCGTCCAGCAGATCAGTGCAAAAAAAGCTTCTTTGCTGGAAGGAAAAACTCTGGAGGTGCTTGCAGAAGAAGTAAATACGCAGGATTCCTCACTGATTACCGGACGGCTTTCCAACAATGCTGTGGTTCATTTTGCAGGAACGCCGGACATGGTCGGGCATCTTTTTATGGTGAAACTGACCGAATGCAAAGGCTTTTATTATCTGGGGGAAAAGGTGGCAGATGCATAAAAGATTTGGAAAAAATGATGCGGTTTTTCTGGGAATTCTTCTTGGACTCTGCCTGCTTGTTTTTCTTGGATACCGTGTTTTTTTACGCACGAAAGGCAGCCGGATTGTCATTACAAAAAATGGTGAGGTTTATGGAACCTATTCACTGGAAAAAGAGCAGACAATTGAAATAAAGGATAAGGATGGGACAGTTACAAATACGCTTATCATAAAAGACCAGAAAGCAGATATGGAGTCTGCAGACTGTCCGGACAGGCTGTGTGTAAAACAAAAAGCCATATCCCATGAAAATGAAAATATTGTCTGTCTGCCCAATAAAGTGGTTGTTACAGTGGTCGACGGAGATGCTTCTGATTTTGACGCCATTGCGCAGTGAAGGAAAATCCGGAGGAAAGAAAACCCATGAAACAAAAACAACAGAAGGAAAGAGAATATTTGTTCTGTAAAAATTCAAAAAAGGCTGCCATGCTTGGTATGTTTACAGCCGTTGCAATGATCTGCAGTTATATAGAAGCTATGATTCCTGTAAATTTTGGTATTCCCGGAATCAAACTGGGGCTGGCAAATCTTGTGGTACTGCTTGTTTTGTATATGATGGGGACCAAAGACGCGCTGATTGTTTCCGTACTCCGGATTATTTTAACCGGATTTTTATTTGGAAATTTATTCGGGATTCTCTATTCCCTCGCAGGGGGGCTTCTCAGCTTTCTTGTGATGTGGATTTTAAAACGTACAGGAAAGCTGCGTATTATTTCCGTAAGTGTGGCAGGAGGAATCAGCCACAATACTGGGCAGCTTCTGGTGGCTGCGCTGGTTGTTGAAAACTATAAAATCATGTACTATATTCCGGTATTACTGATTGCAGGATTTCTGACCGGACTTCTGATTGGGATTTTATCGCAGGAGATTGTACTGCGGCTGCAGAAGTTTATGAAAAATTCATCCGTGTAAAAATAAATAAAAAAGATTCTCCTGCCTTTCTGGCAGGTAAAACAGTTCGGCTGTTTTCTTATTAATTCCCCAAAATACAATATAAAAAATAAAAAGAGAACATTTTCCAGATTCGCGACATGATATAAGTGAAAAAGTTTTTGGGAGGTGTAAAAAGATGCTTCAGGATAAAGTATTGGAAATGTTATCAGAATACGGCAGCAGCATATTTGCATTTTGTGTGTATCTTACAGGAAATAAATATACGGCCGAAGAAATTTACCAGGATTCATTTATTGTACTGTTGGAGAAAAAGCACAAATACTGTCCCGAAAAAATGTCCAGTAAAGAAATGCGCAATTATCTGATGGCGATTGCCACAAATTTATGGAAAAATAAATGGAAAAAACAAAGAAGGAGGGAACTTATTTCAGACGAAAACCATTTATTTTCCGAGTTCAGCGAAGCCTGTACCAAAGAAAGCCCGGAAGATTATATGATCCGGAAAGAAAAAAATACATATATCAGGCGCTGTATCCGTGAGCTGTCACCCAGACTGCAGCAGGTCATTTTACTGCATTACTCAGCGGATTTAAAGACCGCAGAAATTGCCAGAATACTGGATATACCCGAGACGACAGTCAGAAGCAGACTGTTTAAAGCACGGGCAAAAATCAAGAAAGAAATGGAGGAAAAATATTATGAATCTTGAAAAAAGACTAAAGGATGCACTGAATCCGGAGCATGTCAGTGTCCATGCGAGCGAGGAAACAAATGAGAGAATACAAAAAATCATCAAAGAGCATTCTGCCGGACAGCAAAAACGGGTGACAAAGAAACAATGGAAACTGGCGGTTTCTGCAATATGCGCTGTGCTGCTTGTCGGAGTCTGGCAGATTCCGGCAGTAAAGGTGGTTTCCGCGAAAGTACTCCGTTACTTTACTACAAACATTACATTTCGTGACGGAGATAAAAATGAATCACTGTCATGGCAGGATGCATATGTATCCATTCCTGAAAAAGCCCCAAAGAAAGAGAAGGTATTTACAACCATGCAGGAAGCAGGGAAACAGACGGGGATGGATTTTTTGAAAAGTAAAGATGAATACCATGGAAAAAAAGCGGTTAAGTATTATCCGTATTTATCCGGAAATGGAACCATGAATGGATTTATGGTTATTGACAGCTATTACGCCACAGGGGACCTGACAGATATTTTGGTTGACTGGCAGATAGAGGATGACGGAACTTTTACAGCGGGTCAATCCTCGTATCGTGCAGGAAAAAAATTTAAAAGTCCCATTGAGATGCAGGTTCTGGTTCGCTCAGATAAAGACGAGGGAGTGAATTTAAAGGATCATGAACTGGAGTATTCCGGAACAAATCTTGACTATACAGATGCCGGGGAGTCATCCGATGCGGAAATTTATTTATTGGAAAATCTTGGCGTGAAAGCTGTTCTTGAAACTGTTTATACAGACGGACCAGCTTTCTGGAACAAAGAGAAGGAATCAGCAGTTTCCCATGCATTCTTTATTTATCAGGGGATGGAATACCAGTTTATGGGGGATGTTTCGCGGGATACCATGAAAGAATTTCTTAATACGCTGGAATAATATAAGCTAACGGACAGACATTTTATGCCTGTCCGTTAAACATTTTGAAAATCGAATTATAATCCTGCCGGCAACGAGTCAAGTGGCTGCTTGTGGCAGGGTATTTAACTAACCTGCTTAGAAATCCACCTCGGTATCATAGTAGCAGCACTTAAGAAGTTTTTCCATTTCTTCCTGGGAAGGCTGCCTTGGATTGGAGCCGGTGCAGGCATCTAAAATGGCATTTGCTGCAATTTCAGGAAGACGCTCTAAAAATACTTCCTCCGGAACAAAACCATTTTCTGTCGGATAGCTGTCTTCCCCGTAGTTTTTAATACAGTGCGGAATTTTCAGGTCATCATTCATCTTTCTCAGATAATCAATTAACAGCTTTACCTTTTCATCATCATTTGTCCCGCCAAGCTTCATATAATCAGCAATTACCCCATAACGCTTTTTTGCAGTTTCGTCCTTTGCATTAAATGCAATGACCTTAGGAAGATACATGGCATTTGCAGCTCCGTGTATAATATGTGCACCGTAATCAGCAAATGCAGCGCCTGTTTTATGTGCCATGGAATGTACAATACCAAGCAGCGCATTGGAAAATGCCATTCCGGCGAGACACTGGGCATTATGCATCCGGTCGCGTGCCGCTGTGTCCCCGTTATAGGAATCCACAAGGTCTGCCTGGATCATCTCAATGGAGTGGATGGCAAGAGCGTCCGTGTAGTCACAGTTTGCCGTGGATACATAGGCTTCAATGGAATGCGTCATGGCATCCATTCCGGTATGTGCAACCAGTTTCTGCGGCATGGTTTCCGCCAGGTCAGGATCTACAATGGCAACATCTGGTGTGATTTCAAAATCAGCAATCGGATATTTGATTCCTTTTTCATAATCCGTAATAATGGAAAATGCAGTCACCTCTGTCGCAGTACCGGAAGTAGAAGATACTGCACAGAAATGTGCCTTTGTCCGAAGCTTCGGAAGTCCGAACACCTTGCACATATCCTCAAATGTAACATCCGGATATTCGTATTTAATCCACATGGCCTTCGCAGCATCAATCGGGGAACCGCCGCCCATGGCGATAATCCAGTCCGGCTCAAATTCCGCCATTGCGCTTGCGCCTTTCATAACTGTTTCAACAGACGGGTCCGGTTCAATCCCTTCAAATATTTTAACCTCCATGCCTGCTTCCTTCAGGTAGCCTTCCGCACGGTCCAGAAATCCAAAGCGTTTCATGGAACCGCCGCCCACACAGATCATGGCGCGCTTTCCTTCAAAATCCTTAAGAACCTCCAGGGCCCCCTTCCCGTGGTATACATCTCTTGGTAATGTAAATCTAGCCATTTTTCTCCTCCTTCTGATATGTAATATATGTCTTACCATATGGTAAAACCTTATCATATGGACAAACCTGCCGTCAATACGCGAACTGTCTAAAAAAGCTGGTAAAATTTTGGAGAATCTGATTGGAGTGATTCATTATTAATTATACTTGAAATATTATTGTAAATCGAATATAATATAATTTACATGAACCATTACGATTATTTTATAAATTATGACAAAGAAAACGGGAAAAGTCAAAAATACAAAAAATGAAGAGGTGAATATATGAAATACAAAAGAGAGAAATTCCGAATTGCCGTGTGTGATGATAATTTTTTGTATACCGAATCGGTAAAAAGTATTATTCAACAGTCCTTCAAAGAATTACAGCTTTCCGGTGAGGTAAATATATATCATTCAGGAGAAGAAATGTTGAATACGGATAAGGAAACGGATCTGCTTTTTCTGGATGTGGAAATGGACGGAATGAACGGATTACAGATAAAAAACAAACTCCGGAAAAATTACCGGTTTAAAAAGATTGTGTTTATTACCTGCCATGGGGAATATATGCAGGCAGCCTTTGGGATGAAGGTCATCGGCTTTGAGGAAAAACCGGTGACAAAGGAAGTTGTTAAAAAATGGATTTCTGTCGCAATGGAGGAACTGGACGGTGATCGGATTATCTGTCAGACAAGTGATAGGGAATATGAAATTAAGGAGAGCAGTATCTTATATCTGAAAGCGGAAAAAGACTATACAAAATTATACTGCGAAGGAGATTCCCCGCTTCTGCTGAATTCCTCCCTGAAACACTGGGAAAATAATACGTTAAGCAGTAAACAGTTTATCCGTGTACATAAATCTTTTATTGTAAATATGCAGTTTATTAAAAAAATAACCGGAAGCGGTTTAACGTTGGAAAACCAGACAATAGTAATTCCGGTTGGGAGAACCTATAAAAAACAGGTAACAGAAAAATATGAACAGTTCTTGAAAACCATTATGAGGAGGCGGTTACAATGAATAGCTATTTGTACCTTGCAGTTATTATCACGCTGGAGCTGTTAAATTATCTGCTGGTTTATATTGTGGTGTTTCATGCAAAATTAAAGGAGAATAAATGCTGGCTTTTGTGTCTGCTGGTGGTCTATGCGGTTGTTTTTTGGATAAAACTAAATAAAATTAATGATGATTTTCCGGAGATATATTTATTATTTCTGGGAGTTATTATGCCCTTAACCTGCTTTAAGGGACGTATAACAAAATGGGTTTCCATTTATCCAGCTGTTCCAATTCTTGTATCTATTTTTTCAACCTTTATAATTTATTCCTTTGCTATATATGATGGAGGAACATTTGAAAAAATATATGAAAATGAAATTTGTGTACTAATTGGAGAAGCTGTACCTTCTGTCATTATGCTTGTTATTTTATTATATTACATTAAAACAAAAAAAACATGGGAAGAAATTACCCTGAAAGGAAAACAGTATTTTCTTCTATGGATGTGTTCCATATTTTCTGTCTGTGTAATGGGCATATCACAGATTATCAGCAGCAGAGATAATTATACACTGGAAAAACTGAATTTATATGGAATTGCAATGACGGGAATATGTGGTCTTTGCCTGTTTTATGCCATTTGGAATGGTATTATATTGCAAAATAAGCAGGAGCAGGAATACAAGTTTGAACAGTTAAAAATTTTTATGCGTCTGCAGGAACGCCAGTTTGATTCCATTATCCGGAGTGATGAAAAACTACGTGCCTACAAGCACGATATGAAAGCCCACCTTCTGGCACTGCAGGCAATGTGCAGTGAGAAAGAACAGCCGGAGCTTGCAGAATACATTCACAGAAACATAACAGAATCGGAGATTTTTCATACTTTCTCCTATACCGGAAATGTGGCAGTTGACGCTGTTTTGCAGAATTTACGGGAAGAAGCGGAAAAACTGGGCATTACCGTAAACTACAAATGCCATATGACAGAAAGCAGCCGAATTGAATTGTATGATTTATGTACCGTACTGTCCAATCTTTTAAACAATGCGATTGAAGCCAGCCGGAATGCTATGAAAGAAAAAGAAATCAGCCTTAAATTAAATTCCGTTCATGAGCAGCTTTATATTCTGGCATCAAACACCACAAACAGCCCTGCCATCATCAGGGATGGCATGCTAATGACATCAAAAACAGAAAAGCATCATGGTCTGGGCAGCCACAATGTAAGGCTGGTGGTTGAACAGTACGGCGGGAGCATCGAATATCGGAATGAAGATGGCTGGTTTTTGGTGGAAATTCTCTTGTAGACAGTAAAAATTATGTCGTTTGTCGAAAAAATATGTCGTTTGTCGAAAAATACTTGTAATGAATAAAAAAATGATTATTATATCTTTTATCAAACGCGAAAGGAGGATAAAAGATGTTTTTAGGTATTCCATTGTTCCCTTTTTTTAAATAAAAGGCTACGATGTAACTGACATCCAGTATCTATATTGCCAATAATTTATATACAGCTTATTAAATTATTGGGAGAGTTCATATATATACTGGTACAGAAAAGTCGGAATTGTTTTATTAGGAACTGATAAAACAAAGTAACGTAAAGTACTATACAAATAATTCTAAGAAAGGACGTATGATTTTATAACTCCCAGTAATATCATACAAAGGTGAAAGAACATGAAACTCAAGAATAAGATTGGAAATCAGAAACAAAGGAGGTGCATTTTTAGCAGTCTGTGTTATTTTGTCTTCTGTAACCGGAACAGTTATGGCAGGAGCTTCCATGGCACTGTTACGACAAAGTGACAGCGTTGTTTCCACATCTCCTCTTGGAAATACAACTGGAAAAATTGGTCTTGCAGTGTCAAATGGAACAACAGGTGACTATCAGGTTCAGGCTGTTTTACAGGCAGGTATTAGCTCCAGATTTGATACAGAAATTACCAGTGTCGTTGTAGCTAAGAATACAACCTATTATCGAGTATGGGATGTAGCGGATTATTTCGCCATAGCAGGAGCAACATTATATGGAAATACAAGATCTAATCTTAAAACAGGTTGCAGCGCATCTGTTCGCATATCAAATCAGTAATCAAACACTGTTACAAAGGAAAAATCAATTCCTTTGTAACAAACCTGTTTGATACCAGAAAGGAATCCGATATGTTTTTTATCAACGCAAAACGTTTTTTTAAAACACCAGTTTTAATCAGCCTGGCAGCCGCATGGACCGCTTATTATATATATGGTCTTGCGGCTGCTGACTACACTGAATTTCTGCAGGTGCCTGCCCGTATTCTGCAGACAGTCCAGACTTCCTTTTTGTTTTTTATGTTTATTTCCTACATATTCCAGTCAAAAAGCAGACAGGTGTGTCTGGATGAAAACATTTCCGGTATACCGCATGGTATGTTAAGACAGGTGCTTTCCCAGTTTGTATTTCTGATGCTTTTTGCCGTACTGGTATCGTCCGGAACCTATATTTATATGTACTGCCAGACGGATAAATTCCAGCTGGCGGATACTGCGTTGGCGCTGTTTCTGGCAAAGCTTGTAATCATCCACCAGTTTCTGCCGCATCTGCTTGCCATTCTTTTGGGACTTGCTGTTTCCGGAATGAAATCAGAGGCTGGTGCCTACTGTGTCCTTGTCGGATTTTATATGCTGTTTCATGTAAAAACAATTTCATTAATCGCAGAAATGCTGACAGGAACAGACGGCTGGATGAAACGTCTGGCTGGTTTTATCAATTTGTACAGCCAGCATTACGGCGGAATGAATAACCATTACTATATTTTTTCTGTGGAAAACGTCAATTTTCAGAGAATTGGTGCATGGCTTGGGATAATTACGGCTGTCATTCTGCTGCAGAAGTTTCCACGTAAAAAGAAATGGTTTTCACTCCTGCTTTTTGCAGCGGGTGCAGGCTGTCTTGGCATGTACCTTATGCCGTCCTCGGAATTATGTCTTGGAACAGGGGAGAATGATTTCTGGAACGGCGACTTTATTCATTATATGTATGCGGACGCCGATACCGTTCGTAATCTGGAAGCGGATTTTAAGCTCACATCCATGCAGGCAGATTTTACTGCTGACCGGCTGCTGGACGCAGAGGTGACATACGGTGTGGACAAAAAAGATTTGGGACAGTACTGTTTTACCCTGTACCACGGATACCGGATAAAAGAAATTCAAAACCAGAACGGGGATAAGCTCGAATTTGACCAGGACAATGATTATCTTACCGTAAAATCACGGGGAAAGGAAGTAACTGCACTTACCTTTACCTACAGCGGCTCAAATCCGCACTGTTATTCCACCTCGCAGGGGATTTTTCTTCCTGCCTATCTGGAATATTACCCTGTACCGGGATTTCATCCGGTTTATATACAGACGCCTGGTTATTATGGATATACGATGGAAGGATTTGGCTATGATGTGGCCTGCCAGGTTACAGTTCATACAAAACAGACCGTATATTCCAATCTGCCTTCTGCAGGAAAAAACTGTTTTAAAGGAACAGGCGACGGTATTTCTTTATATGCAGGTGATTTTATGAAAGAAACCACCATCGGAGACTGTACCGTTTTATACTCGCCGCTGAATGCCGAACGGACCGCTGTAGAAAGTAATCCCAAGAAATATCTGGATTTTATCCAGTGGTATGAAAAACAGTCCGGGGACAGACTGACGCTCTGGTGTCTTCCGGCAGGCGGTAATCCGGAATATTATTTCGGAAAAGGACAGCTGATGGGGGATACTGGCAATCTGCGGTATTATTATGAGAGCTACCAGGACACAGGAGACTGGTATCAGACGCTTTCAGAGGAACAGTTAAAAGAAGTGGAACAAATGCAGGAAGAACTGGAAAAGATGGAGGAGGAAGAAAATGATCGAGATTAAAAACCTGGGCAAATCATTTGGTCCGAAGGAAATCCTTGCCGGAATTAACTGTCGTCTGGAAAATGGCATCTATGGTTTCCTTGGAAAAAACGGAGCAGGAAAAACCACCCTGATGCGCTGCATGGCAGGTATTTATGGTGACTGGAACGGGGAAATCCTGATCAATGGAAAACCGGCAGGAACAAAGGAAGTTATGGCAGGGTATCTGCCGCAGTCGTTCGGGTTGTTTAAGGAACTGAAAGTGCTTGATATGATGCGTTATCTTGCCAGTGCCAAAAAAATCGCAAGGGACGAAAGAGAACAGGAAATTCTGCGCTGTCTGCATGCGGTATACATGGAAAACAGTGCGGAAACAGGAGTCGGTTCACTCTCCGGCGGTATGGTAAGACGGCTGGGAATCGCGCAGGCACTGATGGGAAAACCAGAGCTTCTGTTATTTGACGAGCCGACCGCAGGACTGGATCCGGAGGAGAGGATGCATTTTAAAAATATCCTGTCACAGCTGGGCAAAGAAGAAACCGTCATTGTTTCCACACATATTGTGGAGGATATTGAAGCCTGCTGTGATGCCGTCATTGTCATAGACAGCGGAAAAATTTTAAAAATCGGAACCTGCCGGGAGATTGCAGATGCAGCAAAGGAACGGGTATATATCTGCCCGAAAGGCAAAGAGAATGAAATCATGGGAAAATATGTGATTGAAAAGCAGTTTGAATTTAACGGTGAAATCTGTTACCGGATTTTATCTGCCGCCATGCTGCCATTGACTCAGGCAGAACCAACGCTTGAGGACGGTTACCTCTGCATCCAGAAAAAACTGGATAATAAAAGGATGCGGGAGGTGTGACATGATTACAGTGTTTGAAAGAATCCGGATACATATAAAAGCCATGCGCGGGATGTTTATTATTCCGCTGGCAGTATATTATATTCTGATTCCGTTTGCTGCATATAAACTGGGAAAAAGTCCGGTCTATGAAACCGCAGGAATGGCAGCTTTGTTTAGTGAGTATATGTATAACTATGTGCCTGCGGTTTCCACACTCTGGCTGTTTCTCAGTCTGCGGGAATATGTGCAGGGGCAGGGCGGGGAACTTCTGTGGAATGCTTCCGCCATGACGGGACTTTCCTTTGGGATTTACCTGCTCCAGTTTATATGTCTTCTGCCAGCCCTTATTCTGGCGCAGAAGGATACGGAACTCACGGGACTTGTTCTGCAGATGATGGTAATTATATTTTTTATGCACGGACTTGCTTATTTTCTCTGCATGGTAACAGGGAATATTGCGGCTGCAACCCTTGCGGTACTGGTTTATTCCATTTTTTCTACTGCAGTTATCGGCACCCACAGCTTCTGGTACCAGTACAGTGTACTTCACAGGACTGACTGGCTGGTTTACGGCTGCGGATATTTTCTTGCAGGATGTCTGTTTTTTATGGCAGCGCATGCTGTGGCAAAAATAAGACCTGCAAGATAACCGCTTAAGTCTCATGCAACTGCATTTCCAATAACGTCCAGTATATTTTAAACACACTCTTAATAGCTGCAGTGTCATTGCACTGTACAAAAACGGCAGCTATGATGTGGAATATTCCTCAGATAAAATTGACAGCAGAGTGGGCGAGATGATGCGCTGGAGATATAAAAGATTAGGCATTTTTCCCGGTGAAAAAAATATGAAATATCTTGACGGGGAATAACTGACGGTTTATTATGCAAACATGCATGTTACAAAAACTGCGCCATATAAACAGGCAGGCATATCATATCCTGATCCTTTGCATAATCCTTTGTATATACCAGATACCTCTGCAAAATCCTGTCAGAAAATTTTTCTGTAAACGCATCTAATGACTTATGTGTTTTGTAACTGGATGATTTTACTTCTATTGGGCAGATTTTGTTTTTTCTGGCTAACAGAAAGTCTATTTCATAATTATGCCTTGATGATTTATTCATCAAGGTGTGATAAAAAAGTTCGTTTCCGTTTGCTGCCAGTGTTTGTGCCATGATATTTTCATACAGATATCCCAGATTTCCTGACAATTTATCATTCAACAGCTTTTCGTAAATGATATTTTCAGTAAAATTTTTGTTTTTGAACATCTGTGTAACAAAAAGCCCAGTATCACATAGAAACATTTTAAACTTTCCCAAATCCATGTTGCCGGACAAACCGGCAGCCGGATCATTTGCATGGTATGCCACAAGAACCGTTTTTGAATCCTTCATCTGTGCAATAAGTTCCAGAACCGTATCCGCCCGTCCGCCTTTCATAACGCTTGAAACCTGGTATCTTGAAGAATTTTTATTTAGTTCTGCCGGAATTGCATCAAACAATAGCGATATTTTCCCTGTAGAATCAATTTTCATAAAATCTTCGTGATACAGGTTTAAAATATCCCTTTTTATTTCATCCACTTTTCTTAAATTATTGGTTTCAATATATTCATTAACAGCCTGTGGCATACCGCCAACCAGCATATAAAGGCGGAAATCCCGAAGGAGCTTTCTGTGAACATGCTCGCCCAGAGGTGTACCGGAAGAATAGCATTTTTTTAAAAGCTGGCAGGTTGTGATGTCCCCAATAGCCCACAAAAACTCTTCATAATCCATCGGAAACATATTAATAATGCGTTCCTCACTGGGAATCAGGATGTCTTTTACATTTTTTTTAATGGAAATCAGGGAACCGGTTTCAATATAATCATACCTGCGGTCTTTTACAAGTGCTTTTATTGCCTGTCTTGCAAGCGGGCATAACTGAACCTCGTCAAAAATGATAAGGGAGTTTCTTTCTTCCAGGTCTGTTTTATACTGTAATTGTAACTGAAGGAAAAAGTAATCCAAATCCGACATATCATCGAACAGTTCTTTTACAGACTTTGGGGCAACCGAAAAGTCAATTAAGATATAGGTTTTATATTCATTTTTGCCAAATTCCTCAACAATTGTTGACTTTCCTGTTCTTCTGGCTCCTTCAACCAGAAGCGCAGTTTTTCCGTCTGATGTTTTCTTCCAGTCTGCAAGTTTTTCATATATTTTTCTTTTAAACATAGTTCCGTCTCCCCAAAATCGCATTTTTTATTTGAATTATTTTATGCAGAATCGCATTTTTTATACTTCCATTTTACTACAAAATCGCATTTTGTAAAGATAAACCACAAAAAACAATAAATTTCCCATCAGGACGGGATATTTTGATTTATTATAAAAAATGGTAATTTATAAGCAGCTATGGTATAATTAATTAAACTATAAATTTATTTTAATTATACACCACTTTACAAGTTTTTATATAAAAAATGCCGTATGAGATACTTTGGTGTATAATAAGTTTGCAAACAAAATTACACGAAAGAAGTGATCTCATACGACAAACTTATTATACAACGACAAACACATAATTGGTAGACTTTATAAATATTTTTCCTCATATTTTGCTGCATTCCCGGCTCCAACCGCCGAATCGCTGTTTCTGCTTGTGCTGTCCATGCTGGCGATGGAATCCGCAGATTCCATCCGTTCCCTCTACAGGCACTTTTTATCCGGCATAACGCTCAGGTCACTAAACGCCTTTTATTATGCCTGCTCCTATGCCAAAACAGATTTTTCCGTTTTTATGAATGTTACATCCAGGCTTGCGTTGCGGCTGATCCCCGGCAGTCTCGAATCACAGCCGGTATTCCTGTGCATAGATGACACCATGGTCTCTAAATTCGGGACGAAATTCGAAAATGTGTCAAAACTTTTTGACCATGCCGCCCATAACGGTTCCAATTATCTGAACGGACACTGTTTTGTCAGTATTATGCTCTGTGTCCCTGTCTGGAACCGGCAGAAGGTTTCTTACCTTGCCGTCCCGCTTGGATACCGTATGTGGCAGAAAAAAGAATCAAAACTTTCGCTTGCAGCATCCATGGTGCGGCAGGTGATGCCGGAATTCAGCCGGAAGAAGAATGTTGTCATCCTGTGTGACAGCTGGTATGTGAAGAAGGAACTTGTCTCCATAGTGGATGACTACCCGAACCTTGACCTGATTGGCAATGCAAGATCAGATTCCGTCATATACGACCTTGCCCCTGCACCGACCGGGAAAAAAGGCAGGCCTGCAAAGCATGGGCGCCGCCTGTCCATTAATGAAGATTTTGTCCTTTCGGACAGGAAAATTGGCGGTTATTATACAGGCTGCCGCCGTGTCCTAACAAATATTTTCGGGACAAAAGAAGTCTTAGCCTATGTGACATCCCCCAGCAGGGAGGGTGGAACCAGGCGTTTGTTCTTCAGTACGGTTTTCCCAAGCCAGCTGCAGGTATTCTGCGCATGGCAGGAAAAATCACCCCTGAACCAGACAGGGAGCAGCTGGATGCAGTATATCCCCCTGTTTCTTTACTCGTTCCGATGGAACATTGAAGTAAGCTACTATGAACAGAAATCCTTCTGGTCACTATGCGGTTATATGATTCGCAGCCGGAAAGGAATAGAAATGTTAGTCAACCTTATCAACATCAGTTACTGCGCCATGAAGCTCTTTCCATATATGGAGGAAACATTCTCCCAGTACAGGGGCGGCAGCGTACAGGAATTCCGGTTTGCCCTTGGCGGGCGGATACGCCAGCAGGTATTTTATGCTAATTTGGTGCAAAACATCGAAACCCACATAAAATCAAATGCTATTGCCAAAGCCTTGAAACAACTGTGTTTGAAACATGTTGGGTAATTCAAAACTTGTAAAGTGCTGTTAATATAGAAAACAGGAATTTTTTTATGACCAATGGTATGGTATTTGTCATTTTTATGATTTTGACAGTGGCAGGTATCAATGGAATTAACAGAATCTGGGAAGTTGAGGATGAACGTGTATATACAATTATGTATATGCTGGGACTGGATACGAAAAATTGTATGATGATAGAAGCACTGAAAACATTTACAGTGGTAGGGATTTCATATCTGTTATTTCTGATAGGATACAAATGGATACTCAGGTCTATCCTTCCCATGGGAATTTCGAATGAAAGCGGATGGATACTGGCAGTTACATTTATATATTTTCTTGCGATATATGCAGTGACTTCGGTTTCATTTGTTTTAAAAGCAGGAAAGTGCAATATAATGGAATTATACAAGAGGAAAGGATAATGGGAATTGTATTAAAGGAGATTATAAAAAAATATCCGGTTGGAAATGGGGGAAAAGAACAGGTTGTTTTAAACGGTCTGTCACTATCCGTTCAGGATGGGGAAATTGTGGCGATAAAAGGAAAATCCGGAGCAGGAAAGTCAACACTGTTACATATTATGGGATTACTGGATGTTATGGACAGTGGGAGTTATCTGCTTGACGATATTGATGTAAGTTGTCTGGGTAATAAAGAGATGGCAAAGATGCGGAATAAAAAAATTGGATTCGTCCTGCAGGATTATGGTCTGGTGGAAGATGAAACAGTTTTATATAATGTCGAACTTCCACTGATGTTTAGCTCTGCAAAACTCCGTAAAATACAGTCGGCTGCAAGAAAAACCCTAAGGAAGATAGGTGTAGAAAATCTATGCGATAAAAAAGTGTCAGTACTGTCTGGAGGTGAAAAACAGCGTGTGGCAATTGCACGGGCACTTGTCAGTGAACCGAATTATATTATGGCGGACGAGCCGACAGGCGCACTTGACGAGGCAACCGGGCAGGAAATCATGGAAATTCTAAAAGAACTGAACAGGGAGGGGAAAACCATCATTATCGTTACGCATAATATGGAAATTGCGGCGCAGACGGAAAGGATCATTCATATCAGGGATGGGAAAATTGAGGAGGATATGCCGTAATAACAAGAAAGACACATTAAATAACAGGACAGTGACCGAATTACTTAATATCTGAATGAATGAAACCGTATCAATCCCCCAGCTGAGCTGGGAGAATAAAAGATGCAAGTGGCGGTGAACAGAGTCCCAAAAAAGGCGGCTACGCTTCCCGATCATGTACATATGTATGTATCAGTCCCGCCCAAGTTGAGCGTATCAAAGGACGTAGGCCTTATTAAGGGCAGGAGTGCGCTTATGATATTTGACAGGCATCCAGAATATAGAGGGAAAGGGATAGGATGGAGCATTAAAAGAGAGCCGCTTTTAAGCGGCCTGCCAGTGAAGAAAGAACGGTTTGCCTGACCGCCTTTAAATAGAAACATCTTAAACTTTCCCAAATCCATGTTGCCAGACAAACGGGCAGCCGGATCAAATCACACTTTTTAAGTTAAAACCGCAAAAAATCCATAAAATTCCAACAAGGCATTTGAGCATTACAAAAAAAAGTGATATATTATACTGGTATATGCAAAAACAGTCTGGAGGATACAGGTAATGAAAATCAGCAGCCAGAAAAACCAGGGAATTTTATACATTATACTTGCCGGATTTTTTTTCGCACTTATGACCTTTTTTGTGCGTATTTCCGGTGATTTACCGACCATGCAGAAAGCATTTTTCCGTAATGCCGTCGCTGCAGTGTTTGCAATATCAATGCTTGCCAGAAGTGAAAACGGTTTTAAAATCAAAAAGACCAGCTGGCAGGCGCTTTTTATGCGCTGCGCCTGCGGAACAGCAGGTCTAATCTGCAATTTTTATGCAATAGACCGCCTGAATATTGCAGATGCCAACATCCTAAATAAAATGTCGCCGTTTTTTGCGATTATTGCCTCTTATTTCATTTTGAAAGAGAAAGCAAATAAAGTAGAATGGCTCTGTGTTGCAGTGGCATTTACCGGCGCGCTGTTTGTAGTAAAGCCTTCGTTTCAGATGGAATTTATCTATGCAGTCATCGGGCTGCTTGGCGGACTGGGAGCGGGCATAGCCTATACCTATGTAAGAAAGCTTGGAAAGCAGGGCGAAAGAGGACCTGTCATAGTGATGTGTTTTTCCGTTTTCTCCTGTCTTGTGACGTTTCCGTTTCTGCTGTTTCAGTTTAAATCCATGAGCGGCCGGCAGCTTCTGGCTCTTCTGCTTGCGGGGACATGTGCCGCAGGAGGCCAGTTATCCATTACAGCCGCCTATACGAAAGCTCCGGCAAAAGAAATTTCCGTGTATGATTATACGCAGGTACTTTTTGCAGCGCTGCTGGGATTTCTGTTTTTTGAGCAGATTCCGGACTGGATTAGTGTCTGCGGCTATTTACTGATTATCGGAAGCGCGGTATTTAAGTGGGCATATGTAAACCAGGGCAGTTCCCAAAAAACTTCTTGAACAAAGAACAAATGTTTGGTATAATCATTACGGTGCATGGCGCATCCGTAAAATTTGTGAAAAGAAAATCCAGAGGGAGAAATCATGTACGCATATATCAAAGGTGAACTCGCAGAAATCAATACCGACCACATTATTATTGAATCCGGCGGAATCGGATACCGTATTTTTATTCCGGGACAGGCAATTGAATATCTTCCGGCAGCCGGAGAGGTACTTAAAGTATATACTTACCTGCATTTAAGGGAAGACCTGATGATTTTATACGGTTTTCTGACAAGGGATGACCTTGAGATTTTTAAGCAGCTTATAACCGTAAGCGGCATCGGACCAAAGGGCGGGCTTTCCATTCTGTCTGCACTGAATGCAGATGATCTGCGCTTTGCCATTTTATCCGGTGATGCCAAAGCCATTTCCAAAGCTCCGGGAATCGGTGCAAAAACCGCACAGCGGGTGATTCTGGAATTAAAGGATAAAATGTCCCTGGAGGATGCATTTGAAAAGAAAAAAGAGCATACGGCTGCTTCTTCCTCTGCCGGCAGCCAGTTAAAAAACGATGCCGTCCTTGCGCTTACTGCACTGGGATATTCCTCCGCGGAAAGCCTAAAAGCCGTATCCCTTGTGGAAATTACAGAAACAATGGATGTGGAGGATTTATTGAAGGCAGCCCTCAGGCATATGTCTCAAATATAAATAAAACCGGTTGAAAAATAACACCAGAACGGATACAAAAATTAAGGGAAACTTGACATGGAAAAGCGTATAATTTCTACACAGCTGCAGGAAGATGACATAAAAACAGAAACCACCCTGCGTCCGCAGAAGCTGTCCGACTATACAGGGCAGGAAAAAATTAAGGATAATATGAAAGTCTATATTGACGCCGCCAAAGCCAGGGGGGAGGCACTGGACCATGTGCTCTTTTACGGTCCGCCGGGACTTGGAAAAACCACTCTGGCAGGCATCATTGCAAACGAAATGGGGACACACCTGAAAGTGACTTCGGGACCTGCAATCGCCAAACCCGGAGAAATGGCAGCCATACTCAATAATCTGGCAGAAAATGATATCCTTTTTGTAGATGAAATCCACAGGCTGAACCGGCAGGTGGAGGAAGTACTGTATCCTGCCATGGAAGATTATGCGATTGACGTCATGATTGGAAAAGGTGAATCCGCACGTTCCATCCGGCTGAACCTTCCGAAATTCACGCTGGTCGGGGCGACCACACGGGCAGGCATGCTATCCGCCCCGCTCCGGGACCGTTTTGGCGTAATCGGACACATGGAATACTATACCGTGGATGAGCTGCAGACCATTATCCGCCAGTCAGCCCAGGTCCTTCATGTGGTAATAGATGAAAAAGGCGCTTATGAGCTGGCACGCCGTTCCCGCGGTACGCCAAGGCTTGCAAACCGTCTGTTAAAACGTGTGCGTGATTTTGCAGAAGTAAAATATGACGGCGTGATCACTTACGAAGTGGCTGCTTTTGCTCTCGATTTACTGGAAGTAGACAAAATGGGACTGGATGTCAACGACAGAAACATCATCCTTACCATAATTGACAAATTTGACGGAGGACCGGTGGGACTGGATACGCTTGCAGCATCCATCGGAGAGGACTCCGGCACGATTGAAGATGTATACGAACCGTACCTCGTAAAAAATAATTTTATCAACCGTACCCCCAAGGGGCGCGTGGCAACTGATTTTGCCTATGCGCATTTCGGGCGCATTAGAAAGTCCGGCTGAAAAAGTATGAAAAAAGGTTGATTCTGATTCCTGATAAGGTTATAATACAACTGGTGTCTGCCGTATATCCCTGATGTACGGCATGGGACGGATTCAGCATAAACTGATGTTCCACTGGAGGATAAGATATGTCAGCAAAGACAAGTGCCGAAGTAGTCATTGACGGCAAGGTTTATACATTAAGCGGATATGAAGGAGAAGAATACCTTCAGAAGGTTGCCGCCTACATCAATAATAAATTCAGTGAATTTGATTCCATTGAGGAATACAGGCACATTACGCCTGCGATGAAAAACACCCTGATTGAGCTTAATATTGCAGATGACTATTTCAAGGCAAAAGAGCAGGTAATAAAATTAGAACGTGACATCGAAAATAAAGACAAAGAAATTTATGACTTAAAGCATGACCTGATTTCAAACCAGATCAAGACAGAAAATGCAGAAGCATCCATGAAAGAGCTGGAAGCTGAAAATAAAGAGCTGATTTTAAATAAATCCAGACTTGAAGCTGCGCTGGAGGACAAGCTGTTAGACAAAAAACCAGCAGGAAAACCAAAAGCAAATTCATAAATCATAAGGACAGCATCTGCTGTCTTTTTCCTTATATGACAACCTGTGCGAAACTGTTCCTGTGGGAGGACCAATATGAAACCATGCCGGAATACAGACGGACAAAAACAGCATATTTTTGAGCTTCTGGCGCCTGCCGGGTCTTTTGAAATTTTTAAGGCAGTGATTGCGGCAGGTGCGGATGCAGTCTATGTGGGCGGCAGCATGTTCGGCGCACGCGCGTATGCGGATAATTTTTCCGCTGATGAACTGCTGATGGCAATTGATCATGCACATCTGTATGGCAGAAAGGTTTACCTGACGGTAAACACCCTTCTGAAAAATTCCGAAATCAGACAGCTTTATGATTATCTTCTGCCTTATTATGAGAGGGGACTGGATGCCGTGCTGGTACAGGACCTGGGAGTATTCCGGTTTATCAAAGACAATTTTCCGGGGCTTTCCATCCATACCAGCACACAGATGACAGTTACCTCTGCAGAAGATGCGGAATTTTTTAAAAACCTTGGGGCAGAGCGGATAGTACTGGCGCGTGAACTTTCCCTTTCTGAAATGAAACAGATTCATGATAAAACCGGTATGGAGCTTGAGGCTTTTGTCCATGGAGCACACTGCTACAGTTATTCCGGACAGTGCCTGTTCAGCAGTATCCTGGGCGGACGAAGCGGAAACCGCGGACGCTGTGCCCAGCCATGCCGGCTCCCTTATTCCTTATCAGACAGATCAGGGAAATTACATGAATCGTATGTGTTAAGCCTGAAAGATCTGTGCGGTATCGGTGATCTGAATAAACTGTATGCTGCCGGCGTATACTCTTTGAAAATCGAAGGAAGAATGAAACAGCTGGCGTATGCTGCCGGTGTTGTATCAGTTTACCGGAAATATATAGACAGATTTTCAGAACATCCGGATGCCGCTTACCAGGTTTCTGAAAAAGATAAAAAAACCATTTTTCATCTGGGAAACCGCTGCGGATTTACAAACGGCTATTACCACGGGAAACCAGGGAAAGACATGGTGACCTTTTTAAAACCATCCTATGAAAAAACAAACGAATCCCTGCAGAAGAGCATTGAAGAAACTTACAGCAAAGGCAGTAAAATTGAAGCGGATGCTAAAATCTGCCTGCAAAAAAGCCATCCTGCAGTTCTGGAACTTAGTATGGGACAGACACATATCTGCGTAAACGGCATGAATGTCATGGAGGCAAAAACAAATCCCCTTGCAGAAGAGGAGGTCAGAAGGCGGATCACAAAAACAGGAGATACCCCGTTTTGCATCCGAAATCTGGATATAACACTTGATAAGGCCGTATTTCTGCCAAACAGTGCCTTAAACCAGCTCAGACGGGAAGCGTTTGGGCAGTTAAAACACCAGTTATTAAAGCCGTATTACAGGGAATGCAATACAAAGGATGAAATCATCCCCAAACCGTATTCCGGCAAAACATTTGTACATAGACAGAAAAAACGCATTATCTGCCTGACAGAAGAACGCTCCCTGCTTCCGCTGCTGTTAAGCCAAACATTTGTAACAACAGTCTGCCTGGACTATGGTGCATACAGTGAATTAAAGAGTTCCGGGCTTTCAGAAGATACTGCGGCAGCAAAAAAAGCAGGAAAGGAAGTCTGGTTTGCCATGCCGCGAATTTTCAGACAGCATACGGCAGAACAGTTTGCTGCTGCGGCAAATGAGTTAAAACGGCTTCACTTTGACGGATTTCTTGTTCGTACTTACGGACAGATTCATTACCTGAAAAAACATTTTCCGTCAGCCATACTGGTTTCAGACCATAATCTGTACACATACAATGATACCAGCGTACAGACGTTTGAAGCATGCGGGTTATACAATACAGTTCCCCTGGAGCTCAATAAAAAAGAGATATTTCACAGGAAAAACCATGCCAGTGAAATGGTCATATACGGCCGTTACCCGCTAATGACAAGCGCACAGTGTGTACATTCCAGTACCGGAAGCTGTGACGGGATTCGTGGCACCTGCTATATAAAAGACCGCCGCCATGTGGAATTTCCAGTAAAAAATTACTGCGGCGCCTGCTATAATGTCATCTATAATTCACTGCCTGTAATGCTTTTTTCCAGTCTGGATGAATTAAAAAAAGCGGGAATATCAGATTTCCGGCTGGATTTTACAGTGGAAGACCAAAAGCAGACAGAAGAAATATTATCTTTATTCCAGGAGTTTTCCGAAGGAAGAAGGCAGGAATATCCGAAATATTTAAAAAACCGTTATACCAACGGCCACTATAAAAGAGGAGTAGAGTAGTATGCTGCATTTACTGGTACAGGGCTCAAAATACCTGATGATTCTGTTTTTTCTCATATATACATTTGAATGCTTCCATGTATTTAAATTTCAGGGAAACGAAGCAGAGCAGAAACGTATCTACCATATCCAGCGCGTGCTTCTTTTCCTGATCCACCTGGATGCCTTTATAGTGCTGTACCTGATAACAAAAAATATACAGCTGATTGGATTTTACCTGATGCAGCTGATTATACTGCTTGCCATTATCAGCGCTTATCATCTTTTGTACAAACATGCATCGGAACTGGTGCTTAACAATATGTGCATGTTACTTGCCATAAGCTTTATCATTCTGACAAGAATCTCCTTTGAAAGGGCATTTAAACAGTTTATTTTTGTCTGTGCCGGAAGCTTTATTGCACTGTTAATCCCCATGGTTCTGCAGAATATGTCCATGTTCCGCAAACTGACATGGCTTTATGCCATTATCGGGGTGGGGGCGCTTACTGTTGTTGCAGTGGCTGGACAGACGAGCTATGGTGCGAAGCTGTCGCTTTCATTTGCAGGAATCAGTATCCAGCCATCCGAATTTGTTAAAATTCTGTTTGTCATGTTTATTGCTTCTATGCTGCATAAAAGACATGACATCCGCCAGCTGGCTGTTACCAGCTTCATAAGCGCGCTGTTTGTACTGGCGCTTGTCCTGTCCAGAGATCTTGGGGGAGCGCTTTTATACTTTTTTACCTATCTAGTCATGATATATGTGGCAACACAGCGTTTTGCTTATTTTGCCGCAGGATTACTTGCGATGGCAGGGGCAGCGACTGCAGGATACCATCTGTTTTCACATGTACAGACAAGGGTTCTTGCATGGTCAGACCCCCTGGCAGTCATAGACGATGCCGGATACCAGGTGTGCCAGTCCCTGTTTGCAATTGGAACCGGGGGCTGGTTTGGGCTGGGGCTTGGCCAGGGACTTCCATCAAAAATCCCGGTTGTCACAAAAGACTTTATTTTTGCGGCAATTTCCGAGGAAATGGGCGGCGTTTTTGCGCTTTGTCTGCTTATGGTATGTATCAGCTGTTTTTTTATGATTATGAATGTTGCAATCAAACTGCGGGACAACTTCTACCGTCTGACAGCGGTGGGACTTGGCACCTTATATGCCATGCAGGTATTTTTAACGGTGGGCGGCGTAATCAAATTCATACCGTCAACGGGAGTAACACTGCCTCTTGTAAGTTATGGCGGCAGTTCGCTGCTTTCCACAATGATTGTGTTTGGAATCATCCAGGGACTGTATATTATGCAGTTTGACGACCGGATGAAAAAGAAAGAGCAGATGCTGAAAGGAGGGAAGTACCGTGGAAAAAGAAGTTCCGAAAAGAAGCCGGACCGGAAGAAACCGGAAAGAAAAACAGGAGGGCGCCAAACCAGGAAACCGTGAGTTTCTGGTAATCATGTATCTGTTTCTTGCCATATTTCTTGCCATGATGGCATACTTTGTATACTTTCAGGCTGTAAAAAGCGAGACATTTATTAACAGCCCGTATAATTCCCTTCAGGATCTCTTTTCCAGACGGGTTATCCGGGGGGATATTTTATCTGCAGACGGTAAAGTACTGGCGGAAACAAATACAGACAGTGATGGAAATGAAAGCAGGGACTACCCTTACGGAAGGGTTTTTGCCCATGCTGTCGGTTATGCCGAAAACGGCAAGGCAGGCATTGAAAACCAGGAAAACTTTTCCCTGTTACGGTCCCATGAATTCTTTTTAAAGCAGATGGGAAATGATATCGCCGGAAACAAAAGCCAGGGGGATTCTGTTGTGACGACACTGGATACACAGATTCAGCAGACAGCATACGATGCGCTTGGAAGTTTCGACGGGGCTGTCATTGTCATGGAGCCGGAAACCGGAAAAATCCTTGCCATGGTCTCCAAACCCGATTATGACCCGAATACCATAAAACAGGACTGGGATACTGTCAGCTCCGAAGACAGTACAGCACTGTTTAACCGGGCAACACAGGGGAAATATGCGCCGGGGTCAGTATTTAAAATCTTTACCACTCTTGAATACTATAGGGAGCATCCCCAAAAATACAGTGATTACACTTATTTCTGTGACAGTTCCATCACGGTCAACGGCCAGACGATACACTGTGCCGGTAATAGGCGCCACGGAAACGAAAATCTGCAGACGTCATTTGCAAATTCCTGTAATGCTTCCTATGCGAATCTGTCACTGTCGCTGGACAGAAAGCGTTTTCAGGAAACCTGTGACTCCATGCTTTTTAACCAGAACCTGCCAATCCGGTTTGAGTCATCCAAAAGCAGCTTTAACCTTTCAGAAAAAGACTCTTCTGCAATGGTAATGGAAACAGGCATCGGACAGGGAAAGACACTGGTGTCACCCCTTCATATGCTGTTAGTCACTTCCGCAGTTGCGAATAAAGGTATGGTAATGAAACCATATCTCGTGGATCATATTGAAAATGCCGCAGGAAATACCATAAGCTCCAGCGAGCCTTCCGAATACGGTTCTGTTATATCTGCAAAAGAAGCAAAACTTCTGAAAAAATATATGCGTTCCGTAGTAACAGAAGGGACCGGGGGGAAACTTGCCGGACAGTCTTATGAGGCATACGGAAAAACGGGAACAGCACAGGTTTCTGACACCTCGGATGAAACAAACGCCTGGTTTACCGGATTTGCCGGAAAAAAAGGATATAAGGACATTGCAGTTACTGTCATTGTAGAAAAAAGCGGTGCCGGGAGCACATATGCCGTTCCTGTTGCGAAGAAGATATTTGACGTATATTTTAACAGATGATATACTGGTATAAACAGCAATAAGTCGTATCCCTGCGGATACGGCAGCCGACACATAAGGAGGATCTGCGATGATTGAGGCAACGAGCTGTGGCGGTGTGGTAATTTTTCGTGGAAAAATATTACTTTTATATAAAAACTACAAAAACAAATACGAAGGCTGGGTTCTCCCCAAGGGGACCGTGGAGCAGGACGAGGACTATAAAGAAACTGCGGTCCGGGAGGTCCGGGAGGAAACAGGAGCGAAAGCAACTATTATAGAGTATGTCGGCAGGAGTCAGTATACCTTTACCGCTCTGGAGGATACTGTGGAAAAAAGGGTTCACTGGTATCTGATGATGGGAGAAAGCTATTACAGTAAGCCGCAGAGGGAAGAATATTTTGTAGACTCCGGCTATTATAAGTACCATGAGGCATACCATTTACTCAGGTTTCCAAATGAAAAGCAGATTCTTGAAAAAGCGTACAATGAATACCTGGATTTAAAGAAGAGCAATCTGTGGGGAACCCGCAAATACTATTAATTTTTGCAGAACAGATGCAGGAGAGGTCTTGGCATGGAATGGTATCATAAACTTTATGTCAGTGATTCCATAGCTGACAAAAAGATCAACCGAATAAAGCGAAAGATTAACCAAAATGCAGGGACAGTTTCTGTTTATGTTATTACCTTTGCATCTAACCGGGAAAATCTTCTTGATATCATCCCGTCATGGGTACTGATGCAGAAGGCCTATCCAAAGAAGAATCTTACGGTAATCGGGCTTGCAAAAGGACATGAGGAAGCAGTTCTTCTGGTAAAACGTATTGTGGAAGAAACTTACCAGAACACAGGCTCTGTGGATATCCGCTCGTACCTGAAAGAGAAACGGAGGCTGGCATGAGCATATTTCTCCAGATTCTAAAGATTACGGGACTGGTTCTTCTGGTAATTGCCGGAATCATTTTTCTTCTGGTATTTATCCTGCTGTTTACCCCTGTGAAATACCGGATAAAGGGCAGTTACCATGACAAAAAACTTTATTTCAAAGGGCGGATTTTTTTATTTCTCCATCTGCTCGGTCTGTATATAAACGCAGAGGAATCCGGCTTTGACATGTATCTTCGGATTCTGGGAATAAAAAAACAGTTATCAGGTGATAATTTACAAAAAACTGAAGATACTATAAAAGATACCGGTTCAAAATACAGTGTAAAGGATCCCTCAGCAGAACATGAACTGCAGATGCTTTCCATACAGGAAGATTCACCGCATTGCAAAACAGACCTTTCATCCGACACACAAGAAAATGACCGGGATGAACAGCCGCCGGAAAAAGGATGGTCTGCCATCTGGAAGAAGCAGAAGCTGCGTTTTAAACGGCTTCTGGATTTTTTTAAAAAGCTCCGGCATATGCTGACACATATTCGAAATATATCAAAAGATTTTATTGAATTTATAAATGATGAGGAAAACCGTGCTGCATTTAGAAAATTAAAGGATAGTTTATTTTCTTTATTTAAAAAAATAAGCCCCAGGAAATCAAGCCTGGATTTAAAATACTCTGCAGGTACACCGGATATAACAGGAGAATTACTGGGAGTACTTGCGCTTTTTCCGGTTGGATATAAATACCACTGGAACATTATACCGGACTTTGTCGCTGAAAATGCTTATGCGGAAGCTGATTTTGATATCCGCGGACACCTGTACGGAATACAAATTCTTGTTCTTTTCCTTGGAATAGTTCTTGATAAGAACTGCCAGAAACTATATAATAACATTATGACTATGAAATAAACCAAGGAGGTTTTGCGATGGCAGATAACAGTTTTAACAATACAGTGGAATCCCTGTTTAAAGGTATGGACAGCTTTATAACAACAAAAACCGTGGTTGGGGATGCAATCCACATTGGCGATACGATTATACTTCCGCTTGTGGATGTGTCATTTGGTGTGGCGGCTGGTGCTTTTGCCCAGGAAAAGAGCAATAACGGGGCAGGAGGTATGGGTGGAAAGATCAACCCAAGCGCCGTGCTTGTGATTCAGAATGGAGAAACAAAGCTTGTTAATGTGAAAAACCAGGATGGCATGACAAAAATCCTGGATATGGTTCCTGATGTGATAAACAAATTTACAGCCGGAAAACATGACAATGGTTCAGACGACTTTTTCGATGAGGCAGAAGACGGGGCGGATGAAGAATAACAGATAAAAAAGTATTTAATTCGCAAAAGAGCATATATTAGTAGTAATATATGTTCTTTTTTGGTGAAATCGTGAAACGTATCTGGGGATATACACTGTTCTGGTTTGCACTTGGTATGCTCGTCATGTTTTTTGTTGGCGGAGGATTAATAGGAATTCTGCTGATAGCAGGAGCACTGCTGGTTTCTTATCTTTTGTTTTCTTCCTGCAAATAGCAGGCAATAAAAAAGAACCATCGCAGCTGCGACGGTTCCGATTTGTTTCCTAAGCTCTTTCTACTTTACCAGATCTCAGACAGGAAGTACAAACATATAACCTCTGTGGCACACCGTTTACCTTGCAGTGTACACGCTTGATGTTTGATTTCCAGATTCTGTTTGATTTTCTATGAGAATGGCTCACATTATGTCCGAAATGTACGCCCTTTTCACAAATTGCACATTTTGCCATGATTTTGCACCTCCTTGCATATATCTTTCCTGCATCTGCAGGCTCACAACATGCTTATTTTATCAGATTCGTTTTTTATTTGCAAGGAAAAATTACAAAAAATTTTATTTTTAACCGTAATAACAAAATATTTACTTTTTTACAAAAAATGGTTATAATACGATTAGTTGTGTACTGATATCGGTAATCCCCGTGGGGATTGCAAATAATGGAGGTATAAAGAGTATGAAGGGACAGATTGATACCCAGTATGGTAAGATATTAATCGACGAAGATGTAATTGCGACCTATGCCGGTTCCGTTGCCGTGGAATGTTTCGGAATTGTCGGCATGGCGGCTGTAAATATGAAGGATGGTCTGGTCAAGCTGTTAAAGAGGGATTACCTGACACATGGTATCAGCGTTCTGGTTGAGGCGGATAACCAGATTACCATTGATTTCCATGTAATCGTTGCCTATGGCGTCAGCATCTATACAGTTTCCGAAAACCTGATTGATACGGTAAGGTATAAAGTTGAGTCGTTTACCGGTATGACAATCAATAAAATCAATATTTACGTCGAAGGCGTACGTGTAATTGACTAGGGGAGGGAAAAGCATTGGAAATCACAAGCATAAATTCCGAATTACTGTCCAGAATGTTTCTTGCTGCGGCAAAAAACCTGGAATCAAAAAAAGACTGGATTAATGAATTAAACGTATTTCCGGTTCCGGATGGAGATACAGGTACCAATATGTCCATGACAATTATGTCTGCGGCAAAGGAAGTAAGTGCACTGAAAAACCCGACCATGCAGGAGCTTGCAAAAGCAGTTTCCTCCGGTTCCCTGCGCGGCGCCAGGGGTAACTCCGGCGTTATCCTCTCGCAGCTGTTCCGCGGTTTCTGTAAAGTCATTGCAGAATATCAGGAAATAGATGTTATGATACTGTCTGACTCTTTCCAGAAAGCCGTTGAAACAGCCTATAAGGCGGTTATGAAACCAAAAGAGGGAACGATCCTTACCGTTGCAAAAGGCGCTGCGGACCGTGCTCTTGAGCTGGCGCAGGAAACTGACGATCTGGTGTATTTCTGTGATGAAGTCATCCAGTATGCAGACCATGTGTTAAGCAGGACGCCGGAAATGCTTCCGGTTTTAAAGCAGGCAGGTGTTGTTGATTCCGGCGGACAGGGACTGATGCAGGTATTAAAGGGTGCATATGACTGTCTGCTTGGAAAAGAAATCGATTACAGCATCGAGGGAAGCACTGGGACCGGATTTGTTAAAATCACTTCCGAAACAGAAGAAGAAATCAAGTTCGGCTATTGTACAGAGTTTATCATTGTTTTAAACCGTCCCCTTTCGGATAAGGAAGAGCAGGAATATAAGGCATATCTGGAATCCATCGGTGATTCAATCGTTGTGGTAGCGGACGATGAGATCGTTAAGACTCACGTACATACCAATGATCCGGGTAATGCCATCCAGAAAGCCTTAACACACGGCTCTTTAAGCAGGATCAAGATTGATAATATGCGTGAGGAACATCAGGAAAAATTAATTAAGGATGCGGCTAAAATTGCGGCAGAACAAAAGAAGGCCCAAACAGAAGGGGAAATTGTCCGTCCGACAGAAATTGTCCGTCCGCTGGAAACACCGCCGGTTAAAGTGCAGGAAGAAGAACCTGCTCCGGCAGCAGAAGAACCGAAAAAAGAATTTGGTTTTATCAGTGTATCAGCCGGAAAGGGATTAAGTGAAATTTTCCGCGGTCTTGGCACAGACTATATTATAGAAGGCGGTCAGACCATGAATCCGAGTACGGAGGATATTCTTCAGGCAATTGAAAAAGTAAATGCCGAGCATATTTTTGTACTGCCAAACAACAAAAACATTATTATGGCTGCAAACCAGGCGGCAGAACTTGCCGAGACGGATGTTATCGTGATTCCGACAAGGACCATTCCGCAGGGAATTGTTTCACTGATTAATTTTATTCCGGAGCGTTCCGTAAAGGAAAATACAGACGCCATGACAGCCGAGCTTGACAGTGTAAAAACAGGCCAGGTGACATTTGCAGTCAGGGATACGGAAATTGACGGCAAACAGATAAAACAGGATGATTATATGGGAATCGGTGACAGGGCCATTTTATCTGTCGGCAGCGATTTAAAAGAAACCACTCTGGAACTGGTGGATGAGCTGGTAGATGAGGAGTCATCCATTATCAGTATCTATTACGGCGCTGACACAACCGGGGAAGATGCAGACGAACTCAGCAGGATGCTGGAAGAGAAGTATCCGGATATTGAAGTGGAAGTTAATAACGGCGGACAGCCGGTTTATTACTACATCCTTTCCGTGGAATAGACAGGAGCAGTTATGAACCAGGACTCTGTAATTACCGAAATCAGGGGCATTGGCGAAAAAACAAAAGATTTATTTGCAAAAATGGGGGTATACACCGTTGGTGATATACTCCTTCATTTTCCCCGGACTTATATCAGATATCCCAAGCTGCAGGCAATTGACGATATCACAGAACTGACTGAAGAACCTCATGCAATTGCAGCAAAAGTAACGCAGGCACCCGTAGTCAAGAGCGGACGGCGCATGCAGGTAACGCTTCTTACTATTGGAAGCCACGGACACAGAATCCAGCTTGTCTGGTACCGCATGCCATACATTAAAAATTCCTTAAAACACGGACAGTACTATGTTTTTTATGGAAAAGTAAGTATCCGTGAAGGAAAATATGTCATGGAACAGCCCGTTGTTTACCAGCCAAAAAGCTATGAACAGATGGCGGAACAGCTGTATCCAGTCTATGCACTTACCGGCGGGCTTACCAATAACCTGGTGACAAAAACCATCCGGCAGGCACTTGATGCAGGTGCGCTGGTCATGGATTTTCTTCCGGCTAATATACGTAAAAACTGCGGTCTATGCGAATATAACTATGCCATGAAGCAGATCCATTTTCCGGATACCATGGACACACTGGTAACAGCAAGAAACCGGCTGGTTTTTGATGAATTTTTTCTCTTTATCATGGGAATGCAGTACCAGAAAAAGCAGCAGAAGAGAGAGGCAAATCCCTTTACCTTTCAGGATGAGGATTTTATAAGACAGCAGACGGACAAACTGCCTTATAAGCTGACAGACGCACAGCAACGGGCGCTTTCCGATGTGACGGAAAACCTGCATGGCGAATATGTTATGCAGCGTCTGATTCAGGGGGATGTGGGCTCAGGAAAAACAATTATTGCATTCCTTGCCATGGCATGGTGTGCACACAACGGCTACCAGTCTGCAATTATGGCTCCGACTGAGGTTCTGGCAAGGCAGCACTTTGAATCCTACCAGAAGCTCTGCGCTGATTTCGGACTGGATTTTCCGGTTGTACTGCTGACTGGTTCCATGACGGCAAAAGAAAAGCGGCTTGCCTGTGAAAAACTTGCGGTGTTACCTTCTGCAATGATTATTGGAACACACGCCCTGATTCAGGAAAATGTTCATTATTCAAATCTTGCACTGGTGATAACCGATGAGCAGCACCGCTTCGGTGTAAGGCAGCGAGATTTTTTTGCGGAAAAAGGCACACACCCGCATATTCTTGTGATGAGCGCAACGCCGATTCCACGGACACTTGCCATAATTATTTACGGAGACCTGGATATTTCCGTTATTGACGAGGTTCCGGCAAAACGTCTGCCAAACAAAAACTGCGTGGTAAATACCGGATACCGTCCAAGGGCATATGAATTTATTGAAAAGCAGATAAGAAGCGGACACCAGGCATACATCATCTGTCCCCTGGTAGAAGCAAGTGAGAATTTTGAAGGGGAAAATGTAACCGATTATGCAAAACAGCTGGAAAAAGAGCTTTCCCCTGATATTAAAATCGGAATCCTTCACGGAAAAATGAAAAACGCACAGAAAAACAAGGTGATGGAGCAGTTTGCCGGAAATGAAATCCAGGTTCTTGTTTCCACCACGGTAGTCGAAGTCGGCGTAAATGTCCCGAATGCCACTGTCATGATGATTGAAAATGCGGACCGGTTCGGACTGGCACAGCTGCACCAGTTACGCGGGCGGGTTGGACGTGGGGATGCCCAGTCCTACTGCATTATGGTAAACACATCCTCTGCAAAAACTGCCCAGAAACGGCTGGAAATATTAAATCAGTCCAATGACGGATTTAAAATCGCCAGTGAGGATTTAAAGCTTCGCGGACCTGGAGACTTCTTTGGCATCCGCCAGAGCGGGGACCTGCCTTTTGCACTTGCAGACATTTACCAGGATGCAGACATCCTCCAGGATGCGTCTGATGCTGTAAAGACTGTACTTCGGGAAGATCCGGAGCTTTCCATGGAGGAACACAAAATGCTTCATAAAAAAATGGAAAAATTTATGGATGATGAATTAAAAAAGATGAGTTTATAGAAAAAATCCGGCAGGTCCTGGAACAGGACCTGCCTTTGTCTTTTGTATCTTATTCAGATGCCGCAGCTACTGATGATTTTTTTCAGTCATCTGTCTTTCCTGAGCCTCAATCATCTTTTTCACCATGTAACCGCCAACAGAACCATTCTGTTTTGCGGTCAGGTTGCCGTTGTATCCGTTGCCAAGTGGAACTCCAAGCTCGTCTGCAACTTCATACTTAAAACGCTCCAATGATTTTTTTGTACTTCTGTTAGCCATGCTTTCCTTCCTCCTTTGCACTGGTGGGCAAAGCCTCATCCGCGAAGCGGATTTTCATTGACTTTGCTCGATTCTAGTATATGCAGTACAAAGTTTAGTATGCTGGAAAGTACGGGTACTTTTTACAAAATGTAGTATCAATTATTCCACAAGTGTAAGGCTGCTGATATCCGGCTGAATGGTGAGGGAAAAATTTGTATAATATACGACAAATCCCGGTGCACCTTTTGCCGGTTTTTTTACATTTTTTTTCTGTAAATAATCAATTTCAATTTTATCGCTTTCGCGTCCCTTCGAGTAATATGCTGCGAGCATTCCGGCTTCTTCAAATACCCTGTCCGGCATTTCCTCCCCTTTACTCTTAACAATTACATGGGAACCGGGCATTCCTTTTGCATGAAACCACCAGTCGTTTCCGGATGCAAACTTAAACGTAAGCTCATCATTCTGGTAATTATTTTTTCCGACATAAATATCATATCCGTCAGAAGAAAGATAATGAAACGGTTTACTTTTAATTTTTTCTTTTTTAGCATTTTTATGCTTTTTTATAAATCCATATTCTGTCAGTTCATCCTTGATCTGTACCAGATCGTCAGAAGACAGGGCAATATCCAGTGAATTCTGAATGGATTCCAGATGGTCTATTTTTGCCTTTGTTTCTGCAAGCTGTGTTTCCAGTGCCTCGGCAGTCCGTTTCATTTTGCCGTAGCGGTCAAAATATTTCTGGGAATTTTCACGGGCAGTCAGATTCGGATCCAGCGGAATTTTAATTTCTTTATTGTTATCATAAAAATTTTCACAGACAAGTTCTTTGGCATTTTCGGCGAGATTGTAACCGTAAACATTGATCAGTTCCCCATAGAGCTTGTATTTTTCACGCTTCATGGAATCCTTCATCTGTTTTGTCTGTAACTGGTATTTTTTCTGGTTCCGTTCAAGCGCTGTCGTGACAATCCGCCGCAGGTCGGCTGATTTCTGGTGGATGCGGCTGTACACATTTTTTTCTGCATAAAAAACCTCCAGCACCCTGGAAATACTCTCAAACCTTTCCTGCTCATAATCTGCATACATTGTCAGTTCCATTGCAGAAAATTCCAGAGGTTTTTTCCCGTTTCTGATAATGCAGGGACAAAATTCATTTTTTCTGATTTTTTCAAAAAACCAGTAAATGTGATTTCCAAGATGCAGTATCTGTTCCTTTGTGCAGGAAGCCAACGGAAGATCCCCGTCCAGCCCGGCCCGGTATACCATTTCTGAAGCTGCAAGCGGACTAACGCCGGAAAAGGTTGTATAGACAGCACGTGTAGTGGAAAGCGGTTTTTTTTCAATTTCAGCTGCGATTGCATCCGCCTCCATGACAAGACCGTTAAATTTATCCTCCTGGGTGGCAGGAATGAAATAATTTCTGCCCGGAAGAACTTCCCGGATAGAGCTGACGGCAGAGGATACCCGTTTGATACTGTCAATAATCGTGCCGTCTTCATCACAGAAGATGATATTGGAGTGTTTGCCCATCAGTTCAACCACCAGCGTTTTATGGCAGACATCGCCCATTTCATTCAGGTGTTCAATGTCGAAATTGATAATACGTTCCATATGCGGCTGATAAATTTTTATAATGCGGCCGTTTGCAATGTATTTGCGTAAAACCATACAGAAGGTCGGTGCCTGCAGGGGAGCTTTCTTGTTTTCCGCCGTCAGGTATAAAAAAGGCAGGGAGGCGCTTGCAGAAACTGCCATGCGAAACTGGCCGTTTGCTCCCTTGCAGGTAAAAAGCAGTTCATCGTTTTCCGGCTGCGAGATTTTACTGATTTTTGAATTTAAGATGGTCTGGTTCAGTTCGTACACCAGATTTGCAATTACGATTCCATCAAAAGCCATTATTTTGCTCCTTTCTTGACTTATCGAATAAAATTATAGTATAAATTCCAGAAAAAAGCCAATGAATATTTGACGAATTTGCCTGTAAGCATTATAATGGACTGTATATCCTTCAGGATAATGGAGAGAAAATCAGAATGATTAAAAGTATGACTGGATTCGGCCGCTGTGAACTTGCAGATGAAAAACGCAAATTCACCGTGGAACTCAAATCCGTAAACCACCGGTATCTGGACATAAGCATCAAGATGCCGAAAAAACTGAACTTCTTTGAAAGTACAATCAGAAATCTGTTAAAAGAATACTTAGAGCGCGGCAAAGTGGACGTCTATATTACGTATGAAGATTATACAGATGACAGCTACAGCCTGCGTTATAACCGCGCCCTTGCCAAAGAGTACCTTGGTTATCTGAATTCCATGGCAGAAGAGTTTCATCTGGAAAATGACATAAGGGTAAGTACACTGTCGCGTTATCCGGATGTTTTTGTTATGGAAGAGCAGGAGACAGATGAAAAAGAACTCTGGGGCTTACTGGAAAAGACCATCCGCCAGGCATGCGAAAGGCTTGTGGCAGGCAGGGTCAGTGAAGGCGAAAACCTGAAAAAAGACCTTATGGCAAAGCTTGACGAACTGCTTGCCTGCGTGGATTTCATTGAAAGCCGTTCTCCGCAGATTATGCAGGATTACAGACAGCGTCTGGAAGAAAAAATAAAAGAACTGCTTGGGGACCGCCAGCTTGATGACAGCCGGATTGCAACAGAGGTTACCATATATGCGGACAAAATATGTGTTGACGAGGAAACCGTAAGACTGCGCAGCCACATTTTATCCACAAAGGAAACACTGCAAAATGGAGGCTCCATCGGGCGGAAGCTGGATTTTATCGCGCAGGAGATGAACCGCGAGGCAAATACCATCCTGTCAAAAGCCAATAATATAGAAGTTTCTGATACCGGCATCTGTTTAAAGACCGGTATCGAAAAAATACGTGAGCAGATACAGAATATTGAATAGGGGACGTATGAACTATGGAAAACAGAGGAAAACTGGTGGTTGTTTCCGGATTTTCCGGAGCCGGAAAAGGCACCCTCATGAAAGAACTTTTAAAACAGCATAAGGATGATTATGCCCTGTCTGTTTCAGCGACAACAAGGGCTCCAAGACCTGGAGAAGAGGACGGGGTTGCATACTTTTTTGTCAGCACAGAAAAGTTTGAATCCATGATTGCAGATAATGAGCTGATTGAGTATGCCCAGTATGTCAGCCATTATTACGGAACACCGAAAGCATACGTGGAAGAACAGCTTGCACTTGGAAAAAATGTCATCCTTGAAATTGAAATTCAGGGCGCGCTTAAAATCAAAGAAAAATTTCCGGATGCGGTACTCATGTTTGTGACTGCACCGAGTGCGAAGGAGCTGTATGACCGTCTGATCGGACGCGGCACCGAAACGTCGGATGTCATTTCTGCAAGGCTGTCCCGTGCCGCCGAAGAATCCGCCGGCATAGAAAGTTATGATTATTTAGTGGTAAATGATACCGTGGAACAGGGCGCAGACCTGATTCACAGGTTAATAAACGGTGAACGTCTGGGAAACACCGAAGACTTCCTGCCAAACCGGGTATCTTCCAATACAGATTTTATCAATCAAATCAGAAAAGAGCTGAAAAGCTTTTTGAAAGGAGAACAATTATGATACATCCATCTTATGTAGAACTTATGAAAGTAGTTAATGACGAGGCTGAAATCGGCGAAGAACCGGTAGTAAACAGCCGTTATTCCATTGTGCTCGCAACCTCCAAACGCGCCAAGCAGATTATTGCGGGTGCAGAGCCTCTGGTACCAAGACCAAAATGCAACAAACCGCTTTCAATTGCTGTTGAGGAATTATACCGCGGTGATGTTAAAATCGTACCGGAAGAGGAAGAGAATATCTAACAAATAAGGGGGAGTGGCAGGCTGTCATTCTCTTTTCAAGTGAGAGGATTTATGAAATTATTATTTATTTCGCTTGGCTGTGATAAAAACCTTGTTGACAGTGAGTACATGCTTGGGATTCTTGCAGAACACGGGGTGGAGCTGACAGATGATGAAACAGAAGCTTCTGTAATTGTGATAAACAGCTGCTGTTTTATCGGGGACGCCAAGGAGGAGAGTATTAATACAATTCTTGAAATGGCGGAACTGAAAAAGACCGGCTGCCTGCAGTCGTTAATTGTTACCGGCTGTCTGGCGCAGCGTTATCCGGAAGAAATCAAAAAAGAGATTCCGGAAGTGGATGCCATCCTTGGCACCAGTTCCTGGGACAGCATATGGGAGGCTGTACAGGAAACTTTACAGAACCGCTTTTACCAGAGTCTCCGTTCCCTGTCAGGAATGCCTGAAAGACCTGCAAAACGAACAGTTACTACCGGTGGGCACTATGCATACTTAAAAATTGCAGAAGGCTGCAACAAAAACTGTACGTACTGCGTCATTCCCTCTGTCAGGGGTAAATACCGCAGTATTCCCATGGAAGAGCTTCTGGCATCCGCAAGGGAACTGGTTTCCTCAGGCGTAAAAGAGCTGGTTCTGGTTGCCCAGGAGACCACCCTTTACGGTGTGGATTTATATGGGACCAAGAGCCTGCATCTGCTTTTAGACCGTCTGAATGAAATTTCCGGACTTTTCTGGATTCGTATTCTCTACTGCTATCCGGAGGAAATTTATCCGGAGCTGGTTGCTTCCATGAAAAGAAATGAAAAAGTATGCCATTATCTCGACATGCCCATCCAGCACTGCAGCGATGACATTTTAAAACGCATGGGCCGTAAAACAACAAAGGACGAACTGGTAAAACGTATCCTGTATTTACGTGAGCAGATTCCGGATATTACATTACGGACGACATTAATCTGCGGATTTCCGGGAGAGACTAATGAACAGCATGAGGAACTGATGCAGTTTGTAAACGACATGGAGTTTGACCGTCTCGGTGCTTTTACATACTCTGCCGAAGAGGGGACAAAAGCTGCCGAAATGCCGGACCAGATTGATGAATCTGTCATGGCAGACTGGCAGGCAGATGTGATGGAACTTGAAGAAGAAGTTATCTATGACAAAAATTTATCCATGAAGGATACAGAACTTTATGTACTAGTAGAGGGCAGGGTATGCGATGAAAATGCCTATATCGGAAGAACCTACCGGGATGCACCGAATGTTGACGGCTATATTTTTATCAGCACTGATGAAGAACTGATGACGGGTGATATCGTGAAAGTAAAAGTCACTGGCGCCTGCGAATATGATCTGACTGGTGAAATAATTTAAGGAGAAATCTTATGAATTTACCAAATAAACTGACAATTTTCCGTGTGATTTTAATACCGTTTTTCGTGTTCTTTCTGCTTGCGCCTTATTTTGATGAATATGGCAGTTACCTTGCTGCTGCAGTCTTTATTATTGCCAGCATTACGGACTTTTTGGATGGCAAAATTGCAAGAAAACATAACCTGGTTACGAATTTCGGAAAGTTTATGGATCCGCTTGCGGACAAACTACTGGTCTGTTCCGCACTGATCTGTCTGGTGGAACTTTCCCGCATTCCGGCGTGGATTGTTATTATTATCATTGCAAGGGAATTTATTATCAGCGGCTTCAGGCTGGTCGCTGCAGATAACGGCGTTGTTATTGCAGCAGGTTACTGGGGCAAATTCAAGACCGCGTCCCAGATGGTAACTGTGGTAATCCTCGTTTTAAATATTCCCGGTCCGGTATTTTCTGTACTTGGAACCGTATTTATTTACCTGTCACTGGCACTGACTGTAATTTCACTTGTGGATTATATCGTAAAAAACAAGGACGTATTAAAAGACCAGAAATAACAGGCAGTTTATGTTCCTCAGAAAGGGGGGAATTTTTATGCGGATTATAGCAGGGACAGCACGAAGCCTTCCCTTAAAAACAATTGAAGGAATGAACACACGGCCTACCACGGATAAAATTAAAGAAACACTGTTTAACATACTGCAGGCAGATATACCGGGAAGTTATTTCCTGGATTTGTTTGCGGGCAGCGGGCAGATTGGGCTTGAAGCATTAAGCCGCGGTGCAGATTATGCTGTATTTATTGAAAATAACCGCAAAGCGGCGAAGTGTATCGAAGAAAATATTACTTTTACAAAATTCACAGAAAAATCAAAACTGCTGACGGCAGACGTTCTTGGCGGATTGCGCAGCCTGGAGGGCAGGTACTGCTTCGATATTATCTTTATGGATCCTCCGTACCGGCAGGATCTGGAAAAAGATGTGCTTGAATTTTTATCACATTCAGACATGGTAAAGCCGGATGCAAAGATAATTGTGGAAGCATCAGCAGATACCGGTTTTACTTATCTGGATGATCTGGGTTTTATGATTACAAAAGTAAAAAAATACAAAAACAGTATGCATATTTTTATACAGAGGAAAAGGTAATGACAAAAAAGGCAATTTATCCGGGCAGTTTTGATCCGGTAACGTTTGGACATATGGATATTATAACGCGTGCTTCCGGTATTGTTGATGAACTCGTCATCGGGGTTTTAAACAACCGGGCAAAAAATCCGTTGTTTTCCTTAGAGGAACGTGTTAGTATGATTAAAGAGATGACGGAGGATATGCCAAATGTTACGGTGGCTTCATTTGACGGTCTTTTAGTTGAGTTTATGAATGAAATAGGAGCAACACTGATTGTCCGCGGCCTGCGTGCCGTTACGGATTTTGAATATGAACTGCAGATTGCACAGGCTAACCATGTGCAGGATTCAAAAATAGAAACCATCTTCTTAACAACGGATCCGAAATATTCTTATCTTAGTTCGACCATTGTAAAAGAATTTGCTTCTTATGGCGGTAATATTGCCAACTTTGTTCCGGAATGCTTTATTGACCGAATTTATAAAAAGTATCAGTAATATATCAAATAATAATAAGGAGATTTTCAGATATGAGCAGTAAAATGGAACAAATTATTGATGAAATAGAAGAGTATATCGACGGCTGTAAATTCCAGGCACTGTCCAGTACCCGTATTATTGTCAATAAAGAAGAGCTTGAAGAACTGATTGCAGAGCTTCGCGCAAAAACTCCAGAGGAAATTAAACGTTATCAGAAAATCATCAGCAATAAAGAGGCGATTCTTGCGGATGCGCAGGCAAAAGCCGACCAGATTATTGCGCAGGCACAGATTCAGACAACCGAACTGGTAAGTGAACACCAGATTATGCAGCAGGCGTATGCCCAGGCAAATGAAGTCGTCATGCTTGCAACCAGGCAGGCACAGGAAATTTTGGACGATGCAACCAATGAAGCGAACAGTCTGCGGATGAATATTATGGAATATGCAGACCAGCAGCTTCATGCAATCGAGGAAATTCTTTCCGGTGCGCTTACAGCTTCCAAAACACATTACACCAGCCTGATGACTTCCCTGCAGCAATGCTCGGATGTTGTCATCCGAAACCGTGCAGAATTATTCCCGCAGCATGCACCGGAGGCAGAAAAACCAAAAGAAATTGTCCGTCCGGTAGAAAAAAATGAAGACAAAAAGCAGCAGGAGAAGAAAACACAGGGACCGGATATTACAGATATTCCGGCTTCAGATGAAAAAGTTTCCGAAGAATAAAATTCCTGTCACACCGGACTGGATGACTGACAGCACCAGTTTGTTCTTCAGATACTGTCTGACAGATAAGTCGGTCATGCCAAGAACAGATGCTGTCTGAAACAGACCGCTGATTCCATTCCACGAAAGAAAAAGAACTGCCAGCAGATATTTTACTGCGTCACTACAGGAATATGCTGCAAGGCATGAAATGCCGTTTGTTACCTCGGTACAGCCAACAAGAAGCAGGCTCACCAGGGGATTATGGACTGGAAGAGTTTTTATTAACTCAGACAGAATGGAAAACATCATAATATAACCACATATTTTGATTAGTGTTTCAAATCCGTTAATGATGCCGGCATCAATGATTTGCATATTCAGGTGAAATCTTGGTGCGGCATTTTTTTGTACCGGTGCCTGTTCACCGGAAAATACAAGGCTGGCAATTCCAAAACAGAACGGAATTCCATAAAGCACCAGATACAGAACCGGATGTACTTTCAGGTTCAGCATGGCAGCCATGGCACTTGTTACAAATACCGGACTCAGATTATTCGTAAAACAGCAGAGAACAGATGCATTTTTCTTCGAGATTTTCCCATCGCGGTACAAATCGGCAGTCAGCTTGCTTCCGATTGGAAATCCAAAAAGAAATCCGCACAAAATCACATACCATTCCCAGTTGCTTATCCTGCGTTTATTCCCGTTTCCATGAAAGGAAAATAAACCGGATGCAAGTACAATATACGAAATAATGGAAAAGGGAAGAAGCGTTGGCAGAAGCTGTTCAAACCATAGAGACAGTCCGCGCCTGGATGCAAAAAGCGCCTGCGTGGGTGCAAAGATAAAATAAAAAATCATAATCAGAATAACAATAATAAATCCAAATCTTTTCATAATATAATTTATGTAAACAAGGAGGACACTATGATGACATTTGAAAATATTTATCCTGAACGTGTTTTTTACTATTTTGGAGAACTTGCAAAAATACCGCACGGTTCAAGAAATACAAAAGAGATCAGTGATTATCTGGTTCAGTTTGCAAATGACCATGAACTTTTTAGCATACAGGATGAAATGAACAACGTAATTATCATAAAGGAAGCTTCATCCGGTTACGAAAATGCTGCGCCGGTCATTATTCAGGGACATATGGATATGGTCTGTGAAAAAGAAAACGGCTGTACCATTGATTTTACAAAAGACGGACTGGATTTGTATATAGACGGAGACTTTTTAAAGGCAAGGGGTACCACCTTAGGCGGTGATGACGGGATTGCAGTTGCCTATGCCCTGGCACTTCTTGAAGCTTCGGATATCCCCCATCCAAGGCTTGAGGTAATTGTGACGGTAGACGAGGAAATCGGAATGCTAGGAGCTGCTGAAATTGACCTGTCCATGTTAAAAGGCCGCATGATGTTAAATATTGACAGTGATGAGGAAGGGATTTTTATCTGTGGCTGTGCAGGCGGCATGTCTGTTCATACCTGTATTCCTGTTACAAGAACAAGGCAGAGCGGCACAAAATTTACGATTACGGTAAACGGACTTTCCGGCGGACATTCCGGTGTGGAAATTGATAAAGAGCACGGAAATGCCGATATCATAATGGGACGCGTACTAAAATGCATTTTCAATGAAACACCGTTTGGAATCCTTTCCCTGGAGGGCGGAATGAAAGACAATGCCATTCCGCGGGAGTGCACGGCAGAAATTCTGCTTTCGGATGACAAAAAAGAAGCTGTATATGAAATCGTAAAACAGATGGATACCATATTAAAAAAAGAACTGGTTTCTTCAGATTCAGGAGTAACAGTTTCCTGCACGCCAGACGGCAGCACAGAAGGTGATGCTCTAGACTTTTCCTCTGTCAACAGAGTAATTTATTATCTGCGTACTGTTCCAAACGGTATTCTGCATATGAGCCAGCAGATGAACGGACAGGTGGAAACCTCCTTAAATCTTGGAATTATGAAATTAACCGAAGATGCACTTACCACCGTAACCTCTGTCCGCAGCAGTGTCAGCACTAGAAAAGCCGAGGTTTATGACAAAGTAGCAGCAATTGTCGAAATGCTTGGCGGTACGGCAGAAGCAACCGGGGATTATCCGGCATGGGAATATAAACAGGATTCTGCACTCCGTCCGACAGTAGAAAAGGTTTATGAAAAGCTTTTCCATAAAAAGCCTGTATTTGAAACCATTCATGCAGGACTGGAATGCGGACTTATTTCAGAAAAAATAGAAGACCTGGACTGTGTTTCCTTCGGTCCGGCAAATTATGACATTCATACCCCGAAGGAACGTTTAAGCATTTCTTCTACCGGAAGAATATGGGACTTTCTTACAGAATTTTTAAGAGAGATGAAATAACACCATGCAGATTAGGCTGGACAAATTTCTTGCGGAATGCGGATGCGGCACCCGCAGTGAAGTAAAGAGTACTATCAGGAAAAAACAGGTTACCATAAACGGTACGACGGCAGTGAAACCGGAACAGAAAATAAATCCGGAAACCGACAGCATCTGCTGCAACGGAAAAAAACTGGTATACGAACAGTTTTCCACCTTTCTGTTTTACAAACCGGCGGGCTGCGTTACTGCCAGAACCGATAAAACAGAGAAAACCGTAATGGATTATTTTCCGGATTCCATGAAAAAAAGCCACTCTCCGGTCGGAAGACTGGACAAAGATACGGAAGGGATTCTTTTAATTACAAATGACGGTGCCTTAAACCACAGGCTTTCGTCCCCTTCCTATCATGTAAACAAGACATATTATGCCGTGCTGGATTCCCCTGTACCGGAAGAAGCAGCCGGATGTTTTTTAAAGGGTGTGGATATTGGTGATGAAAAACCGTGCCTTCCGGCAAAACTTGTCATTTTACCGGAAAGGACAGAAAATACGGTTTATGCAGCAGAACTTACGGTTTGTGAAGGACGTTTCCACCAGGTGAAACGCATGTTTGCGGCAGTGGGATGTAAGGTTTTATACTTAAAACGCCTCACATTTGCCGGTCTTTCCCTGAAAGGGCTTGAAAAAGGCAGCTACCGGAGACTGACTGAAGAGGAAATTTCGGATTTAATGCAGATGGCATCCTTAAAGAATGAAAGGGTTTAAGTTATGTACGAAGGCTATCTTCCAGTATCAGAACAGGATATGAAAGAACGGGGCATTACGCAGCTTGATTTTGTCTATGTCTGCGGGGATGCATATATTGACCATCCGTCTTTCGGACACGCCATTATTGCGAGGCTTCTGGAATCACACGGCTATACCGTCGGCATCATTGCACAGCCTGACTGGAAGGATGATTCATCCATCTCGGTTCTCGGCACGCCGCGCCTTGGCTTTTTGGTTTCTGCCGGAAACATGGACTCCATGGTAAACCATTACTCTGTTTCCAAAAAGCGCAGAAGCACTGATGCCTATACGCCGGGCGGCGTTATGGGAAAAAGACCGGATTATGCAACTGTTGTCTACTGTAATTTAATCCGCCGCACATACAAAAACACCCCGGTTATTATTGGTGGCATTGAGGCAAGCCTGCGGCGGCTGGCACATTATGATTACTGGTCAGATAAAGTCAAACGATCTATTTTACTGGATTCCGGTGCGGATTTGATTTCCTATGGAATGGGAGAGCGGAGTATTGTTGAAATTGCTGACGCCTTAAATGCCGGGATTGCTGTCAAGGATATCACCTATATTGACGGAACTGTTTATAAAACTAAAAACCGGGAAATTATTTATGATGCCATTGAACTGCCGTCCTTTGATATAATGAAAACAAATAAACGCCTTTTTGCAGACAGTTTTTATACACAGTACTGCAATACCGACCCGTTTTCAGGAAAACGGCTGTATGAACCGTATCCAAACGGAATTTATGTCGTACAGAATCCTCCTGCAAAGCCACTGTCAGAGGCGGAAATGGATGAAGTTTATGCCCTGCCTTACATGAGGAATTACCATCCTTCCTATGAAGATGCAGGCGGGGTTCCGGCAATCCGGGAAATTAAATTTTCACTGATCAGCAACCGTGGATGTTTTGGCGGATGCAGCTTCTGTGCACTGACGTTTCACCAGGGAAGAATTATCCAGACAAGAAGCCATGAATCCATTATAAAAGAAGCAGAATTAATAACAAAAGAACCTGATTTTAAAGGCTATATCCATGATGTGGGAGGACCGACCGCCAATTTCCGCGCACCTGCTTGTAAAAAACAGCTGACAAAGGGCGCATGTCCCCTGAAACAGTGTCTGTTTCCCACTCCGTGCAAAAACCTGGAGGTGGACCACCGGGATTATATCGCCTTACTCCGGAAGCTGAGAGAGCTTCCCGGTGTGAAAAAGGTATTTATCCGTTCAGGCATCCGCTTTGATTATTTAATGTATGATAAAGACCGTACTTTTTTGCGGGAGCTTTGCGAACACCATGTCAGCGGACAGTTAAAAGTTGCACCGGAACATATAAGCAATACCGTACTTTCCAGACTCGGAAAACCGGATGTTTCCGTATACCGGAAATTTGTAAACGCGTATAACCAGATGAATGCAAAGCTTGGTAAAAAACAGTACCTTGTACCGTATTTAATGTCCTCACACCCTGGTTCCACACTGAAGGAAGCCATTGAGCTTGCAGAATACCTGCGTGATCTTGGATACATGCCGGAACAGGTGCAGGATTTTTATCCGACACCGTCCACCATATCAACCTGTATGTATTACACCGGACTGGACCCGCGCACCATGGAACCTGTTTACGTTGCAACAAATCCACATGAAAAGGCAATGCAGCGCGCCTTAATCCAGTACCGGAATCCAAAGAATTACGATCTGGTTTATGAAGCGCTTATGAAGGAAGGCAGGCAGGATTTAATTGGCTTTGACAAAAAGTGCCTGATTAAACCGCGCCGGTATGGCAGCGGAAAACAGACAGCAGAATACCACAGGAAAAAGGATGGACAAAAAGAACACCGGAAAAAAAAGAAAACAATTAGAAATATTCATAAAAAATCATCAAAAAAATAATAAAGGAGAATAATTATGGAATTTTCGCAAATCGAAAACATTATGAAAAATCTTGATTATGAAGCGCCGGAAGAACAGGAAAATGAAATGCAGGAAGCAGAGGATCATGCAGAAGAAACAGTAACAGAACAGACAGCAGAAACAGACAGTGAACCACAGACAGAAACCACCGGAACAAAAAATGACGGCTACATCCCGTATGGAAATATTTCAAGCGAAATCAGCACAACATTAGCCTATTTACACGGAGTACGGGAAGACTTTTTAAGTAACCCTGACTTTAATTACAACCAGGATATTATCAAAAAACTGGAGCTGAATGACAACTGCAAAATTATCCGCTGCCTGTGTACACTCCGCTCTAATGTTATCCGTAAATTTAAAGCCATAAGGGACGCAATTAAGTATGACTATAAAAGCATTTACCAGATTCCGGAGCTTGGAATCAGTGAACTGGAATATTTAAGCAGTAAAAACATCTATCCATTTACAGGTAAAGACCATGTAAAATCCTTTGGTGTACTGTTAAACAAAGTGATAGCAGAACGCATCAATAACTGTAAAGGCGTTTTTCCGAACTGGATCAACTGGGAATATGTAAAGGCACTGTTTGTCATGAAAAACGGCACGGACGAAGCAAAATACATGGAAGAGGCCAAAAAGTTTTATGCAAATTATGCCTATTATCCGGCAAAACAGTATGTCTATATGGAAACGCCCATGGATATTCACAGACTGTTTAACAACGACCGTACCTGTTTAAAGGTTCTGTACAAATTATACGGGGATGACTTTAATGATTTCAGTAAAATATCGGATGTGGAAGAGGATGTTAAACACAACGTCTATGATTTCCTTTTTGCCAGCCAGAAAGCAATTATGGTGGTTGACTGCGAAAATTCAGACCCGTACAGACTCTGTGCCGCATTAAAAAGTCTCGATGACGACCAGCTTTCCAAAATCTCCAAAATTATGCTGTTTAACGACTCACATACCTCCACTGTATGGACGGATATTCATACCTATACCAAAATACCGGTCGTACCGCTTATGATTGACCGCGTAAAGGATGACAAATCCCTTGTGGATATGCGTCTTGCTGCAGAAACCTGCAGGGAACATTACCAGAACGGAGTGGACGGTATTATTGTCTGCTCCAGTGACAGTGATTACTGGGCTCTTGTGGAATCACTCAGTACAGCAAAGTTCTTATTTATGGTGGAACACGGAAAATGCGGTATGGACATCAAGCGTGCATTTGAAGGAAAGGGAATTTATTACTGTTATCTGGACCAGTTTTATTCCGGGGATTTGCTTGCAATGAAGGAAAATGCCATCCGAAAGGATTTCGCCAGAAGCTTACAGAGGTTTTCTTTTTCCTTTAATGAACTGCTGGAACAGGCAATTACATCTTCACGCGCAGATTTAACCGAAGGGGAGATTGCCTCCATCCGCAGCCGCATATTAAAAGTTTTGCGAATCGAACTGGATAATGGAATTGCCAGTATAAAAATCAACGAAGGATAATGCAATGAAAGAATTTTCCATCCATGCAGACGAAGCAGGCCAGCGTCTTGACAAATACCTAAAAAAACTGCTTCCGGAAGCTTCCGCAGGATTTATATATAAAATGCTCCGGAAAAAAAACATCACGTATAACGGCAGAAAAGCAGCAGGAAACGAGCTGCTGCAGCCGCTGGATTCTGTGAAACTTTTTTTCAGCGATGATACATTTGACAGGTTTGCCAGTAAACCTGAAGCAGTTCAGAAAGAATATGAAATGCTTAAAAACCTGCCGATGAAGGGGCTTAAAGTCATTTATGAAGATACTGATGTTTTAATTGCAGATAAACCGCACGGAATGCTTTCACAAAAAGCGGCAGCGGGGGATTTGTCTGCAAATGAATATCTGCTTGGATACTTAATTCAGAGCGGAAGTTTAACCGCTAAACAGTATGCAGTGTTTCACCCGTCCGTCTGCAACCGTCTTGACCGGAATACTTCGGGACTGCTTCTGATGGGAAAAACCTTAAAAGGCTCACAGGAGCTTTCCTTTGCCTTAAAAAACCGCAGCATCAAAAAATATTACCATGCGATTGTGAAAGGACGTATTGAAAAAGAAACACATCTTTCAGGCTGTCTGGTTAAGGATGAAAAAAATAATAAAGTACAGATTCTTCCTGCCGGACAGAAGGATGCTGTATATATCGAAACGGCATACTGCCCGCTTGCCTTTGGAACAGACTTTACTCTGCTCGAGGTTCACCTGATTACCGGAAAAACCCACCAGATCCGTGCGCACCTTGCTTCTGTGGGACATCCTCTGATGGGGGACAGCAAGTACGGGGACAGGGCATGGAATCAAAAATACCGCAAAAGCTTTCATGTTGACCACCAGCTTCTTCATGCATACCGGATAGAGTTTGCTGATGGCAGAACATTTACCGCAGAAGAACCTGAAATATTTTCTGTAATCATGAAAAACTGCAAGGAGTAAAACAGCCCATGCCAACCTGGAATTCCAGAGGTTTAAGAGGTTCCACCTTAGAAGACCTGTTAAACCGTACAAATGAAAAATATGCTGAACACCAACTTGCGCTGATTCAGAAAATACCTACGCCAATCACGCCGATTACCATCGACAAGAAAACAAGGCATATAACCCTTGCCTATTTTGACCAGAAGAGTACGGTGGATTATATCGGTGCCATACAGGGGATTCCGGTATGCTTTGATGCCAAGGAATGCAATACCGATACCTTCCCTCTTGCCAATATCCATGAGCACCAGATCCGTTTTATGGAGCAGTTTGAAAAGCAGGAAGGAATTGCATTTATCCTGATTTCCTTTACCCACAGGGATACCTTTTATTATCTGCGGTTTTGTGAACTGATGCAGTTTGTAAACCGTGCCAGGGAAGGGGGAAGAAAAAGCTTCCGGTTTGATGAACTGGACTGTGGTTTTTTCCTTCCTGAGGTATCCGGCATCCTTGTGCCTTACCTGCAGATGTTACAGAAGGATTTAAACATGAGGGATTGACATTTTAACTGTTTTCCCATATAATATCAATAATTTTATTATGATATTGAATTATCACGGTATCACTTTACTATATTAAAGCGAGGAAAAAGAGATGACAGACCAGTTATTACATACACCGGATGGTGTAAGGGATATTTACAATGGAGAATGCAGGCAGAAGCTTTTACTTCAGGAAAAACTCCATGAAGTGCTAAAACGCTACGGATACCGCGATATCCAGACACCAACATTTGAATTTTTTAATATTTTCAGCAAGGAAATCGGGACAACGCCTTCAAAGGATTTATATAAATTTTTTGACAAGGATGGAAACACCCTGGTTTTGCGCCCGGATTTTACTCCGTCCATTGTTCGCAGCGCTGCAAAATATTATACGGATGACAAAATTCCGGTCAGGCTGTGCTATATGGGCAACACATTTATTAATTCCTCCTCTTATCAGGGACGTTTAAAGGAAAATACCCAGTGCGGGGCGGAGCTGATCGGGGAAAAAAGTATCGCGGCAGATGCTGAAATTCTTGCAATGGTTGCGGATTCCCTGCGTGCAGGCGGATTAAAGGAATTCCAGATTTCCGTCGGACATGCACAGTTTTTTAAAGGACTGGTACAGGAAGCAGGGCTTGATGAGGAGCAGGAAGAAGAACTCCGGGAGCTGCTCTCCAACAAAAACTTCTTTGGTGTGGAGGAATTTGTGGAAACACTAAACCTGGATTCTGACCTAATGCAGCTGTTTTCGATGCTTGGACGTTTTGACACCACAGCAGAAGAACTGGAGGAAGCATGTAAATTTGCCGGAAATTACCCGGAAATTTTATCCGCTCTTTCCAACCTCCTGCAGCTGGACACCTATCTTAAGATGTACGGAATTGAAAAATATGTTTCATTTGAACCGGGAATTGTCAGTGACTATCATTATTATACCGGCATAATTTTTTACGGATATACCTTTGGAACGGGAGAACCTGTCGTAAAGGGAGGCCGTTATGACACGCTGCCGGAATATTTTGGAAAACATGCGCCGGCAATCGGTTTTGCCATTGTGGTGGACCAGCTTCTTGCGGCATTAAGCAGACAGAAAATTTCCCTTCCCGTACCGGAGGAATATGTGCTTCTAGTCTATGGACAGGATTCCCTTTCCCATGCTGTCCAAAAGGCGCAGCATCTGCGCAGTCAGGGCTGCCATGCCGCACTGGTTCCTGCAGACGAAAAGTGGACAAGGGATGATTACTGTAACTATGCCGTAAAGAACCATATTTCAAAAGTTGAATTTATATAGTCGGGGAGATGAGATGGAAGAAAACAGATATTTGACATTTGCACTGGGCAAAGGACGCCTGGCGAAAAAGACCTTACAGTTATTTGAAAAAATAGGAATTACCTGCGAGGAAATAAACGATGAAAAAACCCGCAGATTAATCTTTGTAAATGAGGAGTTAAAGCTTCGGTTTTTCCTTGCAAAAGGACCGGATGTACCCACTTATGTGGAGTACGGCGCCGCTGATATCGGAGTAGTCGGTAAGGATACCGTTTTAGAAGAGGCAAGAAATATTTACGAGGTTTTAGACCTTGGTTTCGGAAAATGCCGGATGTGCATCTGCGGGCCGGAGCATGCAGGGGAATTATTAAAGCACCATGAACAGATTCGTGTGGCAACCAAATATCCGCGCATTGCCAGGGACTATTTTTATAATAAAAAACACCAGACCGTGGAGATTATTAAGTTAAACGGTTCCATTGAACTGGCTCCCATTGTAGGACTTTCCGAAGTCATCTGTGACATAGTGGAGACCGGTGCCACGCTGCGTGAAAATGGTCTGATGGTACTTGAAGAAGTCTGTCCCCTGTCGGCACGCATGGTAGTAAACCAGGTGAGCATGAAGATGGAGCATGAACGGATTACCAGAATACTGTATGATTTAAAAAGCATAATTCAGGAACAGGAGGGAAGAAACCCATGAGGATACTGAAACTGACTGAGGAAACCAGAAAAGATATTTTACAGAATCTGCTGAAAAGGAGCCCGAACAACTACGGGGAATATGAAGAACGCGTAAATACCATTATTGAAGCGGTCAAAACAAATGGGGACGCAGCTGTTTTCGATTACACCAGGCAGTTTGACAAGGCAGATATCAGTAAGGACAACATTCTGGTGACAGAAGATGAGATTAAGGAAGCATATGAACAGGTGGATGCCGCACTGCTCGCAGTGATTCAAAAAGCCCTTGTTAATATAAAAAAATACCATGAAAAACAGGTGCAGAATTCATGGTTTACCACAGAAGACGGCATTATTTTAGGCCAGAAGGTGACACCGCTTCAAACCGTGGGAGTGTATGTTCCGGGCGGCAGGGCTGCTTATCCTTCCTCCCTGTTAATGAACGTTCTTCCTGCAAAAATAGCCGGCGTTTCCCGTATCATTATGTGTACCCCTCCGGGAGCTGACGGTAAGGTTTATCCTTCCACACTGGTTGCCGCAAAAGAGGCAGGCGTGGATGAAATTTATAAAGCCGGAGGTGCGCAGGCAGTTGCTGCCATGGCATTCGGTACAGAAAGCATTCCAAAGGCAGATAAGATTGTAGGACCTGGCAATATCTATGTCGCACTCGCCAAAAAAGCTGTTTTCGGCTATGTCGGCATTGATTCCATTGCAGGACCAAGTGAGATTTTAGTACTTGCCGACGAGACTGCAGATGCCCGTTATGTGGCTGCCGATTTACTTTCACAGGCTGAGCATGATGAAATGGCTTCCGCAATCTTAATTACGACCAGCCAGACACTTGCCAGCCAGGTTTCCAGAGAAGCGGATGAGTTTATCAAAACACTTTCCCGTCAGGAAATTATCACAAAGTCACTGGATAATTACGGATATATACTTGTGGCAGACACTATGGAGGATGCTGTTGCCGCTGCAAACGATATTGCAAGTGAACACCTTGAAATCGTAACGGCAGACCCGTTCCATGTAATGACAAAAATTAAAAATGCCGGGGCAATTTTTATCGGACCATTTTCCTCCGAACCGCTTGGGGATTATTTTGC
>CANOLA010000008.1 GCA_947566705.1 uncultured Lachnospiraceae bacterium | reverse complement strand
CATATTAATAAATACAAGGAAAGGTATCCGCATAGCTTTCATTTGATTATTAATAAGTTCAATTCCGGTCAGGCAATAGCCAGGAATACCGGTATGGATCTGGTAAAGACGGATTATCTGACTTTTGTAGATGCAGATGACTGGGTGGAAGCGCAGCTTTACGAAAAAATGCTGGAACCGGCTGAAAAATACCATTGTGACCTTGGAGAATGTGCTTATGTTATGCATATGGGGCAGCAGGTTCGTGTAAGCCGTCCTTCCTTGCCGGAGAAATTATATGTGTGATGACAGATGAAGTGGATCGGAGGAAGTTATTTGCCCAATATGGGGAACAGGGAGGTATATGGCGTACCTTGTACCGGGTGAAGTATCTAAGGGAGCATTCAATCAGGTTTAAAGATTTTCGAAAATATGAAGATAATTACTGGGCCGGGCTTGTTCGATATACGTTTCAGACATATTATCCGCTTCAGTTTGAGGGCTATCATTATGTAAGGCATGAAAATTCCAATTCTTTGTCAAGAAATGATCCGGCTCATTTTGCTCGTTTAATGGTTGAAATGGAAAAATTACAATATTTTCAGAGGGCAGGAATATTTGACTGGTATTATGAAGATGTCAGAACCAAATTCATTGAAGGGTTTTATGAAAATACAATGCACATTATCTGTTGTCAGTTTGATACGTTTCCATTAGAGCAGGTAGAAATGATGCAGGAAGTGGTCAGGGATGTTTTTCCAGATTATTTAGAGTATTATAAAATTCGTAGAAAAGCGAAATATTTAAGCTGTGTTATAACTGCAGCATTTACATTTCCAATGGACACATGGTTGAAATACAAAAAAGCATATCTGCTGTCTTTGTCAGGACAAATGGAACTTCTCTGGTCTTTTTATTTGCAGATGGAGTCAGAATTATTCCTTGGTACGGATTGGGAATAATAAACAGAAATGCATTTGTATTATGCATATAATAAAGCATATAATGAGAAAATGACATGTGCTATTTCTCGGAGGGAGATTATGATATGAGTAGAAAACGTGTGTTGCTGGTAAAAACAATATCAAGATATGGTTCGACTAACAGATATATTGATGAATGGACGTTTACCCTGCGAAAGGCAGGATGTGACATCATGGTTCTGGATGGATGATCCCTGGTGCAGCCAGTATTATATAACCATGTGTTCTCAATCTGCCATTTTGATGCTGTGTTTGAACTTAACGGAAGGCTTTGTTCATGGGAAATTACCCAAAAGCTATCATCCAGAAGTATATACGATATATATGTCCAATGGTATACAACCGGGTCAAGATTTGTTTCTTCAATGATGAGAAATCAAAGAGAGTTATTGTTGACTGTGTTGAAAGATAGGCATATAACTATGATAAAAATGGATATTGAAGAAGCTGATATGTGGATTATGAAGAATTTTACGTTTTATAAATTTTATACAGGAGTGGCGGGAATGCATGGCGATGTGATACTGATCGCCAGATTCAGGAGGCTTGTGTGTTGGGTTACGGGGGAAAATAGTGGACTTTATCCAATTGTATTCCCGGATGGCTGCAGAAAAGAGGTTGTGCAGATAAAAGTAAACCTTTAAAATATTCTTAAAGGAGAAATCGAAATGGGAAATGTTTTACTTGTAAAAGGACGATCACAGTATAGTGCCATGCGTAATTATATTGATGAAATTGGGACTGGGTTTCGTATGGCAGGATACAATACCTGTGTTCTGGATGTGACAGAGGAGTCATTCCAGTTCCAGTTTGAACAACTGCAGAACAGTATAAAAATAGATATAACATTTGTATGTAATGCTATTCTGACAAAGCGGATTTCAGATGTGTATATTACATATCTGACAGACCACCCGGCAGCGCATAGGGAACGACTGGCTGGTCTGGATGAAAAGGCTGTTGTATTTGTATGTGACAGGAGGCATGAGACATATGTTAGAAAGTACTGTCCAAATATAAAACATGTAAAATACATTCCGCTTTCCGGGGAGGCTTCAAAGCAGTACATACCATACAGCAGGCGTTCAAAAGATATTGTATTTACTGGAAGTTATAGAAAACCAGAGAGTGCATACAAAGATATTTTCTGTTGTGATGAAAGTGTCAGTGAAATTGCAAAATATCTGGCGGCAAGTATTATAGAAAATCCGCGGCAGGATCTGGAAGAATGCCTGCAGAATTGTCTGGAGCTTTTTGATGTTGAGATAACTTGTGAACGTTTTCAGGAACTGATGGAAGAATTTATAAACGTGGATGCATATGCAAGAGTATATTACCGGGACAGAATGATTAGGAGTCTGGTGGAAAATGGACTTAAAGTGCATGTATTCGGAAATGGCTGGGAGGAATTTGAAGGGGAAGGAAAAGAAAATCTAATTATTGAAAAAGGGGATTTTTATGTTGCAAGGAAGGCGGTTGCAGATGCAAAAATCTCGCTGAATATCATGCCATGGTTTAAGGACGGCTTTCAGGAGCGGATCGTTGCGGCAATGCTGAGCGGTACGGTTTCGGTTACGGATGAAAGCATTTATATTCGGGAGAATTTTACAGACGGAAAGGAACTGGTTCTGTATTCCCTGCAAGATCTGGAGGAACTTCCTATAAAATTGAAATGGCTGCTGGAACATCTTGATGAAGCGGAAAAGATAGCGGCGGCGGGAAAAGAGCGGGCAGAAAAAGAACTGACATGGCAGCATAGGACGTTTGAGATGATTCGTTATGTGCAGAAGTGTTTGTTCCTGGAGCCTCCGAAACGTGGAAAAGCGGGTGAAATAATCCGGATTGAATATGGGAAACTTCATGACCGCCAGTTGCTGCAGGATGCCATTCATAACATTAATGGGATTATGGATATGATTGCTCATGTGAAATTATACAGTAAGATGGAAAAGTGTGATATTGAATATTTTTATATGCAGTTTCTTTCCCAGTATGTAAAAATAAATGCGAATTATCCGGAAATAAATATTTCACAGCCAGTTTTTGATTATCTGATGGGGATATCGAAAGAACAGGTGGAATTTGCAACAGAACTGCTTAATTTGGAGTGTCTGCATATACTTTCATTTTTACTTGCGGTGGAAAACGGGGCACTGGCGAAAGAACTTGCCAGGGAAAAATCCATGAATGAGGAGCAGCTGAAGCAGGTAAATATGAAACCGAATGGGTTTGCCGGGGAATTCTTATAGGAAAACTGATGGCTAATTATCGGAGTTCCACAGATGAGGATATTAAGGAAATTCTGGGAAATATTGAAGCCAGCCGTTGTGTCGGGGCATACAACCAGAATTTCGTAAAGAAGTATTCTGGAAATCCAGAGGGACAATCAGAACTTGTCCAGTATGATGCAAAAGCAGGGATGTTTTTTGCTCTCTGGAATAATAGGAAAATGTATTATCCCAGAGGATATTCACAAGAGCAGGTACTTTCTGCAATTAATTTCGTAAGTCTGGAGCAGGATCCCCTTTCTCCTCACAGATATCTGGACGATACATTTGATGTTAAAGAAGGTGATATCGTAGTAGATGCAGGGGTGGCAGAGGGGAATTTTGCTTTGGATGTTGTGGACAGGGCAAAAAAAGTTTATTTAGTCGAATGTGAACATAACTGGATTGAAGCATTACATAAGACGTTTGAACCATGGTCTGACAAAGTGGTTATTATTGAAAAAATGCTGGGAGATATCAATGATGAGCAGTATACATGTATTGACTCATTTGTTGAAGAGGGACATATTAATTTTCTTAAACTGGATGTAGAGGGAGCTGAGGTTCCGGCTTTAAGAGGTGCTGCTAAAGTTTTAATGGAAAGCAGCAGGGCAAAGTGTGCGGTCTGCGCTTATCATCGTAAAAACGCAGAAAAAGATATTCGTGGATTGTTGGAAAAATATCGTTTTAATACATCAACCACAAAGGGATATATGTTTTTTAAAGAGGATATAGACAGCTGGATTGATGGAGAGCTGCGCCATGGTATTGTCAGGGCTGTGAAAAATTAAAAAGGAGAAAACATGACCTATTATATTTTATGTCCGGGAGAGATAAAATCAGGAGGTCCGGAGCTGGCGCATCAGCTCTGCCATTCATTGCTGCAGATGGGGCAGGAAGCATACATGTATTATACACGCAGTGGCCAGTTGGAACCGCTGGACGTTGATGCAAGTGCAAAATATTATAAATACGACACAAAGCATGTAAAAAATTTTACTGAATATAAATAAAAATGCGATATTTATTGTGCCTGAGGCGCTGACTACATGGATACCATGGCTGCCAGCCGGAAGAAAGATTATCTGGTGGATGAGTGTTGACAATTATATAGTTAATACAGGTGAAACGAATCTGAAATGGATTGAGCAGAATGTGGATTATCATCTGGTTCAGTCTTATTATGCAAAGGATTACCTGCTGGAGCGTACCAGTATTTCAGAGGAAAACATTTTGTATTTATCGGACTATATTGGTGAGGAGTATGGGAAGTTTATTTTACCAGGACAGTACCGGAGGAATATTGCTTTATATAATCCGGCAAAGGGCTATGAAGAAATCTGCCCGCTGATTAATGCAACGCCGTGGCTGAACTGGATTCCGCTGTCGGGGCTGAATGAAGAAGAAATGATTGTAAGGATGCAGGCTGCCAAGGTGTATGTGGACTTTGGACACCATCCCGGAAAGGACAGGATACCACGGGAAGCGGCAAGCTGTGGCTGCTGTGTGATTACAAATAAAAAAGGGAGCGCTGCGTTTTTTGATGATGTTCCAATACAGGAAGAATATAAATTCGAAGATGTGCATGGTTCGTATGACCGGATAGCGGTTCTGCTTCAGGATATTTGTGAGAATTATGAAGTGCATATGAAACAGTTTGAGTCATACCGCCAGTTTATAGCAGGAGAAAAGATGCAGTTTGAGAATGATGTGCATCATATGGTGGAAATTTTTCAAAAGAAATTCGGCTCTGTCAGGGAAGAGAGAAAAAATATATTATTAGTAAAAACAATATCGCGGTATGGATCAACTGATAAATATGTTGATGAATGGGCAGCTGCAATGCGGAAATTTGGGTGTAATACCTGCATTCTGGATGGGTGGTCACTGGCGCAGCCTGCGCTTTACAATCATGTGCTTTCGACCTATCGGTTTGATGCAGTGCTGGATGTGAATGGGATTCTCTGTTCCTGGGGGATCACAAAGAATTTATCATCGGAAACCATATACGGAATTTATGTATGTGATCCTCCGACTGCATCAGACCTGCAGGACAAGCTGATACAGGCAGATGATAGAACAATTATTTTCCCCTGCGACAGAAATTTCTGCGATTACATTGACCAGTATTTTTCAATGGTAAAGCATACGAGGTTTATTCCGTTGTCCGGCTGTTATTATCCGGTATATGTACCATATGAAGAACGCACAATGGATGTTATTTTTACTGGTACCTATACAGACCCTGAATATTACAGACAGCAGGCACTTTCCAGATTCGAAAAGGGTTCAGTTATGGCACGGTTTGTGGCGGATATGCTGGAGGATATTGTTATTCATCCGCATCTTACCCAGCCGGAGTGTCTCTCCAGAACTCTGAAAAAATATAATCTTGACGTTAGTGACAGCGATTTTCATGAGCTTGCAGGCGAGTTTCTGGTAATTGATTTTTATGCACGATCTTATTACAGGGACAAAGTAATCCGTACACTGCTGGCTGCCGGTATAAAGATTGATGTGTTTGGAAATGGATGGGATAATTTCCACACAGAGCATAAAGAAAACCTTATCTGGCATGAGGGCGGTTCTTATGCGGCATCCAAGGCACTGGCAAATGCAAAGATTGCATTAAATATTATGCCGTGGTTTAAGGATGCATTTCAGGAACGGATTGCATCAGCAATGCTGAGCGGAACCGCTGCAGTAACGGATGAAAGCAAATATATTCTGGAAAATTTTGAGGATAATAAGGAACTGGTCATCTTTTCCCTGAAGGAGACGGATTTACTTCCGGAGCGTATTAAATATTTACTGGAACATCTGCGGGAAGCAGCGGAAATTGCAGAAAATGGCATGAAAAAGGTACAGGATCATACATGGTCACAAAGAACATATGAGATGATGCGGGCAATGGAAGAAGAGTTTGGGGTATCCCTGATTCAGGAAGGTGAAGGCCGCGAGCTGGAATATGAAATTGAGTATCCGGATAAAAATAACATGATACTGGATGCGGTTTATGAACTGCATAAGATGGCTGCATTTGCTGATAATGATATTAAGAAACTGGAAGATATATCAGAGACTGATATAGAATTACTGCGAAAGAAATTTGATGATTTTATTCGTAAGTTTTCCGGACGTCTGGATGGTATGGAGATGTGTGATGCAGTCAGAAAATATATGGACTGTGAGGACGGGGAGATTTCGCAGGGGCTGCCGGAACTCTTTTCCCTGCAGTGTAAGGCGCTGATGGGGGGATTATTACTGGAAGAATCCGGACTAAAATTGTAAACGCGTGTTTTGCAAGAAATGTTTTGGGAAAAGGGAGTTAAAATGAAAAATGTTTTATTGTTAAAAGGCGTGACAGCGTATGATGCAGGGGCGAATTATATTGATGAGTGGGCGGCCGCCCTTCGCAAGCTGGGTTGTAATACGTGCGTTCTGGACGGATGGTCTTTGGCAATGCCGGCATGGTATAATTATATAATTTCAAAATATAATTTTGATGTGATGCTTGACTGCAATGGAAATCTTATGTCTTATGGGGTGCCAGAAAATTTGCCGCCACATATTATCTATGGAACCTATCTTCACGATCATCCATGCGGGCTTGAAAGATTAAAGTCTGCAGATGAAAGAACGATTGTCTTTAGTTGTGACAACCGGTTTTGCGATTATATGGAAAGGTATTCTCCGATGGTGAAACATATGGAGTTTGTTCCTTTGTCTGGCAGCTATTATCCGAAATGCATTCCTTATGAGGAGCGCACCATAGACATTATATTTACCGGAGGATATCGGGATCCGGGAAGAACGCGCGAACAAATTCTCGCAACATGCGAAGCGGAAAGGGAGCAGCCAGGGTTTGTACTTGATATTATGGAAGACATTATTGTGAATACCCAGTATACTTTTCCAGAATGCTTGTCCAGAACATTAAAGAAATATAACCGGAACATGGGAGATGATGAGTTTCGTGAGTTTGTGAGAAAATATTTGCTTATTGATTATTATGCCCGTGAATATTACAGAGATAAAATAATACGGACTTTACTGTCATCAGGTCTGCAACTTCATGTGTTTGGAGCTGGCTGGGATGATTTTCATTCAGAATATAAGGGAAATCTTATTATACATAAAGGAGGAATTTATGCTGCAAGAAAGGCGGTGGCAAATGCAAAACTTGCACTGAACATTATGCCATGGTTTAAAGAGGGATTTCAGGAGAGAATTGCATCTGCCATGTTAAATAAGGTAATTGCAGTAACGGATGAAAGTACCTATATTACAGAGTACTTTGAGAATGGAAAAGACATGGTTGTTTTTTCCTTGAAAGAAATCGAAGCGCTTCCGGAACGTATCAGCTATTTACTGGCCCATCCTGCGGAGGCGGTTCGGATTGCAGAAAAAGGATATCAGAAAATTCAGAATCATACATGGTATAACAGGGTGTATGATATGATGAAAAAAATGGAAGAGGAGTTTGAGGTTTCCCTGCTTCAAGAAGGGGAAGAAGGCAGGGAACTGGAACTTGAGGCAGGATTTCCGGATAAAAGAATTACAGTGTTAGAGGCGGTTTACGAGTTACAAAAAATGATAGCTCTTTCCGATAATGATATTGGAACAATTGAAAAGCTTTCCGGGACAGATATGGGTTTTCTTTTGAAAAAATTTGATCAATTTACCAGCCAGTTTTCCGGACGTCTGGATGGTATGGAAATGAGTGTTGCTGTCAGAAAGTGTATGGATTGTGAAGACGGGGAGATTTCGCAGGATCTGCCGGAACTCTTTTCCCTGCAGTGTAAGGCATTGATGGGAGAACTGTTGCTGGAAGAAAAAGGAGTTAAACTATAGGGGATGACAGAAACGGGAAATACTTTATTTATAAAAGGATAGAAAAGTGCGATATTGAATATTTTTATATGCAGTTTCTGCCCCAGTATGTAAAAATAAGTGCGAACTATCCGGAGATAAATATTTTCCGGCCGGCTTATGATTATCTGATGGGAATATCAGAAGAGCAGGTGGAATTTGCAACAGAACTGCTGAATCTGGAGTGTCTGCATGTACTTTCCTTTTTATTTGCGGTGGAAAATGTGGAACTGGTGAAAGAACTTGCTAGGGAAAAATCCGTGGATGAGGATGTATTATCCACGAGGTTATTCAAGGGAATAGGCGCTTTCTGCAATAAATTTTATAAGCATAGACAGCTTTGTTGAGGAGGGGCATATTAATTTTCTTAAGCTGGATGTGGAAGGAGCTGAGATACCTGCATTAAAAGGTGCCTCAAGGGTTCTTGAAAACAGCAGAAAGGTAAAGTGCGCCGTATGTGCATACCACTGCAAAAATGCAGAGAGGGACATTTGCAGGCTGTTGGAAAATTATCATTTTTATACGTCGACTACCAAAGGATATATGTTTTTTAAGGAGGATATAGACAGCTGGATTGATGGCGAACTACGGCATGGTATTGTAAGGGGAGTGAAACTTTAGGTGTGTCGGTGATTTTGGCAGAGGCTGATAAAAGAACAGGGTGTTTTCGAAAGGTGAAAAATGCAAAATTTTGAAGAGCAGGTAGTGTTGGTACTAGAAATCATGCGAAGAGGGAGGGAATGCCGGCTAAACCTCTCTAAGGACTGTACTGGGTTCACTGCTCATACAAAAACAGCTTCAGTTGTACATGGATAACAATGACAGAATTGAAGTTGAGCCGGCATTTAGTTTGGCAAAACGCAGATATATATGGTCGGGTTTAATAACAGCAAAGCTGTATTGGGGGGTGGGAAGTTGTATTTTTCCGGAAAATCCGCTATACTGTAGAAAAGATAAATAGTACGTTGGAAAGAGAAGAAAGAGCGAGGAACAGCATATGGAATATAAACCTTTGCCGGTAGGCGTGGACAATTTCGAAAAACTGATTACAAGAGGATATTATCTGGTAGACAAGACCCTGTTTATCAGGGAATTGCTGGACAAAAAGGCAGATGTCAATCTTTTTACCCGCCCGAGGCGTTTTGGGAAGACTCTCAACATGAGCATGCTCCAGTACTTTTTTGAGGACGCAAGGGACAGAAACGGAAACAAAACAGACAACAGCTGTCTGTTCGGGGGGCTTGCCATCATGGAGGCGGGGGAAAAATACCTGGAGCATATGGGGAAATATCCCGTGATTAATCTGTCACTCAAATCCGGAAAACAGCCTGATTTTGACATGGCGTATGCAAGCCTGAAGGACGAAATACAGCAGGAATTTTACAGACACGCATATATTTTAGAACGGGATGCGCTGCCGGGGGGATTTAAGGAAAAATATGCCCTTATCATGGAGGGAAAGGCGGAAAGGATTGAATACGCCAAATCCCTGCAGTTTCTTTCGCAGTGTCTTGAAATGTATTTCGGAAAGAAGACCATCATACTGGTTGACGAGTATGACGTTCCAGTTGAAAATGCTTTCGTAAGGGGATTTTACGGTGAGTTGATTGATTTTATCCGCTCCCTGTTTGAATCAGCCCTGAAGACAAACAGCAGCCTGGAATTTGCGGTTATCACTGGCTGCCTGCGAATTAGCAAGGAAAGTATCTTTACCGGGATGAATAACCTTAAAATTATTTCAATCCTGAATGAGCAGTATGGTGAATACTTTGGCTTTACGGAAGCGGAGGTACAAAAAATCTGCTGTGATTACGGACTGCCGCAGAAATACGGGACATTCCGGGAATGGTATAACGGTTATGTTTTTGGCAGCGCAAACGTATATAATCCGTGGAGCGTGATACAGTTGATGGATGACCTTGCGTCAAACCCTGACTGTTTTCCATCGTCCTACTGGGCAAACACCAGCTCGAACAGCATTGTGCGAAAGCTCATCGACATGGCGGACGAGGACACCAGGAACGAGATTGAGTTGCTGATTGAGGGGCATACCCTTATAAAGTCTGTCCATGAGGACATCACCTATGACGAAGTGTATGAGACAATGGATAACCTGTGGAACTTTATGTTTTTTACCGGGTATTTCAGAAAAGTGCGTGACTGGATGGATGAAAATGAAAATCATTTTGTGGAGCTTACAATACCAAATAAGGAAGTAAAGTATATCTTTCGGACAAAGATTCTTTCGTGGTTTCAGAAGAAGGTAAAGGAGAAAGACCGCACCCGCCTGATGCAGGCGGTAACGGATGGTGATGCGGCAGCCATGGAGGAGGAAATCACGGAAATGCTTTTAGAAACGATCAGTTTCAACGATGCGTATGAGAGTTTTTACCACGGATTCCTTGCAGGCATCCTTGCAGGCATGAAGGGATACATTGTCAAGTCAAACAGGGAGGGAGGACATGGAAGGAGTGACCTGTTTATCTATCCCGTGACGCGCAGGAAGGCGGCATTTGTGCTTGAATTCAAGATTGCAAAGGGTATCCGGGAGCTGGAGGACAGGGCGTCAGAGGCAGTACAGCAGATTAAGGACAGGGAATACATCCGGGAGCTTAATGACATGGGTTATGAGACGGTTCATAAGTATGGCATAGCATTCTGTGGGAAAGACTGCCACGTTGTTTATGAGGAATAGTAAATGACAGGCAGGCAATTATTTTTAATTCCATACAGAAATCAATTTGACATTGTCCTTTTTAAATAGTGTCTGATGATTAGGTCTAAACATGGGGAAAGGGAAAGTTGTAATTTAACAGAAAATCCATTAAACTATTGCCAACGATAGCACAGTGGATTTTTATTTGGAGGATATATGGCAAGAACAGTCGGAATTGGGATACAGGATTTTGAACAGATTCGGGAAAGAAATGTATTTTATGTGGATAAAACAAACTTCATACGGGAGTGGTGGGAGAGCAGTGATGCAGTAACTCTGATTACCCGTCCCAGACGGTTTGGAAAGACTCTGAACCTGAGTATGCTGGAATGTTTTTTCTCTGAAAAGTACAGGGACAGGGGCGATTTGTTTGAGGGGCTTTCCATCTGGCAGGATGAAACATACAGGAAGCTGCAGGGAACATATCCGGTTATCAGCCTTTCCTTTGCAAGGGTGAAGGATACTAATTTTACTGATACAAGGGAAATGATTTGTCAGATATTAAGAAATCTCTATACACAATATTCTTTTTTAAGGGAGAGTGAGAAACTGTCCGCTGCAGACCGAACTTACTTTGATAGGATGCTGTTCCCGGAAACCAGTAATGCGGATGCCGCCTCATCTATTTACCAGCTTTCTGATTATTTGTACCGTTATTATGGGAAAAAGGTTATCATCCTCTTGGATGAGTACGATACGCCGATGCAGGAGGCTTATGTTAATGGATTCTGGAAAGAACTGGTCGCTTTTACCAGAAGCCTGTTTAATTCCACATTTAAGACGAACCCGTTTCTGGAGCGAGCAGTCATGACAGGAATTACACGGGTGAGCAAGGAGTCCATTTTTTCGGATTTAAATAATCTGGAGGTGGTGACTACGACTGCGGATAAATATGCGACTTCCTTTGGGTTTACGGAGCAGGAAACTTTTGATGCCCTGGAAGAGTGCAGCCTTGGCGCGGAAAAGGAAAAGGTGAAAAAGTGGTATGACGGATTTACGTTTGGAAGCCACAGCGATATTTACAACCCGTGGTCCATTCTGAATGTCCTTGGCAAGAAAAAAATCGGAACCTACTGGGCAAATACAAGTTCCAATAGTCTGGTGGGTAAGCTGGTTCGGGAGGGAAGTTCAATAATCAAGGAAAATTTTGAAACCCTGATGCAGGGAATGACCATTACGGCTGCCATTGACGAGCAGATTGTATGCAACCAGCTGGATGAGGACGAGGACGCAATCTGGAGCCTTCTGCTGGCAAGCGGCTACCTGAAAGTGCTCTCCGTGGATGACACACCGCTTATGGAGGGAACCGGGGAGATGGAGTACACACTTGCCCTGACGAACATGGAAGTGCGTTCCATGTTTGCTTCCATGATACGAGGCTGGTTCAAGGGGCGCTCAAAGGGGGACTATAACGGCTTTATCAAGGCACTGCTTGCAGATGACAGAAAGCTTATGAATATTTACATGAATAAGGTTGCCCTGGAAACCATCAGTTATTTCGACAGCGGAAACCGTCCGTCAGCAGGCGAGCCGGAACGTTTTTACCACGGTCTGGCGCTGGGGCTTCTGGTTGATTTGTATGGCAGGTATACTATTACTTCAAACCGTGAGAGCGGCTACGGGCGTTATGATATCATATTGGAACCGAACAACAGTGATGATGCAGCAATTATTATGGAGTTCAAGGTGCACGACCCGGATGATGAGGAAAGTCTGCAGGATACGGTGGCTGCGGCACTGAAACAGATAGATGATAAAAAGTATGCGCAGTTATTGGTAAGCAAAGGAATTCCGGAGGAAAGAATCCGCAGCTATGGGTTTGCGTTTGAGGGGAAGAAAGTGCTGATCGGGTGAATGAACATATAGACAAGAGATGCTATACACGGATAAATTACGAGTAATATAGGAAGCTGCAGGAGACATATCCGATTATCCGCCTTTAAAAGCTGATAAATTGAAAAATATGCTCAATGAGTATTTACTTAGGACAAAAAGGATGATATAATTTTTGTTACCAAAGAGGTAATAAAAGCGAAAGGAAGCAAATTTCATATTTTGAGTATACAAGTGCTGTACAAGAATGAAACTGCTAAAAAGCAATTTTGTTCAGAATACAAGAAAAAATGGAGGTATCCTGAATCCGTCAAGAAAAAGCTGGTAGCTGCAGAAAATTATATTAAAAATTCAAGAACTCTTTTAGATATAGCAAATTATCCGCCGTTTCGATTTGAAAGATTGAAAGGGAATAGAAAAGATGAATGGAGTATAAGACTTGGCAATACAGGATATCGAGTTACGATGATTCCTTGCGATGATAAAGGAAATGAAATCACTGAAGGTGATATTATGGCTTATTGTAAAACGATTAAAATTGTGAAGGTAACGGAGGTGTCGAACCATTATGAGTAATGTAAATGAATACAATGATATTATGGCTTTTCACCCAGGATACTATATTGCGGATATTATTGAAGACATGGAAATAAGTCAGGCAGAGTTTGCTACCAGAATGGGTACAACGACTAAAACACTTAGCAAATTAGTAAATGGTCAGGCAAATATTTCAAATGATTTAGCAAAGAAACTTTCGGTTATGCTGGGAACAAGTGTTGATGTGTGGCAGAACTTACAAAACACATATGACCAGAAGCTGATGGAAATACAGCAGGCTAAAGATTTTGATGAACAAACGGAAATAGTAAAGCAGATAGATTACAAATATTTTGTAGAAGTAGTTGGTTTACCGTCAACTAGAGAATTAAAAGAAAAGGTGGCTAACTTATGTAAATTTTTTAAGGTCTCAGATTTACGGATTATGTTGCAGCCAGATTTCTTAGTAAACTTCAGAACAGGTATATCAACAACTAGTGAAAAGAATATAATTAATTCAAGAGCATGGATCCAGACTGCTATGAATCTTTCAAAAGATATTGAGACAAAGTCATTTGATGCAGATAGATTGAAATCACGTTTACCGGAACTTCGTAGTATGACTATACAGAAGCCGGAGGAGTTTCTGCCAAAAATGAGAGAAATATTTGCTGAGTGTGGAGTTGCATTTGTATTGTTGCCACACTTAAAAAATGCAGGTGTGAATGGTGCGGTTAAGTGGTTAAGTGAAGATAGAGTGGTTCTTGCCATGAACAATAGAGGGCTTAATGCAGATAAGTTTTGGTTTTCACTTTTTCATGAAATTAGGCATGTGCTTCAGCAAAAGATTAAAACAGTGTTTATTAGTAGCAGTGTAGAAGAAATGACGGATATTAATAATGCACTGGAGCAGGATGCGGATAATTTTGCAAATAATTATTTGATTCCACCGGCTGCGTTTAAAAAATTTGCACCTACCAGATTTACATCGGATAACGAGATTGTTAAATTCGCAAAGTCGATTGGTATTCATCCAGGGATTGTGGCAGGAAGATTACAACATGAAGGTATTATTCCGCAGAACAGATGCTCTAAACTCAAAGAGAAATATGTAATAGAAATCAATCATTCGGCATAACAAAGAGCCAGATAGAGGAAATAGAATGAAGATTACAGACCAGCTAAGAAAACCATTAAAAGAAGCCAACTACCTGAACGTGGAAAATACCGACAGATACCGCCCGATTTTACGGTTATTTTATATAAAATATGAGCGCATGAAATACTGGCTGTATCTGGAAGACGTGTATGAGGAACTGAAAAAAGATTCTTATTTTGAAAATTATACCATGGAGCAGTGCCAGCAGGATCTGATGACACTGGCGGGATGGGGCAATCTGGTTACAATTCAGGATTCTAAAAACGTAAAAACCCTGGAAGAATTTAAAAACAGAAAATATCAGTACCAGCTGTCGGAGTATGCAGTTGAAATTGAAAGGATGGTCATTCATCTTGAGAATTTATTTGTGGAGGGAGCGTCCCTTGAGCCGACTTTACTGGAACGTTTGCGGGAAGAATTATCAAGACTTTCAGAAATGAATACGGCTTCCGCGGAACAGGCCTATGGCTGGTGGCAGAATCTGGAAAACGATTTCCAGCGTCTGAACCAGAATTATCAGGATTATATGCGCACATTAAACAGTGCGCGTGCAGAGGAGCTGATGCGGACGAAGGAATTTCTGGTATTTAAGGATCATCTGATTGAATATCTGCGCACTTTTGTAAAAGCATTGCAGGAAAATGTAAATGTGATTGAACGTTATATTAGAAATATTACAGACGGACAAGTGGACGAAATACTGGCAAAAGTTACAGCATATGAAATGAATATTCCCAGGATTGATGTAGAAGTCAGCCGGGACGTAATCAGTGAACGGCTGCATGGGAAGTGGCAGAGTATTGAAGAATGGTTTGCAGGAAAAGGAAATAAAGAGGCAGAGGCGGTTAAGGTTTTTGATGCGACAAATGAAATCATCCGAAGGATTACCCGGTATGCGACAAGGCTTAGTGAGCTAAGCAATCTGGGGGCAAACCGGAAGGAAGAATATTTTAAGGTGGCACAGATGTTTGCAGGCTGTCCGGATATGGGGAGTGCGCACCGTCTGGCTGCAAGTGTGTTTGGGCTGGAATCGGGACTGCATTTGAAAGGAGATATGCCGAGGGCTACGGACAGCATAAACAGCAGCATTTACGAGGAACAGCCTTTTGAAGTAAAACTGGTGCCGCGGGTACGGTCATACCGGGAAAAGGCGAAGCGTTCCGGGATTGCAGACCGCAGGGAAGAACAGGAACGGATCCGAAGGGAAGTGCTGGAAAAGCAGGAGAAAGAAAGGGTTCTTCTGAAGAGTTATATAATAGACAACCGTCTGGAATTTTCCAGTCTGCCGGTCATTGAACCGCAGATTCGGGATACTTTTTTAATCTGGCTTTCCAAGGCTCTGGAAAGGGAAGATGAAACGGCAAAAACAGAAGACGGAAGGACTTACCATCTGGAAGGAAACAGAGAAGAAACCTGTGTTTTAAAATGCACGGATGGGGATTTTGTCATGCCTGCATTTGCTATTTGCTTTGATGATTAGAGCAGAGAAAAGGAGTGCCATAGAGAGTGAATACGCTGGAAAAACTGCTTTCCAGACGCTGGTTTGTAAAGGCAGTCAATAAAGAGGAATATTATCAGATCAAAGATGAAATCGGTCAGTATCAGGACTTTTTAAGTGAAAAGCTTGGCTATCACCTGATTGTAAATCCCTATGTGATTAAACTGGAAAAGATTCCTGCGGTTCCTGAAAACTGGATGGGAATTATGGAATTTACAGAACCGCTGGAATATATATTTTTCTGTCTGGTTCTTATGTTTCTGGAAGATAAAGAAATTGACGGGCAGTTTATTTTATCGCAGCTGACGGAATTTATCAGCAGTACATGGAAAAAAGAAACAGTTGACTGGACGCTTTACCAGAACCGGAGATGTCTGGTGAAGGTATTAAAATACTGCGTGGGCTGTGGGATATTGCAGGTGTATGACGGCAGTGAGGACAGCTTTAAAAACGACAGTGAGGCGGATGTGCTTTATTTAAATACGGGCGTTTCCCGTTATTTTATGCGTAATTTCACAACGGATATTACAAGTTTTATCTCGCCGGAGGATTTTTCAAAAGAGGACTGGTTCGGGATGGACGAAGACCGCGGGATTGTCCGCAGACAGAGGGTATACCGAAGACTGCTGATGACCATGGGGGTGCAGAGAACACAGGAAACAGAAGAAGATTTTTCTTATATACGGCAGTATGGAAAAAGAAATATTGAAAAGGATTTTTCCCAGTACCTGCACTGCGAACTTCAGATTTATAAAAACCAGGCGTTTTTAGTACTGGGGGAAGAATGCAGTATGGGAAGATGTTTTCCGGAGGCAAACAGCATGTCGGATATTGTTCTTTTATGCGGAAAACTGGTACGTGAACGGGTGGAAAAAAATATATGGAAACCGGATATGCAGGATGTGGTTTTTGTGCAGGAAAACGAGATGCTGTCCCTGCTTGAGGAATGTAAACAAACGTATCAGGCTGGTTTTGTAAAGCTGTATAGGGAAATGACGACAAAGGAATTCTGCAGGAAGATCATGGACGAACTGCAGCAGATGGAATTTATTGAAAAGCAGGACGGGCAGATAAAAATCAATGCCGTTTTTTGCCGTGTGACCGCTGTTTATCCGGCAGATTTTGAGGTACACGGACAGTCAGATAAGGAATAAAAATGGGAGGCGTATATGAAAAACAGCCGTTGGATGGGAAGCCGGATTGGACTGGTGGATTTTTGGTATTACGGGGATCAGGAATATGAATTTTTAGATGGAAGAATGCTGCTACGCGGGGCAAATGGTTCCGGTAAATCTGTGACCATGCAAAGCTTTGTGCCCCTGCTTTTAGATGGTAATATGAGGCCGGAACGTCTGGACCCGTTTGGCTCAAGGGCGCGTAAAATGGAAAATTATCTTCTGGAGGAGGACGATGTAAGGGACGAGCGGATTGGCTATTTATATATGGAATTTAAGCGCGAAGAATCGGAAACCTATCTGACGTTTGGCATGGGAATCCGTGCGCGGAAAGGGAAGCCGCTTGAAACGTGGTATTTTTATATTCAGGATGGCAGAAGGATTGGCAGGGATTTCCTTTTGTATAAAGAGGGAAAAGAAAAACTCGTGCTGACAAAAATGGAGCTTAGAAACCGTATTGGAGATGGCGGCAGGGTGATTGACAGTCAGAGTGAATATGAAAAATGCGTAAATGAGCTATTGTTTGGATTTGAAACGGCGGAGGAATACAGGGAGCTTTTATCCCTGCTTATCCAGCTTCGTACACCGAAGCTGTCCAAGGATTTTAAGCCGTCGGTCATTAACGAAATATTAAGCAGTTCGCTTCAAACGCTTTCCGAGGAGGATTTGCGCCCGATGTCAGAAGCGATTGAAAACATGGACAGTCTGGAAACAAATCTGCGGACTCTGGAGGACTGCGTGAAAGCGGCAGAGGATATCCAGAAAGAATATGATAAATATAATAAAGCGGTTCTTAAGGAAAAGGCGGAAAAATATCTGGAAGAGGAAAGAGCTTACCGGAAAAATGAAAAGGAAGTCCGTGCGCTGGAGAAGGGATGCGAACGGGCCAAACAGGAGCTGGAAGAGGAAGAAAAGAAATATACTGACCTGGAAAATGAATACGAGGTATTAGACAGGGAATTCAAAAGCTTACAGGAAAGTGATGCGGCAAAGCTTAAGGAAAAAGAACAAACACTGCAGCAGGAGCAGAAAAATCACGAAATAACATTACAGAAGAAAGAAGAACAGACAGGAAAGAAAAAGGCGGATCTGCGTGAAAAAGAAGCAGGGCACAAAGAGCATACCGGACGTGCAGAACAGCTCTGGGACGAACTGGAACATTTGTTTTCAGATATTAAAGATGAGATGGAAGAAAGCCCGTTTTCCGAATGGGAATTTATGATAGAAGAGCTTAAGAAAAACAAGGAGAAGTCTTGTGATTTTTCTTATCAGGATACTTTGTTAAAGAATTATATTGCGCAGGTTCAAAATGGAATTGATGTATTAAAGCGGGAAAAGGAAATTAAGAGAAATTATAATGATGCCCTGCAGGAAATGGACCAGAAAAAAGAAGCGAGGGACGCCGAAGAACGGGAGCTGCTGCAGTATGAGCGGCTGGTGCGTGAACAGAAAGGGGAACTGACAGAAGCTGTTCACAGATGGTCGGAGAATAATACATGGATAAAACTGGAGGAACTGGAACTGCAGCAGATGAGCAGGCAGATTGAAGCTTTCCAGTATGAAACGGATTATTCCTTGATACGGGATATTGCAGACAAAAAACGGCAGGAGATCAGAAACGGTTTATCGGATGAGAAAAACAGGATTGCCGGAGAGCAAAGACAGCAGGAAGAAGAAAAACAGCGTCTGACAGATGAGATTACAAAACTGGAGCAGGCAGAAGAAGTAGAGCCGGAACGTTCGCGGGAAGTAATCAAAAACAGGGAGCGGTTAAAAAATAAAGGGATTCCGGTAGTGCCGTTTTATAAGGTGATAGATTTTGAAAATACGCTTTCCGGGGAACAGTGTAACCGGCTGGAAGCCGCTTTTTCCCAGATGGGAATACTGGATGCGCTGGTACTGGCGCCGGATTACAGAAAGCAGGTTCTGGAGTTGGAAGAAGAGGGAATCTGCGACCGCTATCTTTTTGCAGATGCTGCCCGTCTGCAGGAAAATATGCTGGATTTATTTACGCTGGAAAATGCAGAAAATAATATTATGCTCTATATGCAGGTGCAGAATTTATTGTCCGCGGTTGGTTATGGATTTCAGAATGAAACCCGTGTCTGGATTGATGAAAAAGGACGTTATGGAATGGGAATCATTGAGGGAAATGTTTCCTCGGAATATGTGGCCAAATATATTGGCATGGCGGCGAGGGAAAAGAACCGTCTGGCTTGTATTGCAAAGCTTAAGGAAGAACTGGCTGCAGTGGAAGAAAAGTTAAATGAGCTGACACGTCTGGCAGCAACTGTAGGGCAGCAGCTGGAACAGTTAGAGGAGGAATTTAAAAAATTTCCGGCTGTGGACGATTTGCGGGAAGCGTTAAAGGAGGAAGATAAAGCAAAACATCTGCTGGAGCAGGCAAAGGAAGCGGTCAGGAAGCAGGAACAGATTCTGCAGGAATGGGAAGCGAAATTAAAAGAGATTCAGGGTCAGATGCAGGAGGTGCGCAGAAAGACCGGACTTGCAGGAGGACTGGACATTTATCTGGAAGAAAGAGAACATTTGGAAACCTACCGGGAGGAATATCAGGAAGTAAAGACGAAACACGGGAAATATCTGGACACGCTTGCATGGATTTGTTCGGACAGGGATCAGATGGAAAAATTAGAACTGGATTTGGATGAACTGATTTATGAAATGCAGGAAATAAGAAAGAAATATGACTTATGTCTGGCTGAATTAAAGTCCGTTCGTGAACAGCTTAAACTGACAGACTACGAGGAGGTAAAGGAACGCCTTGAGCACTGCGTGAAGCGTCTGGATAACAGCACAGGAATTCCGAAGGAAAAGGAAGATTCTAAAACAAGGCAGGGAAAACTGGAAGAAGAAATTAAGAATAAACAAGAAACACTGAACAGGGAAACGGAAAATTTACTGCATAAAGACATCAAAAGAAAACAGTGGGAGAAAGTATTTCTGGCGGAGTACAGGCTTGGCTATGTGCCGTGTGACTTTGTCCAAACGGAAGAAAGCAAAGAACTGGCAGACAGAACAGCACAGATGCTTTACGGACAGACGGGAACAAAGGGGAGTCTGGAGCTGGTGCAGGACCTGCAGAAAGTTTTTTATGAAAAACGCGGGGTTTTAACCGAATACCAGCCCGTGCAGAGGAATAATGTGTTTGAAGAACTGCAGAAATCAGATGCAGACAAATTAAAACCGGAGGAAGTAAAGCGTATTGATTTCCGGGCAAAATACAGAGGGACGGAAATCAGTTTTCCAGAGCTGGTTTTACAGCTGCACAGTGATATGGAAAAGCTTGGAAGCCTTTTAAGCGAGAAGGACAGGGAGTTGTTCGAGGATATTCTTTCTAATACGATCAGCAGAAAAGTCCGCGCAAAAATTCAGGAAAGTAACCGCTGGGTGGAGGCGATGAACCAGATGATGGAGTCCATGGAAACGTCCAGCGGTCTGACACTGAGCCTGAAATGGCAGCCGAAGAAAGCAGAAAAAGAGGGACAGTTAGACACAAGGGAACTGGTGGATTTACTTCAGACCGATGCGGAGATTATGCGGCAGGAAGATATTAATCGTTTATCTTCCCATTTCCGTTCCTGCATCAGTGAGGCAAGAAAGCAGTCGAAAGAGGAACACAATCTGCAGTCGTTCCATGTCATTATGAAGGAAATCCTAGACTACAGAAAGTGGTTTGAATTTCAGCTGTATTTTCAGAAAATCGGGGAAAAGAAAAAGGAAATGACCGACCGCATGTTTTTTACATTCAGCGGGGGAGAAAAGGCAATGTCCATGTATGTACCGCTTTTTTCAGCGGTAGTGGCAAAATACAAAGGCGCAAATGAAGATGCGCCGAGAATTATTTCACTGGATGAGGCATTTGCGGGTGTGGATGAAATGAATATTAAGGATATGTTCCGCCTGATGATTCAGCTGGAGCTGAACTTTATTATCAATTCGCAGGTATTGTGGGGCGATTATGATACGGTTCCGAGTCTGGCAATTTATCATTTAATCCGTCCGTTAAATGTAAAGTGTGTAACCGTAATTAAATATATCTGGAATGGGAAAGTGAAGGCACTCGCATAATGGAAACGGATTTGATTCATGCAGTTTCATATTTTAAAAAGTATCCGGTTTATAATAAGCTTTTTGCGGCAATGCGAAAAAAGTATGCCAGTCTGGGGCATCTGGGAGGAGCGTTTATTCTGGATTTGTCAACGGAAGAAAGAAATACGCTTTCCGGTTTTCTGGGGCTGGATCTGGGAAAGAAAACGACAGTAAAGCTGTCTTTTTCCAGCCTGGAAAAAGCATTAAAAAGAAGCAGGTTTGCAGCTTGTACATGGGAAGAAATTATCGTGAGCCATGATGGAAAACCTCTTCTTATAAAGAAGGAGGAACGGCAGCAGAAAAGAAGGGAGCGGGAGCTTTTTTGTGAAAGTGCACTTGCATTGTGTACAGATGAAAATGTGAGGGCATGGATGTCAGACCTTTTGACAGGACAGGCAAAGGGCAGCCGGCAAATTAGCAGACTGCTGTCATCAGATGTAAAGACTGCGGGAGATTTATTAAAAAATGCAGTATGCGCACTGGAACATCTGCCTGCGGACAGGAAACAAAAACAGTTACTGCCCGTTTTTGCGGCGGAGATTACGGGAAATCCCCATTATTTTGATGAGGGAACGGCGGCAGGAAAATTATTATTAAATTACGGATGCTACCGGTTTGGACAGACTGCTGCAGGGATTTCCGGAATTGAACAGCGGGAATCCCTGCTGTATGCCATGGGGATTTTAAAAGATGATTTATCCAATGTCTGCATGGTTTACGGTGTGTCAGGAACAGATGAAACTAATGGGATTCATAAGGGACTGCAGGGCTTCTGGACGGAACGGCAGGCTCTGCAGGTAACATTAAATACACTGGGAAAACTGGTTTGTTTAAAAGCGGCAGGAGAGCATAAAACAAAGGTTTATGTTGTGGAAAATCCTGCGGTATTTTCGTATTTAATACAAAAATATCCGGACGATACTTTTGTATGTACGATGGGACAGGTGAAATTGGCAGGATATGTGACACTGGATTTATTTCCGGAACATTATACCCTTTTTTATGCGGGCGATTTTGATGCTTCCGGTCTGCAGATTGCGCAGGGATTAAAACTGCGGTATGGCAGCCGTCTGGTGTTGTGGAATTATAAAAAGGAGTTTTATGAGCTGGCGTTGTCGGATGAGGTTTTAAAGGATCAGGAATTGCGGAAACTGGATAAGGTGACGGTGGAAGAATTGCAGGAAATAAAGGAGTGTCTGCTGGAGAGGAAAAGGGCGGCGTATCAGGAGAATATGCTGGGGAGTTATGTGGTGGAACAGGAGGCGGATTAAATGAACTGTAAGAGTTTATCACATAGTGTGTCCCGAATTGGGTAATTGCATTTCCTCCCTCCAAATGTTATAATTCTTTCAAAGCATATTTTCACACTGCCACAGACAAGGCAGCATATCCGGATTTTCATTTCATAAAGCTGATATACTACAAATCCCGAAAATACTGGAAGCTGAATGGAGGAACAAAAGTGAAAGTAATTATTCTGGCAGGCGGTCTGCCAAGTACCTTAATTGAAGAAGATGAAAAAATGCCAAAGCCAATGGCGGAAATCGGCAGACGCCCGCTTTTGTGGCATATTATGAAGCAGTACGACTATTATGGTTATCATGATTTTATTATCTGTACCGGCTATAAGGGGGAGGTAATAAAAGATTATTTCCTGAATTTTTATGTCTACCAGTCGGACATTACTGTGGATTTGCAGACAAACCAGGTTGAGGTTCACAGAAAACAGACGGAGGACTGGAAAGTATCCATCATAGATACGGGGAGAAACTCTTCGGTTCTGGAGAGGATGTACATGGCGCGTGAATTTGCAGGGGACGAGCCGGTGCTGGTATCGTACGGGGACTGTCTTTCAGATATTGATATCCGGGAAATGGTAAAACAGCATAAGGATTCCGGCAGGGCAGCCACATTTGCAGTGGCGCATCCGACGGGAAGAAATGAAATTCTGTCAATGGAGTCGGATGGAACCTACAAAGGAATCTGCAGCAAAAGCAGCGGGGGAGCGCAGGAGGCATGGGTGAATGCCTGCAATATGGTATTAGAGCCGCGTGCGCTGCAGCATCTGGAGCATCCGTCTGGAGCCACGCTGATGGACTGTCTGGCAGGAAAGGAAACCGTACAGACATACCGCCACGAAGGCTTCTGGTCCCCGGTAGAGACAATCCGGGATAAGACATGGCTGGAAGGACTCTGGGCAGCCGGACAGGCTCCGTGGAAAGTCTGGGAGGATTAGATATGATAAAAAAACTGGATTTTTATAATGGGAAAACCGTACTTGTAACCGGGCACACAGGTTTTAAGGGAAGCTGGCTGTGCACCATGCTTGAAATGGCAGGTGCCAATGTGGTTGGCTATGCCCTGCCGCCGGAGGGGGAAAACTTGTTTGCGCTGTCTGCTGCAGGAGAAAATATGAAATCCGTGGAGGGTGATATCCGGGATTTTGGCCATTTGAAAAATACTTTTGAAGCATACAGACCGGAGCTGGTATTTCATCTTGCCGCACAGCCAATCGTGCGGGAAAGTTATCAAAATCCGGTTTATACCTATGAAACAAATGTGATGGGAACCGTGAACCTTTTAGAGTGTGTGCGAAATACAAAGGGCGTTAAGTCGGTATTAAATGTTACCACGGATAAAGTCTATGAAAACCGGGAATGGAACTGGGGTTACCGGGAAACAGACGCACTGGACGGATACGATCCGTATTCCAACAGTAAATCCTGCTCCGAACTGGTGACGCACAGCTACAAAAAATCTTTTCTGGATGAAACAGGAATTGCCGTATCAACCGCAAGGGCGGGAAATGTAATTGGCGGCGGTGATTTTGCAAAAGACCGTATTATTCCGGACTGCGTGCGTGCCGCCATGGCGGGGGAAGAAATTATTATCCGTAATCCTTATTCTGTCCGTCCGTTCCAGCATGTGCTGGAGCCTTTAATTGCGTATCTGATGATTGTGGAGAAGCAGGCAGTGTCTGCCGAAATGCAGGGATATTATAATGTAGGTCCCCAGGAGGATGACTGTATTACGGTTGGGACGCTGGCAGATCTTTTCTGTAATGCATGGACTGGTGTTTCATGGAAAAATGTCTGTGACGAAGGACCGCATGAAGCATCATTTCTGAAGCTGGACTGTTCCCTTATAAAGAGTAAAATCGGGTGGAAGCCAAAATGGGATATTAAAAAGGCTGTGGAAAAAACAGTTGAATGGGCAAAAGTATACCAGAGTGGTGAAAGCATCAGGGCGTGTATGGAAGCACATATACAGGAATTTTTAATGGAGTAAACCGCATGAAAGTAGTAATCCTGGCAGGTGGAAAAGGAACGAGAATCAGTGAGGAATCAAGGCTTCGCCCCAAACCCATGGTGGAAGTCGGGGGAAGACCAATCTTATGGCATATTATGAGACAGTATGCCGCATACGGATTCCGGGAATTTATTGTATGCTGCGGTTATAAAGGGCATATGATAAAAGAATATTTTGTAAATTATTACAGGAACAACAGCCAGATAGAAATCTCTCTGAAAAACCAGAAGGCACAGGTGCTAGTAAAAAACAGTGAGCCATGGAAGGTGACGCTGGTGGATACCGGGCTGGAAACCCTGACGGCAGGGAGAATTTTAAAGGTCAGGGATTATATTGGTGAGGAGCCGTTTCTGCTGACTTACGGGGACGGCGTTTCGGATGTGGATATCGGTAAGCTGCTGCAGTTCCACAGGGAGCAGAAAAAAACAGTTACAATATCCACAACACAGCCGGAGGGCCGGTTTGGGGCGCTGCAGCTGGACGGAGAAGGGAACCAGGTTCTGGGTTTTAAGGAAAAAGCGCGTTCTGACCAGGCATGGGTCAACATTGGTTTTATGGTCATGGAGCCGGGGGTGTTTGAATACCTTGGGGATGGAAGCACAATGCTGGAAACGGTACCATTTGAGTGCCTTGCGGCAGACGGACAGATGGCGGCATACAAGCATCCCGGTTTCTGGTCGCCGATGGACAATATCCACGACAGGGAATACCTGGAGAAACTCTGGGACAGCGGCACGGCGCCATGGAAGGTATAAGAAATACTACAGGAAATGGAGAATTTTGAAATGGCAGAATGGAAAAATGAGGAAGAAGCAAGAAGCCGGATAAAGGAACTGGTAACACAGTATTACCATGATTTTAAGGAGAAAAAAGAACCCTATAAAGCGGGGGAGCGTATCAGCTATGCAGGGCGTGTGTTTGATGAAAAGGAAATGTGTGCACTCACAGATGCCACCCTGGATTTCTGGCTGACGACAGGAAGATTTTCCGAAAAGTTTGAAAAAGAATTTGCAGAATGGATTGGAATAAAATATGCGCATCTGGTAAACAGCGGTTCTTCTGCTAACCTGATTGCGTTTATGGCGCTGACAGCCCCGGAACTTGGGGAGAGACAGATTAAAAGAGGGGATGAAGTCATTACCGTAGCCTGTGGGTTCCCGACAACAATTACCCCGGTCATCCAGTACGGGGCGGTTCCGGTTTTTGTGGACGCCACAGTTCCGCAGTACAATATTGATGTGACAAAACTGGAAGCAGCATATACGAAAAAAACAAAGGCTGTCATGATTGCGCATACACTGGGAAATCCTTTTGACCTTGCAGCAGTAAAGGCGTTTTGTGACAGACATAACTTGTGGCTGGTGGAGGACAACTGTGATGCCCTTGGTACAAAATATACGATTGACGGTGTAACGAAATATACCGGTACATGGGGTGATATCGCAACAAGCAGTTTTTATCCGCCGCATCATATGACGATGGGGGAAGGCGGCTGTGTATACACAGACAATCCGCTTCTGCACCGGCTGATTCTTTCATTCCGTGACTGGGGACGCGACTGTATCTGTCCGTCAGGGCATGATAATTTCTGCGGACACCGGTATGACGGCACATACGGGCAGCTGCCCCAGGGATACGACCACAAATATGTCTACAGTCACTTCGGTTACAACCTGAAAGTAACGGATATGCAGGCAGCAGTCGGCTGTGCACAGCTTGAAAAATTTCCATCGTTTATTGAAAGGCGGCGGCATAACTGGGAGCGTCTTTACAAGGCACTGGAATGTGTTTCTGACAAACTGCTCCTGCCCGAACCGGCACAAAACAGTATACCGTCATGGTTTGGTTTTTTAATCAGTGTAAAGCCGGAAAGCGGATTAAAGAGAAATGATGTGACTAAATACATTGAGGAACATAATGTGCAGACAAGGCTTTTATTTTCTGGAAATATCGTAAAACAGCCGTGCTTCGATACGATGCGTGATACTGGAGAATACCGCGTGTCGGGAAGTCTGGAAGTGACAGAGTATATTATGAACAATTCCTTCTGGGTAGGCGTTTATCCGGGAATGACGGATGAGATGGTTGATTACATGGCACAAATCATTATTGAAGCAGTAAATACCTGTAATATCCCATAAGGATATTGCTTTTAAACATATAAATAAAGGTCAGGGAGGACACTATGGCAGAAAATTTAAATGAACAAAAAGAGGCGCTTGAAGTTTTATCAGGATTCAATTCCCGTCTGGTTGACAATATGGAAATTGCCATTGAGGAATTAAGCGGAAACCGCAAAGAAGACACAGACAAGCTGGTAAAAAGCATTACCGATGCAGTCAACTGGGAAGTCCAGGTATTAAACAGTACAATGGATCTGCTGAACAAGGATAAGATGCGCATAGAGAAAGAAGCGTTTAATGCAGCAATTACTGAATTTGCTAACGCACTGCAGCAGGGCGCAGACGGCACGCTTGCTGCCGCATTAAAAACAATGCTGCCCCAGTTCAAGAAACTCGGCAGCGCAGTAAAAGAAATCGGACTTTCATAAAAATGCGGGGTGGTATTCATGTAATGCCACCCCGTCAATGCCTGGTTTTAATGTTTCATTCTCCAGTCAATGCATCTTTGCAGATATTCCGTATAATCGGCATTTTTGCACATACCCTTTCCGGAAATATCAGAAATCTTTGCAACATCCATTCCGTTACATGCCGTTGTTTTCATTACAATATTTAAAGCCGGGGCATCCGTGTCATTGGCAATATAAGTGCCAATGCCAAAAGCAACCTTTGCCTTATCCTTAAAATAGGAGTAAAGATCATTTGCCCGTTTAAAATCAAGGCTGTCAGAAAACAGCAGGGTTTTTGCAGACGGGTCAATGCCAAGTTCCCTGTAGTGGGCAATCATCTGGTCGCCCCATGCAAACGGGTCGCCGCTGTCATGGCGTACCCCTGAAAAAAGGGTGGCAAAGGTAAGCTGGAAGTCTTTTAAAAAGCAGTCGGTTGTTATAGTATCTGTCAGTGCCGTGCCGTTTAAAATACCATATTCACGTACCCATGCGTTTAATGCATACCAGTTTGAGTATGCCGGATTATGTTTGTGGTTGCCCTGACCGACACACATAATCCATTCATGTGCCATCGTTCCGACCGGCGTCAGGGAAAATTTCTTTGCCAGGTATACATTGGAGGTTCCTACAAATTTCGAATTCATATAAGAATCTGCCTTTTCACTTAATGTCTGTACGGCAAGGGACTGTGCCTCGGCAGACAGCCGCCTTCTCATTCCAAACTCACTGAATGCACCAAGCTGTAATTCCTGCTGGAGCGCAAGTGTTTTTGCATCCAGACGTTTACGGAAGCTTTCAAAAAGACTGTTGTAGTCATATGCCATCCGGAAGTATACTTCGTTTATAATGGCTAAAACCGGAATCTCATACATGGAAGTGTTGAGCCATGTTCCCTTTGTCTCAACAGACAGACCGCAGTCACCCGCGTCTGTGATTTCAAAATCCTCAAATCTGGGCTGCCACAGCCGCAGAAAATCAACATAGGATCCTTTTATCCATGTGATATGGTTCAGATAGGCAAGCTCGTCTTCTGTAAACCTCAGGCTGCAGTATGCCCGGATCTGGCTTCGTATTTCTTCCACCATTTCGCGGGTAAAACGGACGTCTTTGTTGCGGCAGTGAAACGTCCAGGTGGTTTTGTAATCGCTGAACTGGTGGTAAATAGCCTGTCCCATGCTGAATTTGTACATATCCTGCTCCAGCAGGCTTTTTATAATCTGGTTTAGTTTCATAGTATTTTCCTCCGCTATAGTATATCCACCTGGCAGGTTTTCATGGCTTCAATTGCTGTTTTATGTGTTTCAGGCGTTACGCAGGCGCAGGCCTTTTCAATGACGCAGACCTTTGCTTCCGGCAGTTTTGCTTTTACAATCATTACATTACTGATAACACAGATGCCGGTACAGAATCCGGTAAAATGAATTTCTGTTTCTTCTCCGGGAAATTTTCCGAGGAAGTCTGCAATCTGCTCGGCAAGTGCGATACTGCCAAACTGGCCTTTGTTTACGATGATAAGTTTTTCATTTAATTTCTCTCCGAACTTTTCGGAAAGAGATGTCATGATATCAGTGTGGATTTCCCAGCCATTCGTGCCTTCCACGGTATGAATGACCGGAAGCTTTCTGCCTTCCTGGGTATCCAGATAACCGGAACCGTGGGTATCCCTTGTGGCAAAAACCATATCATAATCACCGTCTGAAATGATTCCTGTGATGACAGGAACGGCTGCCTGACATTCCTGGTTCCCAAGAACGCCGGTGATAAAGTCATTCTGGGTATCGGTTAATACTAAAATTTTTTTCATTCGTGCTCTTCCTTTCAAAATGCTTTTATACAGATTTTTACCTAAAACAGATGTAATGTCAATATCTATTGACAAAAACTCTGGAATGCCTTTAAATAAAATAAGGAAAGTCTGTGAAACGGAGGAAAAAATAAAATGGAAGTAAATGAACGCCTGGCAAGGGCAAACCGGACAGCGATTAACTGCCATATTATGGTGTCAACACTGCTGGTGGCGGCATATCTGCTGGAGGTGGTTAAGGGTGCCAAATCGCTGCCATACTGGATCATACTTGTGGCGCTGGGATATATTCCTGTGATACTGGAGCAGATGTGTTACAGCTCCAACAAGGCGCATCCGGCAGTCAAACACTTAATCTCCATCGGATATGCGGTATTTTATGTTGTGATACTTTTTACAACAGATAACCCGCAGACCTATGTATATGTAATTCCCATGCTGATTGCCATTACCATTTATAATGACAGGCGTTATGCGTTGGAAATCGGCATCGCGGTTGTTCTGGTAAATATTATTTATATTATTTTCTATTATGGAAAAGACGGATTTACGGCGGAAGAGATTGCTGCATCAGAGATTCAGTTTGCGCTGCTTGCAGTAATCGGAGTGATTTCCTACTATACGGCACGGGTTTCTTCCCAGATGGACAAGATGGAAACAGACCGGATTGCAAATGAAAAAGAACGTTCAGATGAACTGCTGGGAAAAAATATACAGATTTCCGCAAAAATAGCAGAGACTATGGATGTGGTTTCCAGTGAAATGCAGGAGTTAAGCAGGTCTATCCAGAATACAAAAGGGGCGATGGAGGAGCTGACCGGAGGAGCTACGGATACGGCGGAAGCCGTACAAAAGCAGCTTGAGCAGACGAATGCCATTGCAGGAAAAATTGAAAGCGTAAAGGACGCCGCGGACAGGATTGCAGACAATATGACAGAAGCGCGTTCGGCAATACATACCGGAAATGAGAACCTGGGACGCCTGGTGGAGCAGGTGGACCAGACAGAGCGGACCAATGTTGAGGTGGCTGCAGAGATGAAGCATCTGAAAGAGTCCATGGAACAGATGTTTACCATTCTGGAGATGATTAACAATATTACATCCCAGACCAACATGCTTTCGCTGAATGCCTCCATTGAAGCAGCACGCGCAGGGGAGGCGGGACGCGGGTTTGCGGTTGTTGCATCAGAAATATCCGGACTTGCCTCCCAGACCAAGGAAGCAACGGTTAGTATTGAGAAAATGATAAGGGATGTGTCGGATGAGCTGGGCAGAGTGGTAAACATCATTGAAAACATGATTGAACAGGTGAAAGTACAGAATGCAGTTGTGGGAGATACGGCGCAAAGCTTTGAACAGATTTCTGCAAATACGGAAAGCATCGAACAGCATTCCGGGAGCCTGACAGTGGTCGTGGATGAGCTTGCAGAGGCAAACCGTGTAATTTCTGACAGCATCCAGACCATTTCTGCAATTTCCCAGCAGGTGGCCTCCCATACCAACGCTACATATGGGGAATGCATTGAAAATGAAAATACAATTGAACACCTGAATGAGAAAACGGAAAGTCTGCAGGAGCTTGCAAAACGGCTGTCCCAGTAGGGACAGCCGATCTTATGACTGCTGGCTTTTAAGCTGCGCATTGGAAATGAATTTTACAAAATCCGCTTCCGGTATTGGTTTGGAAAAGAAGTACCCCTGGATAAAATCGCATTTTAAATCAGTGAATGCACGTAACATTTCTTCAGTTTCAATTCCCTCCACCACGATTTCCATTTCCATGTCCTTAATCATTTTTACTGTATTCTGAAGGAATATCCACATCTTCGGGTTGTGCTGCTCGTCTACAAAGGACTTGTCCAGCTTGATGATTTTAAGCGGAAGCTGGATGACACGTTTCATATTGGAATATCCGGTACCATAATCATCCAGCGAAAAGCTGATGCCTGCCGCATTTAACTTATTCAGGTTTTCTGTCATAATCTTTTGTGTATTGGCGGCGGCAGTCTCCGTAATTTCCAGATTGATCTTGTCGCTTGGCACATGGTACTGGTGCATCGTTGTTAAGATATTATCAGCAAGGTCCCGGTGCATGCACTGCGCAACGGACAGATTTACTTCAATATATTTTAGATTCAGCAGTTTGAAATTATCACTGGAAATAAAGCGGCAGACTTCTTCAAAAACGAATGCGCCGATTTTATGGATTGCCCCGCTTTTTTCTGCGGCAGGAATCAGGATTTCCGGTGAAATAAAACCGTGTTTTTCATCGAACAGCCGCAGCAGCGCTTCCGCGGATACAAATGCGTCATGCTCGATGGAATAAATTGGCTGGTAATATACCTGGAAACTATGATTCTGAAATCCCCGGTTAATAATCTCGTCAATATGGTTCTGAATTTCCAGTGTGTTCTTGCTGAATGCCTCGTCGGCAGTCATAACCGTTCCGCTGAACTGGTTTCTGATATGAAAATCTGCTCCAAGGCGCATCAGGGAATCAAAATTTCCGATATCTTCCGGACAGCGTGCGAGTACGATATACGGCATCAAATCAATATCCAGTCCGCTGAAATCAGAGCTTTTTAATACATCCATAAGCAGATGTGCAGCATCCGCAGCATTTTCGTAATATTTCCTGTTAAAAACCATACGGAACCTTCCGGTGTCCAGATAGTATAAATCCGCTTTTCCGCCGGTATGCTTATTTACTTCTCGTATTCTGGAAGCAACCACTTCGAGTACCTGGATGGCAAAATCATATCCCATCATGGAATGTATGGATGCATAATTTCCGATATTCAGCATCACAATGGTAACATGTTTATGGTTGTAAAATGTACGTTTCATATCGGAGGCATACGCGCTGTGTTTCATCAGAAGCGTTGCCGAGTCAACAACATCTTCCGGCCGCTGGACTCCGATGCTGATTAAGAGAATACTTAGTGCTCCTGCAAACATTTCCACCAGCAGCGACGGCTGAAGCATCTGGATTACCATCGCGGTAATGCCGATTGGAAGATAGGAACTTATGGTAAGTAGTTTGAAACGAGAGAACAGCTTATGGTATCGGGATAAATATGCAACAAAATAAACAGAGTGAATAATAGTTGTAATATAGAGAACAGAAAAACCCGGACCGCGTGTGTAGCCGTTTTCAACCGTAAAAATCCATCCGGTAAACGGATTCGTTACCAGAAGGGCGGTCACAGCAATGCATGGTGCCCACAGCAGAAACTGCAGAAGAAAACTTTTGCCAAGCCTGTGCCATGTGTCGGTCAGGGCAATTTCAAAAAGCAGATATACAGACGTAACAAGACTGTGTGTCAGTAGATATCCGGTGTGTGCAGCATAAAGTGCCGGCAGATTCGTACTGCCTGCATTGTCAAGGGATACCGCCCAGATATCAAATGCGGTTGATGAAAGCGCAAAAGACACCAAAATAAGAAACAGACGGTTTGGAATGCCGTTTGTCATTTTGCGTATTATACAGGACAGTAAAATCAGAAGCAGCAAAAGAAGTGCTGCTATATCAAAACTTATATTTTTAACCATAATATTATTACCTCTGCACTTAAAAATATAATAACAAATAATGGCATAGAAAGCAACCGTTCTGTGGTAATATTGTACAAAAAAGAGACATTTTGTTATTATTTTTATTGACATGGGGAAAAAGCTGGTGTATATTCATTAGTAACAAATAATTCCTACTATAACAGTATGAAAATAGGACATTAAAAAGCATGTCAGTTTTTTACGGACTGGCATAAAAATAAGGAGGAAAAAGAAATGGCAAATGTTTATGAAGGAACACTGGGATTAATCGGGCACACGCCGCTTGTGGAGTTAAAAAACATTGAAAAGCGCCTGGGGCTTAAGGCAAGACTTCTGGCAAAACTGGAGTATTTTAATCCGGCAGGCTCCGTTAAGGACCGGATAGCAAAAGAAATGATTGAGCAGGCAGAGGCGGATGGAAAATTAAAGCCGGGTTCAGTCATTATTGAACCGACATCCGGCAATACCGGAATCGGGCTTGCCGCAATAGCGGCCGCCAAGGGTTACCGACTGATTATTGTGCTTCCGGAAACCATGAGCGTGGAGCGCCGTAATATTATAAAGGCGTACGGAGCGGAGCTTGTGCTTTCTGACGGAAGCAAAGGAATGAAGGGAGCCATCGAAAAGGCAGAGGAACTGCATCGGGAAATCAAAGACAGTTTTATACCGGAGCAGTTTGAAAACCCGGCAAATCCGGCGGCACACAAAAAAACAACAGGACCGGAAATCTGGGAGGATACCGACGGGGAAGTGGATGTATTTGTTGCAGGCGTCGGAACCGGGGGAACCATCAGCGGAGTCGGGGAATTTTTAAAGAGTAAAAAAGCCAGTGTGAAAATTGTGGCAGTCGAGCCGGAATCATCTGCGGTGCTTTCCACCGGAAAGGCGGGTGCGCATAAGATTCAGGGAATCGGCGCGGGATTTGTTCCAAACACTCTGAACACGAAAATCTATGATGAGATTATTCCTGTTTCCAATGAGCATTCTTTTGAATACGGAAAGCTTATCGCAAAAGAGGAAGGGGTGCTGGTGGGAATTTCCTCCGGTGCAGCACTGTATGCAGCAGTGGAGCTGGCAGGAAGGGCGGAAAATGAAGGGAAAACCATAGTTGCACTTCTTCCTGACAGCGGGGACAGATATTATTCTACAGATCTTTTTAAGGATTAATTATCACTGTGCTCAAATGCACGGACTTTCAGGGGAACCCCGCGGCTTTGGGCAATCCTCCGGCAGGCTTCAATGTCTGCTTCCGGCAGGACGTCCACAACGGAAAGCTGTGTGTGTGCAATCACTTTTTGGCACTCCTCTGCAAAATCAAGCATTGCCTCATAGGCATTTTCAAACGCCGGGCGGGTTACTTTCTGGTACTCCCCGGCGTCCGGTGCGTTCAGGCTGATGGAAATACTGTCAATCACTTCTGCAAGTTCGGGAATGATATTCCTTTTGTGGTAAAGACAGCCAAGTCCGTTGGTATTTAAACGGATGGGAAGATTTGTTTTTTCTTTTATATAACGTGCGCTGGCAAGCAGGTTTTCCAGTGCGCAGGTCGGCTCGCCGTAGCCGCAGAAAACAAATTCCCTGTAGCCGGAAAAATCAAATCTGTCAATTGCAGCATAAATTTCCTCCAGTTCCGGTTCTTTTTCATGCCAGAGTGTGTCAGCATTTCCAACGCCGTCCATCTGGGAACGGATGCAGAAAGTGCAGGCGCAGTCGCATTTGTTTGTAATATTTGCGTAGACCTGGTCGTTATATATATAAAGAATTTTTGCCATGTTATGTTCTCCTTTATCACATATGTCTGTTTACCATTTAGTATAATCACATCTGACCATATGTATATATCCAGAAAAAGAAAAAAATACAGGTCCAGAAAATGACTTTTGAAAAAAGCAGTGATATGTGATATGATGTCTGTAATGTCCCTTGGACGTTATATGTATCATGTCAGAGGTAAAGAAGTATATGTTTGAGAAAAAGCAGATTATTTACAGTGAAACACAGGGAGTATGCAGGGTGGACAACATTGTTTCGCTTTCTGCCAGCAGGGGAGAGACAGGTGTGCCTTATTATGTGCTCAGCAGCGTGTTTGACAAATCAAAGGTGTCCTATATCCCGGTGGACAACCATCAGGTAAAGCTGCGGGAATTATTTACCAGGGAAGAGGCGCAGGAGCTTCTTAATAATGAGGAAACTTTAAAAGACGAAAATCTGAAAAAGGCTGCAGAATATGTATTACAGGAGGATGGGAATGGCACAGCAGGCAATACATAAATTTATACTGGGAAACAAAGAGCTTGAGGGTAAAACGGCTGAGTTTGAATATGACAGGGGCTGGTACAGCATCAGTGAGGTTGCCGGAGAAGAGCGGGAAGTCATTTACAGGTCAAAAAATGCCCAGGAAGCATACATGAAATGGAACGTATATATCGGACGGAAGAAAGAACGGCAGGTATCTGAGGAGCCGCGCAGGCAGGAGGGAAATGAACGCCGCCACAGCAGCAGAAATTCCCGACAGGAAGGGCGCTCCAGACAGGACAGCCATACCAGGCAGGAGGGACACTCCAGACAGGATAACCAAAACAGAATGGATAACAGCGGGCATCGTGAAGGATGGGACAGACGGGAAAATAATAACAGAAGGCGTGACAGCAGCCGCAGGAGATAAGAAAGCCAGATACTGTGTTGACACAGAAGAATTCATTTGCTAAAGTTGAACTGACAGTAAATGGTAAAGCAGGAGGATGGAAATGTCAAAAATTATATTAACGGGGGACCGCCCGACAGGCAGACTGCATGTGGGCCATTATGTCGGCTCCCTGCGGAGAAGAGTGGAACTTCAGAATTCCGGGGAATATGACAGGATTTTTATTATGATAGCAGATGCGCAGGCACTGACGGATAATTTTGAAAATCCGGAAAAAGTAAGGCAGAATATCATAGAAGTAGCGCTGGATTATCTGTCCTGCGGACTGGATCCGAGCCAGGCGAATCTGTTTATCCAGTCACAGATTTCCGAGCTTACCGAGCTTACCTTTTTTTATTCAAACCTGGTAACAGTATCGCGTCTGCAGAGGAATCCGACTGTAAAATCAGAAATCCAGATGCGCAATTTCGAAGCAAGTATTCCGGTGGGATTTTTCACTTATCCAATCAGTCAGGCAGCGGATATTACCGCATTTAAGGCGACGACAGTCCCGGTAGGGGAAGACCAGCTTCCGATGATTGAACAGACCAGGGAAATCGTGCGTAAATTTAATTCAATATATGATGAAGTACTGGTAGAGCCGGAGGCGCTGCTTCCGGAGAATGAAGTCTGCATGCGTCTGCCGGGGACGGATGGAAAGCAGAAGATGAGTAAATCCCTTGGAAACTGCATATATCTTTCCGATACCGAAGCGGATGTTAAGAAAAAAATTATGAGCATGTACACAGACCCGCTGCATATCCAGGTGTCCGATCCGGGGCATATCGAGGGAAACTGTGTTTTCACATATCTGGATGCATTCAGCAGGCCGGCACATTTTGAGGAATATCTTCCGGATTATCATAATTTGGAAGAACTTAAGGAACACTATAAACGGGGCGGTCTGGGCGATGTCAAGATTAAAAAATTCCTGAATGCTGTTATGCAGGAGGAGCTTGCACCAATCCGTGCCAGAAGGGCGGAATTTGAAAAGGATATTCCGGCAGTTTATGATATTCTGAAAAAAGGAAGCGATACAGCAAGGGAAACGGCAGCTAAAACGCTTTCAGAAGTAAAAGCGGCAATGAGAATCAACTATTTTGATGACAGTGAGTTAATCCGCGCACAGAGTGAAAAGTATTCCAGAAGTGAAGATTAGTTAAGATTTTTTTAAATATGAAAAACCACCTTTACAGAAATGGTGTACGAGAGTATAGTTGTGTGTGGACATTACATGAGGAAGGAAAGGTATTACATGAAAAAAATTTGGGGAATAGCAGTGGCGATTGCAGTTTTTCTGGCAGGGTGCCAAAATTCAGCAAAGGAAATTGATGCAGCAGCCCTGGCTGGGTCACTGGTAAATGAGATTACGTATGAGGATAAACTGGAATCCGTGGATGCAGACACCATATCCATGTATATTGAGGTTCCGGAAAATACGGAAGCCATCATGTACATGGGAAGCGGCGCAACAGCAGAGGAGGTTGCTGTCTTTACTTCCAAAGATGCAGAAACGGCAGGGGAAACCTTAAAAAAAGTGCAGGAGCATCTGGATGACCAGACTGCATCGTTTAAGGCATACAAAGCAGAAGAGGCAAAGCGGGTTGAGGATGCTGTTTTAAAGCAGGAAGGGAAATATGTGATTCTCTGTGTGTCCGGAGATACTGACAAGGCTAATGAAATCATAGAGAAAGCGTTTAAATAAAATGGTATTTAGTAGTTTTGTATTTTTAATGGTATTTTTACCGCTCGTTCTGCTGGTCTATTATATCTGTCCGTCAAAAATCAGAAATTTCATACTGATGACGGCAAGTCTTATATTCTATGCATGGGGGGAACCGGTATATGTGCTTATCATGCTGTTCTCGACTGTATTTGACTATACGAACGGACGGCTGATTGAGCGGTTTAAAAAGAAAGACAATCTGAGGAAAGCAAAGGCGGTACTTGTATTTGATTTATTCGGAAACCTTGCGATCCTCGGTTTTTTTAAGTATGCGGATTTTGTAATAGGAAACATTAACAGTATTACGGGAGCCGGGATATCCCTGTTAAATATTGCACTTCCGATTGGAATTTCCTTTTATACATTCCAGACCATGTCCTATACGATTGACGTTTACCGCGGGCAGGTGGCAGCACAGCACAATATACTGGATTTTGCGACATATGTGACGTTATTTCCGCAGCTGATTGCCGGTCCGATTGTACAGTACAAGACGGTGGCAAAGGAGCTGTCAAAGCGAAAAAGCACGATGGAGGATTTTGCGCAGGGGGCATTCCGTTTTACGGTGGGACTCGCCAAAAAAGTGCTGCTGGCAAACCAGATTGGAAGTCTCTGGGATTCCATTTCGGCAATGAACGGAATATCTGTGGCAACTGCATGGCTTGGCGCCATTGCCTACAGCTTCCAGATTTATTTTGATTTTTCCGGGTATTCGGATATGGCAATCGGCCTGGGACGTATGTTTGGATTTTATTTTCTGGAAAACTTTAATTTTCCTTATATGTCGAGAACCATTACAGAATTCTGGAGACGCTGGCATATTTCCCTAAGCTCGTGGTTTAAGGAATACGTTTATATCCCGCTTGGCGGAAACCGCAAGGGAATGAAGCGTCAGATTTTTAATATCATGGTGGTGTGGATACTTACCGGGCTGTGGCACGGGGCAAACTGGAACTTCGTTCTGTGGGGACTGTATTACGGGATTCTGCTGATGCTTGAAAAGCTTTTTTTATTAAAATGGCTGGAAAAAATACCGAAATGGATTGGACATGTATACAGCATGGTTTTGGTTGCGGTCGGCTGGGTGATTTTTGCACAGACCGATATGGGAATGCTTGGAAAATACTTAAAATCCATGGTGGGGGCCGGGGCGGTTTCCGTAGTGGACAGTGATTTTTTCTATCTTTTAAGCACCAATGGCGTACTTCTTGCAGCTCTGGTCATCTGCTCCATTGACCACAGGGTCTGGTTCAACAGAATTGCATGGAAGATGGACAAGCTGGAAAAAATATGGGCGGTCGGAAAACCGGTTACGCTGGTTCTTCTTCTGACAGTTTCTTTTGCTTTTTTAGTGGGGGACAGCTATAATCCGTTTCTTTATTTCCGGTTTTAGGAGGCGTGTGGTTTGAAAAAGACAAAATATATTATCACGGTTTTATTTATTGTGTTTATTTCAGCGGTATCAGCTATCAGTTTTCTGATGCCTGACCGTAAATTTTCACCAAATGAAAACCGTTATCTGTCAGAGCCGCCGAAGCTCACTTTTGACAATATATTATCAACTGACTTCCAGGACGGGCTGGAGGAATATTTAAGGGACCAGATTTGTTTCAGGGATGAATGGATAACTGTTAAAACCGGTATCCAGAAAGCCTGCGGTGATACGGATATCGGAGGCGCCTATGTGGGAGCTGACGGCTATGATTTTGAAAAAATCACGCCGGAGGATGTGGATGAAAAACTGGTTGCAAGAAATATTAAGGCAGTGACGGAGTACTTTGGTATGGCGTCAGAAACCATAGATAAAGACCATCTTTCCTTTCTTCTGGTGCCGACTTCGGGTTTTGTGATGTCAGGAAAGCTTCCAAGGTATGCCAGGCTTTTTAACCAGTCCTCCTACATAGGACAGGTGGAGGAAGCAATGTCGGATTACCGGTTTATTGATGTGCGGAAGGAACTGCTTGCGCACAACAGGGAATATATTTATTATAAGACAGACCATCACTGGACGATGGACGGGGCATATCTTGCCTATAAAAAGTGGTGTGAATCCACAGGGAATTTATATGAGGATAAGGATATCCTGGAAAAAAATGTGTTATGCAGTGATTTTAAGGGGAGTCTTTATTCCAAAATTCTGGATGCGGATTCTGCCAGCGACAGTATCTGGACATACAGCCCGAAAGGACATGCGCCGTATGGTGCGCACTGTAAGGTGACGATTGATAATAAGACCACCATGGAAGGCTGTTTTGATAGTTCCAAATTAAAGGAAAAGGACAAGTATGCATATTTCTTTGGCGGCAATTACGGGGAAGTCCATATCTCAAGCGGACCGAAATCGGATAAGAAGAAAAACCTGCTTGTAATAAAGGATTCCTTTGCAAATACGTTTGTTCCGCTTATCACAATGGACTATGACAATATATACATGGTGGATCTGCGGTATTATAACGGGGATATGAAGGCATATCTGGATGAAAAGCAGATATCGGATGTGCTTGTGCTTTATAACATTTCCAATTTTATTTCGGACAGGAACCTGCATAAACTGACTAAAAAATTTTAATCCGGAGGAAAACCAATGCGTTGTAAAAAATTATGTGCAGCAGTTTTTGTTATGGCTTTGTCTGTATCAGTGATGGCAGGCTGTAATAAACAGAAGGTAACAAAAGAAGAGGAAAATAAAACAACAGAGATAGCAGCGGTGACAGAGAAAACAGAGGACAATACGCAGGCGGATGCTGTGCCTGTAACCATGTATCCGGAAATTACTTCTGATAAAAAAATGAAGGACTACCAGTCGGTCATCACCATTGGAGACTGCGGCTTTGAGCTGTATACCTATCTGGACAATGTGGCAAAAAATTATGCCAAAAGCGTAAATAAAGTGGCGGATAACCTGAAAGGGAAAGCGGATGTTTACAATATGGTGATTCCCTTAAGCTCTGAAATCACTTTTCCGGATAACCGCAGGGGAGAGGTTTCCTCAACAAACCAGCGGGAGGCGATGCTTGAAATCCAGTCGAAGCTTGGGGAAAATGTGAAGACCGTGGATATCTATGACGCATTAATGTCACACCGCAATGAATATGTGTATTTCCGTACCGACCATCACTGGACCACGCTGGGAGCATATTATGCCTATGAGCAGTTCTGTGCGGCAAAGGGAATCGAGCCGGAACCGCTGGATTCATATGAAAAAAAAGATTTTGAAGGATTTCTTGGCTCCTTTTTTAATGATACGGGGGACAAAAGGCTGGAGAAAAACCCGGATGTTGTTACGGCATATTACCCGCATGCGGAGAGCATTTTGCACGTAACGGCTTCGGACGGGCAAAAGTATGACTGGCCGGTAATTTATGATGTGAGTAACTACAGTGCTTCATTAAAATACAGTGCGTTTATTGCGAGTGACAATCCGTATACGGTGGTGGAAAATAAAGAACTGGACGATAAAAGCTCCTGCATCGTTGTGAAAGAATCCTTCGGCAATGCATTTGTTCCGTTTCTGGTGGACCATTACCAGAAAATCTATGTGATTGACTACCGTTACTGGACTGGAAGCATCAGTGAGCTTGCTGAGGAAAAAGGCGTTTCAGACGTAATTTTCATGAATAACCTTTCCATGATACGGAATAAAAGTCTGGTGGGGAAGATGCACCGGGTGATATAATAAAAGAAACGGGGAAAAGGAGGAAGAGCCATGACAGAAGAAACGAAACTTATTATGGAAGAACTGGCTAAGATAAATGTTAATTTAGAAGGCGTGAATAACCAGGTAGGGACATTAAATACCCAGGTGAATGATATGGGTGTTCAAATGGAGAAAATGAATACCAGGATGGATAAACTGGATACCAGGATGGATAATCTGGATATTAGGATGGATAAACTGGCTACCAGAATGGATAATCTGGATACCCAAATGGTGAAGGTGAAAAAACAGGTAAAAGAGGTTCGGTTAACGTTAGAAAATGAGATAAGACATAATATTAGCATTGTTGCAGAAGGGCATCTGGATTTAAGCAGAAAGCTGGATGAGGCATTAAAAGTGGAAAATGAAAAAGAAATGCTGCTGGTCCGTGTAAACAGGCTGGAAACTGAAGTTAGACGTATCAAAGAACGTATTGGAGACATTGCGTAAAAACTTATTGTAAAAAGGCAGAAAGGAGGGAATTCCATGGTTAAATATTATAAGACAGACGACAAAAAGCTGTATGAGGAAAACGATGTGCAAAACGGCGTCTGGATACAGATGATTAATCCAAGTGTTGCAGAGGGAAAAAAGATTGCGGAAATGCTTGATGTGGATATCGAGGATGTGCTGGCGGCACTGGATGAGGAGGAGAGTTCACGTATTGAGCTGGAGGATGGTTATACGCTGATTCTGGTGGATATTCCCTCCATTGAAATACGCCACGATAAGGAATCCTATACTACAATTCCGCTTGGTATCATTCTGACGTCAGATGAAATTGTGACAGTCTGCACGGAAGATACCCCGGTGCTGCAGGCGTTTTTAAATAACCGTGTTCGTGAATTCAGCACCAAAAAGAAGCTGCGTTTTGTATACCAGATTCTTTACCGCATTGCAGTTTTATATCAGAGTGATCTTCGGATTATAGACAAGATGCGTACAGAAATCGAGGAACGTGTCGGGGATGATACGGAAGAGGTGGATTTAATTGCACTTCACGAGCTGGAATCAACTCTGGTCTATTTTGCAACGTCCCTTCGTGCAAACGGCGTGGTCCTGGACCGTCTGACAAGGTACAAACGACTGGAACAGTACCCGGAGGACAAGGAACTGCTTGGGGATGTGATTGTGGAAAACAAGCAGGCGATTGAAATGACGGTTATCTACCGTGACATCATAAACGGAACAAGGGAGCTTCTTTCTTCCGTTATTGACAACCGCATGAATAATATCATGAAATCCCTGACTGTCATTACCCTTATAATGGCGATTCCGACAGTTATATCAGGAATTTACGGAATGAATGTCAGTTCCGAATGGGTGCCGCTTGCAAATACGGCGCATGGATTTGCGATTGTCTGCGGTATTATGGTGGTAATCTGCGTGGTTATACTGTTGTGGCTGAGGAAGAAGAGGATTTTGTGACTGTAGATAAAAGATAATGATTTATAAATAGAATTTTGTTGTTAAGGTGTAAAAATGTCGCATAGTAAAGTAACAAAACGAGGATATTCACTGTATGTTGAAAAGTGGAACCCTTCTGCAAAAAAATATATAAACATCTGTGCGGTATGCGGACATAAAGGGTACAGCCCGGTGATAGAACGGGATGATTTTTGTGACGTCCCAAAAACGGGGCTGTTTACAGGGAACTTTCAAAAACACTGTGTAAGCTGGAATTAGATGAGTTTGGAAGGTGCAGGGACTGTGCAGGAGTGCAGGATGGGATGCTGCACAAATAGTCAGCTAAATTTTATATTGTCATGCAGATAGATATTGATAAAGAACAAAAAGACGGCGGGTGACAGACCTGCTGTTTTTTTGTGCAATTTTTCGATATGAATTAGGCATTTGGTACCAGTCTGGTTTCCTGGATAAAATTTGAATCGGCTGGTGTATGGAAACGGGAGATAAGGTTCACGTCAAAAAAACATAATTCATGTCACACTAATATTTTGAACATCCATAAAATGTGTTGACAATATTTTTTTACATATGGTAATATCCTGATATATCTGCAAACCAGCAACAGACTAAGGAGAATGAAAATGAGAAAAAGATTAAAAAAACTTGTGGCAGCCATGCTTGCCGCTGCACTCACTGTCACATCCGTTCCTGCCGGGGCGGCAGTAAACAGTAAAACAGCCGGGCAGCAGGAAGAAACAGCAGTCCCGGTTCCGCAGGACCTGCAGGAGGAGGACCATGCAGCGGCCGGGTGGGACGGAAAAACAACGGAAGACACATATGAAGGGGAAAATTTCAGGGTGACGTTCACCCTTTCCGCACACTGGGAGGGCGGTTACAACGCAGACATTGAAATCAGGAACACCGGGGACACCATAATTGAAAACTGGATGCTCGAAATACCATATGCAGGAAAGATTACAAACATATGGAATGCTGTTACCAGCGGACAGACAGCGGACGGCTGTGTCATAAAAAACGCCGGGTGGAACCAGGACATCGAGCCGGGAAAAAGCGTGTCCTTCGGCATCAGCGGGCAGGAAAACTTTCCGGGGTTCCCGCAGGAATACCGGCTCAGGGGCAGCCTGGAACATGTGCAGGAAGAGAACTATGCGGTTTCCTACCGCGTAGACAGCGAGTGGGACAGCGGCTTTACCGGGGAAATCGAAATAAAAAACAGTACGGATGCCGTGCTTGAGGACTGGGTGCTGGAATTTGACTTTGGCAGGACCGTCACGGACATCTGGAACGGCGTCATCGAAAGCCATGAGGGAAACCACTATGTTATAAAAAACGCGGGTTACAACAGCAGTATTCCGGCGTCAGGCTCTGTCAGCTTTGGTTTTAACGGACAGGATGGGAAAAAGGGGGACGAACCGTCCGGTTATAAGCTTTATTCCTATACAGACAGTGCAGGAGAGGAAGACACGGATAAAGACAGTACGGACGAGGATAGTAAAGAGACAGTCCTTACCATAAAGACGGATGGTTTTACCTGCAATGAAAATGCCGGCTGGTATATTGTGGACAAAAAGACGGACTCTCTGGCAGGGACAGTGTCAGAACCGGAAAAGGTAAAGGAACTTTCCTGTGAAGTTACGGATATAAAGGGAAACAAAGTTCTTTCCCGCAGCATTGACAAAAAAGAAAACTGGAAACTGGAGGATTTCGGTCTGTCCATCGGCTATAACAAAGTGACGGTCACGGCTCTGCTGGACTCAGGGAAAAAGGTGACGGAAAAAGCTGAACTGATGAATTATGAAAGTTCCAATCTGGACGGCACTGATGCGGACATGTCGGACAGTGACAGTGACGGACTGTGCAATTATTACGAGGACATCCTCGGAACGGATAAAAACAAGGCGGATACAGACGGGGACGGATTATCAGATTATGATGAATTTCTGAAAACCGGAACAGATCCAGTGCTTAAGGATACGGACAGCAACGGAACGGCAGATGACAAAGAAGATACGGACAAAGACGGTCTGAATAATATGGCTGAGATAAAGCAGGGGACAAACTGTTTTCAGGAAGACACGGACGGTGACGGATTAAAGGACGGGGAGGAGGTCATAGTATACCATACAAATCCCCTTCTGGCGGACACGGATATGGACGGCCTGAATGACCGGGAAGACATGGAACTCGGATTTGACCCGGCAAAACCGGATACAGACGGGAATGGAATTCTGGACGGAAAAGAAAAGGTCATGCAGACCTGCACCCAGAAAATCGAATCAGATGAAAAAGAAGGCATTACGGAAGTATCCGTAAAGCTGGCATGTGACGGATACATAGACAGCCGGGTTTCCATCATGGATACCTACGACCTTGACATGAGGTCATCGGATGTGGTGGGACTGGTCGGGGTACCGGTTGAAATTTCCACGGATGTCAAATTCAGGACCGCTGACATTACGTTTACATATGATGAAAGCGCACTGGGGGACAGTAAGGAAGATGACCTGTGTATGATGTGGTATGATGAGGAAAACGATAATTATGTGCTGTTGGAAGACTCTGTCCTGGATAAAAAGAACAATACCATCACTTATAAAACCACGCATTTTTCCACATACCTTGTCGTGGATAAGCAGATATGGCTGGACAATATGCGGATGCCGATAAATTATAGTGATACTGATGAAATAAAAAATTATGATATTTTTTTATTTTCGGGACCATCAGACAGTGCAGAAGCCAATGACAGAATAAAAATGACAATGTACAGCTTGATTGATGCAACAACGGAAAACGACAGAATTGGTTATTTCTGGGGTGTGTTTGGTGAGAGTAGTTACTGTTTTCCGACAAATGATAAATCCGCCCTTAAGAAATCGTTGGATGACAGTATCAGGGATGTCCGCCGTTCAATTCCACAAATGCCTCTTTATATAGGGCTTGAAGGATTACACCTGATGGAGGGTTCACGGGAGAAACTTCTGGTTCTGATTTCTGACGGGGATGAAAATATGGGGGACAAAGCCTGGAAAAGTGATATTGCCATGGCCAAAAAATATGGAATCCCAATATACTGTATTAACGTGGGAGATAAAAGTGCGGAATTAATGGAGCGGATTGCAGATGAAACCGGCGGTATATATTATAATGCAGTAACATCCGCAGATGTTGGGGAAATTATATCCGGTATGCAGGAAGGTGGCACTGGTTCCATTAATATGACAGACAGTGACGGAGACGGGCTGTATGATGTGTACGAGACCAAAGGAATGCGGCTGTCAAACGGACAGATAAAGCGTACGGACCCGCATAAAGCAGACACAGACGGGGACGGTATTAATGATTATGATGAAGTGGGAGGAAAACCGGTTGTCGAGAGTTTCATGGTGGGGGGAAATGTTTACTCATGTACCCTGTTCCATTCCAAGGTATACGGGAAGCAGCCAAAACAGTTTATTTATGTTGACGGGACACTGAACAGTGACGGAAAACAGTATTTCGGGAAGATGGATTATGTGCCGTATTCCAATCAGTTTTTAAAACAGAAGTATGAAAATGAAACGATACCTTTTAATATGTTTGATATGAATAGGAAGGCAAAGGGGGCGGCAAGAGTACACGGACTGTTTGAAGATCAAATGAACAAGATTGGATTTGTTCAACGAGCTTTTTATGCAGAATTTAATACGACCATTGCAGCTGCTATTTCTTTGTTATCAGAGTGTGATCGAGCAGCACTTGATTGTTTCATTGCTTTTATATCTGGAAAAGGAGGAGAATCCGAGGCATGGGAACCGGGATTTACAAGAAAAAATATAGATGCTGGCATATGGATATTCCAGCCAGTGTGCAATTCAGCAAACCAGTATTACTGCAGTAATATGAAAAAAGCAGTAAAAGCAGCGGAAAGTATTCTGAATAAATATAACACAGAAGTATATATGTCAGTTTCTCCAGAGAAAAAAATGAACGGTGGGATATATTTTGATACATGTGACCTGAATTTTGGTACTATTCCTTCCGTAGTATTTAACCTTGCTGCTTATGGTACATTTAACGATACGGATGCCGGAGTTACCCTGCACTGTGTATATAATCCGGAAACAGAGGAATATACAATGGATTATAAATACTATCTGATTGATTACTATGATTTTACTTTTTTAAAAGAACTCAATGAGCAGGATATGCTTGGACTTGCCAGTGGATATGAACTATATGGATACTTGAATGATACATGCACATGGAAACCAGGAGAGGAAAAGACACTTTTTAAACCATGATTTTAGAGGGCGGTGGTATGCTGGTGAAGAGGAAAAAAATGAGCGAAGGTGAAAAGGGAGTCCTATTGGCGGCAGGAATCATATTTTTGATTTTTTACTTTCCGGGTATATGGTTTTTGCATGAATCCAGAATACTGCCATATTCACAGAGATGGTTTATCAGCTATACGATTTTTTATAAGAACGCAGCCAGTGTTCCAGTTCCCTATCCCCCAAATTTGCCATCAGGAGCAGGAAGTATTAAATACTATTATTATCAGGGCTGGTTTGACACAAAGTCAGCGGTTTCCTTCAATGTCAGTAATGAGGAGTATCAGAAAACAAAAGAGACATATCTGTCATTCTATAAAATAGAAGAGGACAATGACAGGGGAAGCTGGCAGGAAGAAATGGAAGAAAACGGAAAAATTACAGACCGGGCGGAAAAAAGGGAGTCAGACTATGTTTTTGATAAAAAGCTTACCTCTGACTTCCTGGAGGAAGAGGGACTAGAGTTTTTAAGAAAAGTATTTCATGATTCAGCGGAACATTACACAATACTGGCATACAAAGGTGATGCGGAGGGGGGAGAACTATGTAATTTGGAAGGTGTTTTTTGCAATGATGAGACGAACGAGGTGGTTATGTTTGGCTTTCGGGATGCATTTCGGGATGCATTTCGGCAAAGCAGGCGGTAATCAAACTTAATGAGCAGTATATGCTCGCCATTGCACGGGGGTACAAGATGAGATGTATGGCTGGCTGAATGACACTTGTACATGGGAAAAGGAAAAGGCAGAATCGTTTAAAATACCATGGCATTAAGATGAGGAGAAAACATGGTGAAAAAGAATAAAACAGTAAATAGATGCTTACGATTGGAGTAATTGTTTTTTTGTTTTTCTAATTCTGGGGGTATGGGTATTGCGGTATTTAAAAATACTGCCATGTACCAGAAGATGGTTTCCGGATTATGCTTCTTTCTGCCGGGGAATAAACGGCTGGAGCAGCTACCATTATCCGGACAAACTGCCCGCCAGTGCAGAGGGGGGCAGTTATATCCGTTACACGGGAAAACTTGACAAAAAGACCGGTATATCCTTTACTGCCAGTGATGGGGACTACTCAGAATTAAAGGCCTCTCTGCTGGCATCCTGTTTCGAGAAAATGTCAGTAAGGAATGCATACCGGAGGTACAATGATGCCGTGTATGTGTTTGACGGAAAAGTAACATCCAGCTTTCTGGAAAAAGAGGAACTTGTAATACTTGGTTTTATTATACCCATTCACTGACAGAACCTCCCGCTTGCGCCGCACGGAAGTACCAGTCCGCCTGCAGTGACCGGAAGTCCGATTTCATCAGCAAGGACAGTTCCATGAAATTGTTTTAACACAGTACTCAGCATATAGGAAAGCACGGCAGGCTGCAGTCCGGTAGTGTAGGAATTTATAAGGAAAAAAAGAGGATTGTCCACCAGAAGCTTCCTGCAGAGCAGAAGCAGTGGGTAAATATTTTCTTCAATTTTCCAGATTTCCCCTTTCGGACCTCTGCCATAGGAAGGCGGGTCCATAATAACCGCATCATAATGATTTCCGCGGCGGATTTCACGCTCCACAAATTTTACACAGTCGTCCACGAGCCAGCGGACAGGGGCATCCTTTAACCCGGAGGAAATGGCGTTTTCCTTTGCCCAGTTTACCATTCCTTTGGAGGCGTCCACGTGGGTGACATGTGCCCCGGCAGCTGCTGCGGCAAGTGTTGCTCCGCCGGTGTATGCAAATAAATTCAGGACTTTGACTTCGCGTCCTTTTTTCGTTTCTTTCTGGATAATCTGGGAAAACCAGTCCCAGTTTGCGGCCTGCTCCGGGAACAGCCCGGTATGTTTAAAACTGAATGGTTTTAAATGAAACGTCAGCTCTTTGCCAATGGGAAGCGTGTAGTGGATACACCATTCTTCCGGCAGGTGAAAGAACTCCCATGAGCCGCCGCCCTTTTCACTGCGGTGGTAATGTCCGTTTTTCTGTTTCCAGCCCTTTTCCTTTTTCGGGGTATTCCAGATTACCTGCGGATCCGGTCTTACAAGAATATATTTGTCCCACCGCTCCAGCTTTTCCCCGGCGGAGCAGTCTATTACTTCATAATCATTCCATTTATCGGCTAACCACATAATTTTCTCCTTAAGATTGTAATTGATAATTGCAAAAAACATTTTACAATTACTTAATTATTCTATAATAGAATAAGAAGAAGGGCAAGAAAAAAGGATATAAAAAATTTTATGAAACATATTGAATTTTCCTCATGCGTCTGTTATAATAGACGTGTCTAATAAAGTAGACGAAAGGAGAAAACCATGAATCCAATTATGGGAGAGCTTAGCGGCTGCGAAACCTTAATTATGAAAGTTATATGGGATGCAAAAGAGGATATTGCAGTACAGGAATTAATCCGTGAGCTAGCCATTCGTTTTGATAAAAATTATGCGCGCACCACTGTCGTAACCTTTTTGTCCAAGATGGCGGAAAAAGGCTATGTGAGTACCTATCGAATCGGAAAAGCATCTTATGTTCATGCTGAAAAAAGCGAGGACGAATATAAGAGCAGACTGTTAAAGGAGCAGACGAATTTCTGGTTCGGCGGGAAGCCGTCCAGACTTGTTGCCGCACTCTGTGAATCACAGGAGATGCCGAAGGATGAGATTGAAAAAATAAAGGAGCTTTTGGATGTGGATGAGTGAACTGGTATATGCCCTTGCATTTACCACCATTACCGGGGCACTGCTTACTGGCATATGGTTTTTGGCGGGACGGCTGTTAGAGCGTCTTGGTTTTATAAGCGTTGCATACCGGCTGTTAAAAACGCTGGCATGTTTCTGGTTGTTACCTATTGCATACTGCGTTTTAAAATGGCTGAATCTGCAGTTGTACCGCTGGCAGGGTTTTCTGTTTCTGCCAACACCGTTTTTGTCCATGGCGGGAAAAATCTTTTTTGGACTGTGGGTTGTGGTGGCAGCGGCTGTGTTTTGTTTTTACCTGAGGGAACGTGTATGTTTGCATAAACGGTTGGCAGTTTCTGCTGTCTGTGAAGACGGCAGAATTCTTGACAGCTTTGCTAAAATTCTGGAAGAATTAAAGATTCCGGGGGCAAAGGCGGTGCTGCGGATTTCGGAATACGAAACAATACCGTTTACTGCCGGGATTTTCCATCCGGTCATTATTCTTCCTGCCTGTAATTACGGGGAACATGAACTGGAAATTATTTTCCGGCATGAACTGGCGCACGTTTTACATAAAGATGTTTTTTACAAGAATGTCGCATATCTTATTTGTATTTTACATGCGGCGAACCCGTTTGCATGGTGGTATTTCTGCCTGCTGCAAAACTGGAGCGAATACGCGGTCGATGATGCGGTGTGCAGGGGAACTGGAAAGTTTGCGGATTATTATGAAAACATTCTCTGTCTGATGCAGGGCGGCCGGAAAACTGTAGGATCCGTGTCAGGTCTTGCGGGGGGAAAAAGTGCAATCCGCAAAAGAATTGAGCATGTAAAACGCGCATATCTGGTGAAAAAACGTTCCAGGCTTGCGGCAGCTTTTGCGATTGTTCTGTTACTGTTTACGGGAACTGGAAGCGTCAGCGCGGCATCCCTTTCGGCAGCAGATGTTCTTGCGGCGGCAGTGCGCCGGGCGGGAATTTATCTGGCAGGCAGCAGCGACCAGACATGGGAAGAATATATCACTGTAGAAGGGACAGTGTCTGCCGGACATGAGTCGCCTTGGAAGAATAGTTTTTCATGGAAGATTCCAGCCTGCATACAGACAGTGGGACCGGAAATTCATTTGAAAAAAGGACAGTCGGTTTCTGTTATGCTGGAAATGGATTCACACGGAAAGGAAGTGTCCTGCGGGCTGCTCCAGCCGGATGGTTCGAGCCGTTATATTATCCGAAACGGTCAGGCAGAACATAGCTTTTATATAGAAGAAAGCGGGGTTTACAGGTTCTTTGTGTTAAATAAAGGGGAAACAAGGGTAAATGTGCATGGAAACTATTCCACGCGCTGAAAGCAGGTCACAAGAAAAATTGTGCCACAGGGCACTTTTCTTTCGGACAATAAGTCTAATGGGATAGACATATGCGATATATAATGTACATTTATATATTTAGTGTCTGGTTGCAAACGGATGCTTGTAATAAAAGCTATGAGGGGGTGATATGGAGAATGCATGGTGTAACCTTTTAAAACAGATTCACAAAGGAGGAATTATTATGGCAAATTATCCGTCATCGGGGAATATTGAATGGACTGGATATTCGACACCGAAAAGTACAATTAAGTTATCCTATCCATATACGACGAAGGCACTTCAATTCGGTGCAGTTGTAAATGGAACAATGGGATTTAGCACTGTTGGAAAAATAAGTGTATCTCCTATTAACTATGAGTTTAAAATAGGTGATAAAATTAAAAGCATTGAATTTGGTTCACAATCTTATGGGACGACATTGCCTATTGATGTTACACCGAAATCTGCTTATGAAAATACGAGAATAGAACTATTGGTAAGCATTGTGGGCACGGCTTCTGATGTTTACTTAACGGCACATGTTAATGTTGGGTAGTTTTTAGGGAAAGAGGGAACAATATTTAGATAGAAATATATCATTACTATTGTTCCCTATTTTTATTTAGGAGGTTTTTATGAAAAGAATATACATGGTCATAGCTGTTTTTCTATTTTTATTGAGTGCATGCGGAACTGGAAAAGACACCGAACAAACAGAAGAGATAGCAAGCATGGAAACACAGGAGGTGGCAGGGCAGAAGTTAAAACCTCATAAAACAGATGATGTGGAAATTAATATTATTTCTCTGGAAATCTGTCCGGAACTTTCCATGGCACGGTTGACTTATGATATGAAGCTTCTGAAGGATGTAGCACACCCGGATTCCGTTGTACGGGAATATTATGAGTGTTTGATTGTGGGAAGCGACAAAGTGGAAGAAATGCAAGACGGCAGTTACCGTGTTGTTGAAACAGGGGATTATACAGTTTCAGAGGAGGAACTGGAGAAAAGCGCAGGAGTTTTCCGGAGTATGAAATGGAAAGCCGAAGATGTATTAGACAGCTCGCAGATAAAGAAGGAGGAAATGGAAATCACAAGAATTCCTATGCGTGAGTTTGAGGCAACGGACGGCAATGGGATTAGCATGTTCGTAAAACTCTGCCCGCTTGGCGGCAGGATTGAATCAGACACGGACTGGCAGAAAAATGAACGGGTTGCTTATGTTGTTGCGGATTTGAAAAATGGAAGCAGTGAATATGTAATTAGGATTCCAACTGTTGTTCAGGGAAAAGATCGTAAGAAATATCAGGCAGAACCACCGGAGGAAGTGCAGTTATTGGAAGAAAAAGAGGAGGCTATATTCCAATTGACGGGAATGTTACAGCCAGATTTGAAGAGTTTGGTTTTCCATTTTGATGAGGATTTAGACATGCACACCATTGCAGGCTTCCGGCTTATTATACAGGAGCTTGAATAAATGCATACACGAACAGCCGCAGATGGAACTGTGGCTGTTTGTGATATAATGGAAGGGAGACAGTATGAATAAAAAATGGATTTTTCTGATTCTTGCACTTGTATTCATTTATGCCGGGAATAATCTTCCGGTACTGAGGATGGGGAAAATAGAGCCGCCATCCTGTAAGCACTGTAAAGTGGAATTTGAGGGGGAACATTGTTCTTCCTGCGGCAAACCAATCGGGCTTGTCGGGGTGTTCGGGTATGAAGGGAAACAGCTTCACTTTTCACCCGTTTTTGAAAGCTATGCGGATTACGCGACATATATGAAGTGGGGAAAAATACGAAACATACTTGCAGTTCCGGCATGGATTGTGGGAATTGTCTGTCTGGTTCTCTTTTTTTACCATTTATATCATGATAAACATAAGACCTCGCAGATTGTATAAAGCATAAAGAGTGCGAATTTGTAAAAAAAGAAAAAAGTACTTGCATTTTCCCAAAACGTCATGTATAATAGGCGTTGCTGTGGCATGATAGCTGTGAAGCGCGAGGTTGCTGCCCGCCGTGGCAGGTTTTCCGCGGAGCGAATGTCAAGTTAGGAAACTGACGACAAGTCACTGTACAGGTAATATGGTCTACCAGAGGTAGAAACAACGTGTAGTGTTTGAAGAAGATGCAGGAGTCAGGATGTGGCAACAAGGAATCCGCCGCAAGCCACTACCCTATCGCAATGGGCAACAAGGAATCCGTCACTGCGTGACACCTTATTGCAAGGGGTGACAAGGAATCCGCCGCAAGCGGCACCTTATCACAATGACACACACGGAGAAGTGTACAGTCACCGCTTGTCGTACTATTTAAAAGTGCGAAAAGGAGGCGACTTTTTTTATGGCAAGTCAAGTAATGAGAATCACCCTCAAGGCTTATGATCACGAACTGGTGGATTCATCAGCCAAAAAAATCATCGAAACTGTAAAGAAGAACGGATCACAGGTGAGCGGACCGGTACCTCTTCCGACAAAGAGAGAGGTTGTTACTATTTTAAGGGCAACTCACAAGTATAAGGATTCCCGTGAGCAGTTCGAGCAGAGGACTCATAAGAGACTGATTGATATCGTGACACCAACCCAGAAGACGGTTGATGCACTTTCCCGCTTAGAGATGCCGGCAGGTGTGTACATTGATATCAAAATGAAACAAAAATAATTATGGAAATCCTGAATAGTTTATATATATTCTAGGATGAACGGTTCCGCTACTTGTTCCGGGAAAGTTTCATATACCGGATGCAGGCAAGAAGCGTTCCGCTGTAGAAAATGTGTTGGGTTTTGTAAAAAACTTAACCAAACAGGAGGTAAGAAATGAAGAAAGCAATTTTAGCAACAAAACTCGGAATGACGCAGATCTTCAACGCTGACGGCGTTTTAGTGCCGGTCACAGTTCTGCAGGCCGGACCTTGTGTTGTCACACAGATTAAAACCGTTGACAACGATGGTTACAGCGCAGTCCAGGTGGGCTTTATGGACAAGAAGGAAAAGATTGTCAATAAAGATGCCGGCGGAAAGAAAAAAGTACGCTGCAGACATGGCGTAAACAAACCGGAGATGGGACATTTCGCCAAAGCTGGCGTATCCGGAAAGAGATATGTCCGTGAGTTCAAATTAGAGAATGCAGACGAGTATAATCTGGCAGATGAAATTAAGGCCGATATCTTCGCAGAAGGAGACAAGGTTGATGTAAGCGCCATTTCCAAAGGTAAAGGTTTTCAGGGCGCAATCAAGAGACACGGCCAGCACAGAGGACCGATGGCGCATGGTTCCAAGTTCCATCGTCACCAGGGTTCCAACGGAGCCTGCTCTTCTCCAAGCCGTGTGTTCAAGGGAAAAGGAATGCCTGGACATATGGGGTGCGTAAAGGTTACAACACAGAACCTTGAGGTTGTAAGGGTTGACGCAGAGAAGAACTTACTGTTAATCAAGGGTGCTGTTCCGGGAGCGAAAAAGGCTCTGATTACAGTTAAAGAGACCGTAAAGTCTGGTAAGTAGTGCGAGATTAAGAAAGGAGGAACTTTACGATGGCTAACGTGGCTGTTTATAATATGGAAGGCAACGAAGTTGGTTCAATTGAACTGAACGATTCCATTTTCGGCGTAAAAATCAATGAGCATTTAGTTCATATGGCTGTTCTCCAGCAGCTTGCAAATAAGCGTCAGGGAACACAGAAGGCTAAGACGCGTTCTGAAGTTCGCGGCGGTGGAAGAAAACCATGGAGACAGAAAGGAACCGGTCATGCAAGACAGGGGTCAATCAGGGCTCCACAGTGGAAGGGCGGCGGAGTTGTATTTGCCCCGACACCAAGGGATTACTCATTCAAGCTTAATAAAAAAGAAAAGAGGGCTGCATTAAAGTCCGTGCTTACTTCCAAGGTGGAAGAGGGCAAGTTTATCGTTCTTGACGATTTAAGACTTGATGAGATTAAGACAAAGAAATTTGTGCAGGTAATGAATAACCTGAAACTTGAAAAGGCACTGGTTGTGTTAAATGACATGGATACCAATGTGATTGCATCCGCAAGAAACATTCCGACAGTCAAGACGGCACAGACTAACGAACTGAACGTGTTCGATGCATTAAAATATGACACAGTAGTAGTTACAAAGGCTGCTGTTGAAACAATCGAGGAGGTGTATGTATAATGGCTAACATACAGTATTATGATGTAATCCTCAAACCGGTAGTAACCGAGAAGAGTATGGCTGCAATGGCTGAAAAGAAATACACATTTCTTGTTCATCCGGAGGCAAACAAAGCCATGATTAAAGAGGCAGTTGAAAAAATGTTCGAAGGAACAGCAGTTGCAAAGGTCAACACAATGAACTGCGTGGGAAAGAAAAAGAGACGCGGCATGGTGGTTGGAAAAACTGCAAAGACAAAGAAGGCTATTGTCCAGCTTACAGAGGACAGCAAGGACATTGAGATTTTCAGCGGTCTTTAATCAGCAGTTTAAATGATGACATGAAAGGAGAAAAACAATGGGAATCAAAACATATAACCCATATACACCTTCCAGAAGAAATATGACTGGTTCTGATTTCTCAGAGATTACAAAGAAAACTCCTGAGAAGTCCCTTACAACTTCTTTAAAGAAGCATTCCGGTCGTAACAATCAGGGTAAAATTACTGTCAGACACCGCGGCGGTGCCAACAGAAGAAAATACAGAATCATTGACTTTAAGAGGAACAAGGACGGTATTCCGGCAAAGGTCATCGGTATTGAATACGATCCGAACAGAACAGCAAACATTGCATTAATCTGTTATGCAGACGGACAGAAGTCCTACATTCTTGCTCCGGCAGGACTGACAGACGGAATGAAGGTTATGAACGGACCGGAGGCTGAGGTGAGAATCGGAAACTGCCTGCCGCTGGAAAACATTCCGGTTGGTACACAGATTCATAATATCGAGATGCTTCCTGGCAAGGGCGGTCAGCTTGTCCGCGCAGCAGGACTCAGCGCACAGCTTATGGCAAAGGAAGGAAAGTACGCAACACTCCGTCTTCCGTCCGGTGAAATGAGAATGGTTCCGATTAAGTGCCGCGCAACCATCGGTGTGATCGGAAATGGTGACCACAACCTTATAAATATCGGTAAGGCAGGACGCAAGCGCCATATGGGAATCCGCCCGACAGTCCGCGGTTCTGTTATGAACCCGAACGACCATCCGCATGGTGGTGGTGAAGGTAAGGCTCCGGTTGGACGTCCGGGACCATGTACTCCGTGGGGCAAGCCTGCACTTGGCTTAAAGACCAGAAAGAAGAACAAGCAGTCTAACAAGCTTATCGTAAGAAGAAGAGACGGTAGGGCTATCAAATAATTAGGAGGTTGAAGAAATGTCACGTTCACTGAAAAAAGGACCATTTGCGGATGAGAGCTTACTGAAAAAAGTAGACGCCATGAACGCTTCCGGTGACAAGCAGGTAATTAAAACCTGGTCCCGCCGGTCCACAATTTTCCCGTCTTTTGTCGGACATACATTTGCGGTTCATGACGGAAGAAAGCATGTTCCGGTTTATGTAACAGAGGATATGGTCGGACATAAACTCGGTGAGTTCGTTGCTACAAGAACTTACAGGGGACATGGAAAAGATGAGAAGAAATCAGGCGTAAGATAGAGCATATTTGCAGGAAAGGAGGACTCATCATGGCAAAAGGACACAGATCGCAGATTAAGAGAGAGAGAAATGAAGTAAAGGATACAAGACCTTCGGCTAAGTTATCTTATGCCAGAGTGTCAGTAACCAAAGCATGCTTCGTATTAGATGCAATTCGCGGCAAGGATGTCAGGACTGCACTTGCTATTCTGGCATACAATCCGAGATACGCTTCAAGCGTAATAGAGAAACTGTTAAAATCAGCAATTGCTAATGCTGAGAACAACAACGGACTGAGGGCAGAGAACCTTTATATAGCAGAGTGCTATGCAAATAAGGGGCCAACAATGAAGAGAATTCAGCCAAGGGCACAGGGAAGGGCTTACAGAATCGAGAAGAGAATGAGCCACATTACAATCGTGCTTGATGAAAGATAGGAGGCAATCATGGGACAGAAAGTTAATCCTCATGGATTAAGGGTCGGCGTTATCAAAGACTGGGATTCTAAATGGTATGCAGAGGGTGATTTCGCTGATTACTTAGTAGAAGACTACAATATCAGAACATTTTTAAAGAAGAAATTATACGCAGCAGGTGTTTCAAAGATTGAAATCGAAAGAGCATCAGACCGCGTAAAGGTTATCATTTACACAGCCAAGCCGGGTGTTGTAATTGGTAAGGGCGGAGCTGAGATTGAGAAAATCAAGGCTGAGGTCCAGAAGCTCACAGAAAAGAAGCTGGTTGTGGATATCAAAGAGGTGAAAAGACCTGACCGTGATGCACAGCTTGTGGCTGAAAACATTGCCCTGCAGCTTGAGAACCGTGTTTCTTTCCGGCGTGCAATGAAGTCCTGCATGGGACGTGCAATGAAGTCAGGCGCAAAGGGAATCAAAACTTCCTGCTCCGGACGTCTTGGCGGTGCCGATATGGCGCGTACAGAGTTCTACTCTGACGGAACAATCCCGCTTCAGACACTTCGTGCAGATATTGATTACGGATTTGCAGAGGCAGATACCACTTACGGTAAAGTAGGTGTTAAGGTCTGGATCTACAAAGGCGAGGTGCTTCCTGCGAAAGGTAACAAGGAAGGAGGAGCTCAGTAATTATGTTAATGCCAAAGAGAGTAAAACATCGTAAACAGTTCCGCGGATCAATGGCGGGCAAGGCTACCAGGGGTAACAAGATCACTTATGGCGAGTACGGAATTATTGCAACAGAGCCGTGCTGGATCAAGTCCAACCAGATTGAGGCAGCCCGTGTTGCCATGACAAGACATATCAAGCGTGGCGGTAAAGTCTGGATTAAGATTTTCCCGGATAAGCCGGTAACCCATAAGCCTCTTGGAGTTCGTATGGGTAAAGGAAAAGGTGCCCTTGAGTACTGGGTGGCTGTAGTTAAGCCGGGCAGGGTATTATTTGAAATCTCCGGTGTTCCGGAAGAAGTAGCCCGTGAAGCTTTACGCCTTGCAACACACAAATTACCTTGCAAGTGTAAAATCGTTTCACGTGCAGATTTAGAAGGCGGTGAATCAAATGAAAACTAGTGCATATTTAGAAGAATTAAAGTCACTTACGGTAACTGATTTGCAGGCGCGGTTGGTTGATGCGAAAAAGGAACTTTTCAATTTGAGATTCCAGAATGCAACCAACCAGCTGGATAACACATCCAGAATTAAGGAAGTTCGTAAGAATATTGCCAGAATTCAGACAATCATCACACAGAAAGCTGGCGCTGCTGAATAAACAGCAGGTTGCAATTTTCAGAAAGGAGACTTCGGTCGTGGAAGAAAGAAATCTTAGAAAAACGCGTATAGGTGTTGTTGTCAGCGATAAGATGGATAAAACAATCGTTGTTGCAGTAAAGAACAACGAGAGACATCCTCTTTACAACAAGATTGTAAAAAGGACTTACAAGTTAAAGGCCCATGATGAGAAAAATGACGCCAGGACAGGTGATACCGTCAGGGTTATGGAGACAAGGCCATTATCCAAAGAGAAGAGATGGAGACTTGTGGAAATTATGGAAAGAGCAAAATAATAGAAGGAGGCTACAAGCATGGTACAGCAGGAAAGCAGACTCAGGGTTGCGGACAATACCGGTGCGAAAGAGTTACTTGTTATCCGCGTAATGGGTGGATCTACCAGAAGATATGCGAACATTGGTGATATCATCGTTGCAACTGTTAAAAATGCAACACCAGGCGGTGTTGTTAAAAAGGGCGATGTTGTCAAGGCAGTAGTAGTTCGTTCAGTAAAGGGTGCCCGTCGTAAAGATGGTTCCTATATCAGGTTTGATGAAAACGCAGCAGTGATTATCAAGGACGACAAGACACCAAGAGGAACCCGTATCTTTGGACCAGTAGCTCGTGAGCTTCGTGAGAAGCAGTTTATGAAGATTGTTTCTCTGGCTCCGGAAGTATTATAGGAGGAACGAAGATGTCAATGATGAAAATCAAAAAGGGCGATATGGTCAAGGTTATCGCCGGAAAAGATAAAGACAAAGAAGGCAAGGTAATTGCCGTAGACAGAAAGAAAAACAAACTCCTTATTGAGGGAATCAATATGGTTACCAAGCATGCAAAGCCAAGCATGACAAACCAGCAGGGCGGAATCATCCACCAGGAGGCGCCGATTGATGCATCTAACGTTATGTATCTGCACAAAGGACAGCCAACCCGTATCGGTTTCAAATTTGAGGGGGATAAAAAAGTCCGTTTCGCTAAATCAACAGGCGATGTGATCGATTAATTGGAGAGAGGAGGACAGAACATTGAGTAGACTGAGAGAACAGTACGAAAATGAAATTAGAGAAGCAATGACCAAAAAGTTTGGTTACACTAATCCAATGCAGGTTCCGAAGCTTGACAAAATCGTGGTAAACATGGGTGTTGGTGAGGCTAAGGAGAACGCAAAGGTTCTTGAGGCAGCTGTTAAGGATATGGAGACGATTACCGGTCAGAAAGCTGTTACAACAAAGGCAAAACATGCGATTGCAAACTTCAAGATTCGTGAGAATATGCCGATTGGATGTAAAGTTACATTACGCGGCGAGAAGATGTATGAATTCGCAGACCGTCTGATCAATCTGGCTTTACCCCGTGTACGTGACTTCCGCGGTGTAAACCCGAATGCATTTGACGGCCGCGGAAACTATGCACTTGGTATCAGGGAGCAGATTATTTTCCCTGAAATTGAGTATGACAAGGTGGATAAGGTCCGTGGTATGGATGTTATCTTCGTTACAACTGCAAAGACAGATGAAGAGGCACGTGAGCTTTTAACACTGTTCAACATGCCGTTTGCCAAGTAATCAGGAGGGATTTTAATGGCTAAGACAAGTATGAAAGTAAAACAGCAGCGGAAACAGAAATTCTCTACCAGGGAATACACACGCTGCAGAATTTGTGGACGTCCACATTCAGTTTTGAGAAAATACGGAATCTGCAGGGTATGTTTCCGTGAGTTAGCTTATAAAGGTCAGATTCCAGGAGTTAAGAAGGCTTCCTGGTAAAACGAAAAGGAGGAAATATACATCATGATGACAAGTGATCCGATTGCAGATATGCTTACAAGAATCCGTAATGCAAATACTGCGAAGCATGATACAGTAGATATTCCATCTTCCAAGATTAAGGTTGCCATTGCGGGCATCCTTGTTGATGAGGGATTCATCGAGAAGTATGACATTGTGGAGGATGGTAACTTCAAGACTATCCGTGTTACACTGAAATATGGTGCAGACAAGAATGAGAAGGTAATTACCGGTATTAAGAGAATTTCCAAACCGGGACTTCGTGTATACGCAGGAAAGGATGAGATTCCGAGCGTTCTTGGAGGACTGGGAATTGCGATTCTTTCTACGAATCAGGGAATTGTCACTGACAAGGAAGCCAGAAAGCTCAAAGTTGGTGGAGAAGTTCTGGCATTTGTATGGTAGTTTATGCAGATGCGCAGATAAAATAACCTTAACACAGAAAATAAGGAGGTACGGGCATGTCACGTATAGGAAGAATGCCAATCGCAGTACCGGCTGGAGTAACAGTTGATATTGCAGAAAATAATCATGTGACTGTAAAAGGTCCAAAGGGAACTCTGGAGAGAACGCTTCCGTCTGAGATGGAAATCAAATCAGAGGACTCACAAATCGTAGTAACAAGACCAAACGATTTAAAGAGAATGAAATCCTTACACGGATTGACAAGAACACTGATCAACAACATGGTTGTTGGCGTTACCGAGGGATATACAAAGGTTCTTGAGGTAAACGGTGTTGGATACAGGGCTTCCAAGTCCGGAAACAAGCTGACGCTTAACCTGGGATATTCCCATCCGGTTGAGATGATTGATCCGGAAGGCCTTGAGGCGGTTGTGGAAGACAACAAGATTACCGTGAAGGGAATTGATAAAGAAAAAGTAGGCCAGTACGCAGCGGAAATCAGGGATAAGAGAAGACCGGAGCCATACAAGGGCAAAGGTATCAAGTATGCTGATGAAGTTATTAGACGTAAAGTTGGTAAGACTGGTAAGAAATAATTAAAGGAGTGGACAGAAAATGGTTAGTAAAAAGTCAAGAGCGGAAGTTCGAGAAAAGAAACACAGAAGAATGCGTAATCATCTTTCAGGTACAGCACAGCGTCCCCGTTTAGCTGTATTCAGAAGCAATAACCATATGTATGCTCAGATTATTGACGATACAGTTGGCAATACACTTGTAGCCGCTTCCACACTCGAAAAAGAAGTGAAGGAAGGGCTTGATAAGACTAATAACGTGGATGCAGCAGCTAAGCTTGGTACTGTGGTCGCAAAAAAAGCATTAGATAAGGGTATTACAACAGTTGTCTTTGATCGCGGCGGTTATATATACGCAGGTAAGGTAAAGGCATTAGCTGACGCAGCAAGAGAAGCTGGGTTAGAGTTCTAGGAGGAAACAGACATGAAACGTGAAATCATTGATGCTAGTCAATTAGAATTAGTTGACCAGGTTGTTGACATCAAGCGTGTAACAAAGGTTGTTAAGGGCGGACGTAACATGCGTTTCACAGCTCTCGTTGTTGTTGGCGACAAGAACGGTCATGTTGGTGCCGGTCTTGGAAAGGCAGCGGAAATTCCTGAGGCAATCCGCAAGGGAAAGGAAGATGCCATCAAGAGACTGATCAACGTTAAGCTGGACGATAACAAATCAATTACACATGATGTAACAGGAAAATATACAGGTGCTTCTGTACTTTTAAAGAAGTCTCCGGAAGGTACCGGAATCATCGCCGGCGGTCCTGCGCGTTCCGTATGCGAGCTTGCCGGAATTACAAATATCCGTACCAAGTCACTTGGTTCAAACAACAAGCAGAATGTTGTACTTGCTACAATCGAAGCATTGTCACAGTTAAGAAGTCCGGAGGAAGTTGCAAGGCTTCGCGGTAAGTCCGTGGAAGAAATCTTAGGTTAAGGAGGAGCAGAACATGGCAGACAGAGTAAGGGTTACACTGATCAGATCAACAATTGGTGCTGTTCCGAAAAACAAGAAAACAATCGAGGCTCTTGGATTAAGAAAGCTGAACAAGACAGTTGAGTTGCCGAATAATGCAGCCACACAGGGCGCGATTCGTAAGGTAGCACCATATATCAAAGTAGAAGAAGTAGAATAAGACAAGGAGGTGCCAAAATGGATTTATCCAGTTTAAAAGGAGCAGAAGGTTCCAATCGCAGCAGTTTTAGAAGAGGCCGCGGACATGGTTCAGGAAACGGCAAAACGGCTGGTAAAGGACACAAAGGCCAGAAGGCCCGTTCCGGAGCGCCAAGACCGGGGTTTGAAGGTGGCCAGATGCCATTATACAGAAGAATTCCAAAGAGAGGTTTTAAATGCAGAAATTCCAAAGATATCGTAGGTATTAACCTTTCTGCCCTTGAGAGATTTGACAATGATGCGGTTGTATCTGTAGAAACACTGATTGAGACCGGTATTGTTAAAAATCCGAGGGACGGAGTAAAGATTCTCGGAAATGGCGAATTTACTAAGAAGCTCACCGTTCAGGCAAATGCATTCAGTGCCGGTGCAAAAGAAAAGATTGAGGCTCTTGGTGGAAAAGCAGAGGTGATCTAATGTTTGAGACACTGCGTAGTGCTTTTAAAGTAAAAGATATTCGTAACAGAATTCTCTTTACCCTTTTTATGCTGGTTGTCATCCGGATCGGAAGTGAGCTTCCGACTCCGGGCGTTGACGGGGCAGTATTCAGGGAATGGTGGGAGAGTCAGGCGAAAGACGGAATGGGATTTTTCAATGCAATCACGGGTGGTTCTTTCAATAACATGGCGATTTTTGCGCTGAACATCACTCCGTATATTACTTCTTCCATTATCATGCAGCTTCTTACAATTGCAATTCCCAAGCTTGAGGAAATGCAGCGTGATGGAGAAGAGGGTAGAAAGAAAATTGCTTCCATTACCCGTTACCTGACAGTTGTCCTGGCACTGATTGAGTCAATTGCCATGACAGTCGGGTTTTACCGTGGAAATCTCCTGACAGAAAAGAGTCCCCTTACTGTTATTATGGTTGTAACAGGGCTTACTGCAGGTTCCGCCGTACTGATGTGGATAGGAGAGCGTATTACGGAAAAAGGTATTGGAAACGGTATTTCAATCGTGCTTGTGATCAATATTATTTCCCGTATACCGGAAGACATGGGAACACTCTGGAGCCAGTTTATTGCAAATAAGTCAATTCCAAAGGGAATTCTTGCAGGAGTAATCATTCTGGCGATTATTATTGCGATGGTCGTATTTGTAGTGATTCTCCAGGATGCTGAACGCAGAATTCCGGTTCAGTATTCCAAGAAACTGCAGGGACGCAAGCAGACGGGCGGACAGTCCACACACATTCCGCTTAAAGTAAACACCAGTGGTGTAATCCCGGTCATCTTTGCGCAGTCTCTTCTGCAGACACCGGTGATTATAGCATCCATTGCCGGCAAGGGTAACGGAACCGGCATCGGCAGTAAAATTTTAAGGGGAATGTCACAGTCAAACTGGTGTAACCCGGAAGAACCGATTTACTCCATTGGACTGGCTGTATATCTTCTGCTGATTATTGCGTTCGCATATTTCTACACACAGATTACCTTTAATCCGCTGGAGATTGCGGACAATATGAAACGTTCAGGAGGCTTTATTCCGGGAATACGTCCTGGTAAGCCGACCAGTGACTATCTGAACCAGATACTGGGATATATTGTATTTATCGGTGCAATCGGACTGTCAATTGTTGCAGTTGTTCCGATTTTCTTCAACGGGGTATTCAAGGCAGATGTATCCTTTGGCGGAACATCCATCATCATTATTGTTGGTGTTGTCATTGAAACCTTAAAACAGATTGAGTCACAGATGAGAGTTCGTCACTACAAGGGATTTTTGAACGAATAATTATGTTTGGAGATACTGAATGCGGTATCTCCATTCATAGTATAAAGAAAGGAGATGTATTTTATGAAAATTATCATGTTAGGGGCTCCGGGAGCCGGAAAAGGAACACAGGCAAAACAGATTGCAGCAAAGTACCAGATACCGCATATTTCCACAGGGGATATTTTCCGTGCAAACATCAAAAACGGAACAGAACTTGGAAAAAAGGCAAAGACATATATGGACCAGGGAGCGCTTGTTCCGGATGAGCTTACCTGCGACCTTGTTATGGACCGTATCCAGCAGGATGACTGCAAAAACGGATTTGTACTGGATGGATTCCCAAGAACCATTCCGCAGGCTGAGGCTCTTGATGCAGCACTGAAAAAAATCAACGAGACAATGGATTATGCCATTGATGTCGATGTGCCGGATGAAAATATCGTAAACCGTATGGGCGGCAGACGCGCCTGCTTAAACTGCGGGGCAACTTACCATATCGAATTCAACCCGACAAAGGCTGAAGGAAAATGCGACGTCTGCGGAAGCGAAACCGTACTGCGTGATGATGATAAGCCGGAGACAGTACAGAAGCGCCTCAGTGTATATCACGAGCAGACACAGCCTCTGATTGATTATTACAAAAACCAGGGTATTTTAAAATCCGTGGACGGAACAAAACCAATGGATGACGTGTTTACGGATATCGTTGCCATCCTGGGTGAATAAAGCATGAAAGTAAGCATTAAATCTGCTGAAGAGATTGCACTGATGCGGGAGGCAGGGAAAATCCTTGCCTCCGTACACCAGAGTCTCGCAAAAGAAATCAAACCTGGAATGTCAACAGCAGACATTGACCGGTTGGGAGAAGACATGATCCGGAGTTATGGATGTATTCCTTCTTTTAAGAATTATCTTGGTTATCCTGCTTCTGTCTGTGTTTCTGTAAATGAGGAAGTAGTACATGGTATTCCGGCGGAGCACAGAATGATAGAAGAAGGCGATATTGTCAGTCTGGATGCAGGTGTGATTTACAAGGGGTATCATTCGGATGCGGCAAGAACCGTGGCAGTGGGAAACGTCAGTACGCAGGCACAGCTTCTGATTGAGCGGACAAGGGAATCATTTTTTTGCGGAATGAAAATGGCACGGGCGGGAAGGCATCTGCATGATATCTCAAGGGCGATTGGTGACTATGCGAAAAGCTTCGGTTACGGGGTGGTCCGGGATTTATGCGGACACGGAATCGGAAGCAGCCTGCATGAAGAGCCGGAGATTCCCAACTACCGTAAATTCAGGCGGGGGGTGAAACTGCAGCCGGGAATGACACTTGCAGTCGAACCGATGATCAATATCGGGACAGAAGATGTGTTCTGGTCGGATGACGGATGGACGGTGGTTACCGCCGACGGGGCATTATCCGCACATTATGAGAATACGATACTTATTACAGAAGGTGAACCGGAAATCCTTTCCCTGACAGAAGAGGAAAAAGAGGCCTTCAGTACGGCGAAAGTCTGATGCACAGCCTTTTGCAAAGAAAACAGGTAACCATTTTAATGAATATTCAGGAGGAAAAGTTATGTCAAAAGCAGATGTGATAGAAGTGGAAGGCGTGGTAGTGGAAAAACTTCCAAACGCATTTTTTAAAGTGGAGCTGGAAAACGGACACCAGATTCTGGCGACCATCAGCGGAAAGCTCCGCATGAATTTTATCCGTATCCTTCCGGGAGACAAGGTGACAATTGAGATGTCCCCGTATGATCTGACCAAGGGAAGAATTATCTGGAGAGATAAATAAGACCTTGACATTCGGGACGCGGATGTGTATAATGTTATTCGGACACTTTTGGAAAAGCATCTAATATTTGGCGGAAACCGCTAAAATAGGGCTTTTTGCAGAGAAAGGAGGATTTGCTGTGAAGGTAAGATCATCAGTTAAACCTATTTGCGAGAAATGCAAAGTCATTAAAAGAAAAGGAAGCATCAGAATTATCTGTGAAAATCCGAAGCACAAACAGAGACAGGGATAGTCTCTTTTTTGGGTATAAGGAAATCCTTTTCAACAGGGGATTATGTGCGGCTGCAGCGCAGAGAGCGCTGTTCATAATAAACAGGGGCATATTCTGTTCTTCTGCTGTAATACCGAGCAGCAGAAGATAAACTATGCAAATATGGTATCTTTTTTCCGTACACACATTTCAGGACGTGCAACCGTAGCTGTATGGTGGAAAAAGATCGGACAAAAGTGTATGGTTGCAGATACACAGGAAACATGACAACAGCAAAATTTTATGGAGGTGTAAACACACATGGCTCGTATTGCAGGTGTAGATTTACCAAGGGAAAAACGTGTAGAAATTGGTCTGACTTATATCTATGGCATTGGCCGGGTAAGCTCAAACCGTATTCTTAAGGAAGCAAATGTAAATCCGGACACACGTGTCAGGGATTTGACTGACGATGAGGTAAAGAGAATCAGTGCAGTCATTGATGCAACCCAGACTGTCGAAGGTGACCTCAGAAGGGAAATTGCCCTTAATATTAAAAGACTTCAGGAAATTGGATGCTATCGCGGTATCCGTCACAGAAAGGGACTTCCTGTTCGCGGACAGAAAACAAAGACAAATGCCAGAACAAGAAAAGGTCCTAAGAGAACAGTAGCAAACAAGAAGAAATAATGATTTGAGAGAAAGTAGGTTAGTTTAGATATGGCTAAGAACGTTGCAAAGAAATCAACAAAAAAGCGCGTAAAGAAAAACGTTGAACGCGGACAGGCACACATTCAGGCATCTTTCAATAACACCATTGTTACACTGACAGATACTGAGGGAAATGCTTTATCATGGGCAAGTGCCGGTGGTCTTGGATTCAGAGGTTCAAAGAAATCTACTCCATATGCTGCACAGATGGCAGCAGAAACTGCTACAAAGGCAGCTTTAATTCACGGTTTAAAGACAGTTGACGTATTTGTTAAGGGACCAGGTTCAGGAAGAGAGGCAGCAATCCGCGCACTTTCCGCATGTGGTCTTGAGGTTACCTCAATCAGGGATGTGACTCCGGTACCTCATAATGGATGTCGTCCACCAAAGCGCAGAAGAGTCTAAATGGAGCAAACTGCATTCCAAAACGCTTTGCAGTGCAGTTTGTGCAGCAATGCCCCTGAGGAACAGGGCATTACAAATATCAGGAGGTATAGAGAAAAAATGGCAGTTAATAAAGTACCTGTACTTAAAAGATGCAGATCACTTGGTCTGGAGCCAAGTTATTTAGGATATGACAAGAAGTCCAAAAGAAACCTTACCAGGGCAAACC